>NZ_JBHZGK010000010.1:0-113840 GCF_051900425.1 Frateuria sp. GZRR33
AATGATGGCAGTGAGTAGCAAAACCACACTGAGAACGATCGAAGCTGCCGCAGCCACGCCAAGTGGCCGCGGAATTTCTCCCAACTCTGCAATCGCTACCTTTAGTTTCAATTTGGAGCCTAACGCTTGAGTTAAGCGGCACGCGGTACGCGTGTCCGCTTGGACGAAGAGTTAGGGGCTTGCGCCGCGCCATGGCTGAGCGAGCTTTGCCGGGCCTGGCGTGAGACGTGAACCCCACCGAGGGCAACGCTACCAGCTTTGGATGCCCGGGGCTTGCGGCAGCGCTGCAAAGGCAGGCTTGACGGGCCGAGACCTGCAAGCTGGCAAAGGCACGGCCGAAGCGAACCTTGCGGAAGTGGTGCCAAGCAAGGGCCTAACTCAAAGTAGATTTCGATTCGCGGTGTAATCTCGCGGCCTAACGGGTGCTCGCCTACGTGCCGCGTGGCCCCTTACCCACATCCATCAATGCCTTGCCCGTCTTCTTGCAGCCTAATCCGGCGGCCTAATCTGGCAGCCTTTGCCGGAGTGGACTGATGGCATCCTTTCACGAGGTGGACGGCGTCGCAAGCGTGGAATCCGGGCGACAACCACGGTTGCTGGAGCAGGTGCGTGCACGGATCCGGCGTCTGGGAATGGCACGAAGGACCGAAGAGGCGTACGTCGGATGGATCCGTCGGTTCATCCTGGCGAACGACAAGCGGCATCCCTCGGACATGGGGGCGCCGGAGATCGAGCGGTTCCTGACCCGGCTGGCGGTGGACGGCTGCGTTTCTGCGTCGACCCAGAATCAGGCGTTATCCGCCTTGCTGTTTCTCTACAAGCAGGTGCTTGGCGTGGAACTGCCTTGGCTGGATGGCATCGAGCGGGCGAAGAAACCGCAGCGACTGCCGGTCGTCCTCACGCGCCCGGAGGTGACGGCATTGCTGGACGAGCTCACGGGCACGCCCTGGCTGATGGCCGGTCTGCTGTATGGCGCGGGGTTGCGACTCATGGAGTGCGTCCGCTTGCGGGTGAAGGACGTGGACTTCGGCAAGGGCGAGCTGGTCGTGAGGCAGGGCAAGGGCGGCAAGGATCGTCGCACCATGCTGCCTGCCGGCCTGGTCGATCCGCTGCAGGCGCAATTGGAGGAAGCCAGGCGCATCCACCAGCGTGACCTGCAGGCGGGATTCGGCCGGGTCTGGCTGCCCGATGCGCTGGCGCGCAAGTATCCGCGGGCTGCCGCCGAGTGGGGCTGGCAGTACGTGTTCCCGGCGTCGGTGCGCAGCCATGATCCGCGCGACGGTCATGAGCGGCGGCATCACCTGGACGAGTCGCGCCTGCAACGGGCGGTCAAACAGGCGCGGATGCGGGCGGGGCTGGCCAAGCCGGCGACCTGCCATACGTTGCGGCATTCGTTTGCCACGCATCTGCTGGAGGATGGGTATGACCTGCGCACGATCCAGGAGTTGCTGGGGCATGCCGATGTGTCGACCACCCAGATCTACACGCATGTGCTCAATCGGGGCGGGCGCGGAGTCGTGAGTCCGTTGGATCGCGGATAGGCTCGGGAGGCCGCGAGCCCCGACCTCTCACCCCAGCCGTCGCCCCGGAGGGGAGAAGGAGCAGGTGCGTCAGGCAGGGCGGCGTGCGCCGAGCTGGACGAGGACTTCCTGGGCGGCGCGGATGCGTTCGGCGGCGCCGGGCAGGTCCAGGGTGATCTTCAGCTTGTCCTGGCCATCGAGTTTGTAGACGCGCGGCTGGCTCTGGATCAGGCGGATGATGGCCATCGGCTCGATCTCGGGCTTGTCGCGGAAGGTGATGCGGCCCCCGTTGGCGCCCAGATCGAGCTTGCGGATGCCCAGCGGGGTGGCCATCAGCTTGAGGCTCGACAGCGCGAACAGCGCTTTGGCCGGTTCCGGCAGCAGGCCGAAGCGGTCGATCATTTCCACCTGCAGGTCGCGCAGGTGGTCCTCGTTCTTCGCGCTGGCGATACGCTTGTAGAGGGTCAGGCGCGTGTGGACGTCGGGCAGGTAGTCGTCCGGGATCAGTGCCGGCAGGTGCAGTTCGACTTCCGTCTCGTGTTCGGAGGAGAGGTCGAAGTCGGGCAACTTGCCGCTCCTCAAGGCGCGCACGGCGCGATCGAGGAGCTCGGTATAGAGGCCGAAGCCGATCTCCTGGATCTGGCCGGATTGCTCCTCGCCGAGCAGCTCGCCGGCGCCGCGGATCTCCAGGTCGTGCGTGGCCAGGGTGAAGCCGGCGCCCAGTTCCTCGAGCGAGGCGAGAGCTTCCAGGCGCTTTTCGGCATCGGCCGTGATCGCCTTGCGGTCGGGCACGATCAGGTAGGCGTAGGCGCGGTGGTGCGAGCGGCCGACGCGACCGCGCAGCTGGTGCAGCTGGGCCAGGCCGAAGCGGTCGGCGCGGTTGATGATGATGGTGTTGGCGGTCGGGATATCGATGCCGGTCTCGATGATGGTCGTGCACACCAGCACGTTGAAGCGCTGGCGGTGGAAATCGGCCATCACGCGTTCCAGCTCGCGCTCGGGCATCTGGCCGTGGGCGATGCCGATGCGCGCCTCGGGGATGAGCTCCTGCAGCTCGCGCGCGGTGCGCTCGATCGACTCCACTTCGTTGTGCAGGAAATACACCTGGCCGCCGCGCGAAAGCTCGCGCTGGAACGCCTCGCGGATGGTCGCCGGGTCCCACACGCTGATGAAGGTGCGCACCGCCATGCGGTGCGCCGGCGGCGTGGTGATCAGCGAGAGGTCACGCAGCCCGGCCATCGCCATGTTGAGCGTGCGCGGAATCGGCGTGGCGGTCATCGTGAGCAGGTCGACCTCGGCGCGCAGCTTCTTGAGCTGCTCCTTCTGGCGCACGCCGAAGCGCTGCTCCTCGTCGACGATCACCAGGCCCAGGTTCTTGAACTTGATATCCGGCTGCAGCAGCTTATGCGTGCCGACGATGACGTCGATCTGCCCGTCGGCCAGGCGCTTTAGCGCCTCGGTGACTTCCTTGGACGACTTGAAGCGCGAGAGCACGTCGACCTTCACCGGCCAGTCGGCGAAGCGGTCGGCGAAGTTGCGGTAGTGCTGCTGGGCGAGCAGGGTGGTGGGCACCAGCACGGCCACCTGTTTGCCGGCGGTCGCCGCGGCGAAGGCTGCGCGCAGCGCGACCTCGGTCTTGCCGAAGCCCACGTCGCCGCAGATCACGCGGTCCATCGCGCGCGGCGCGGCCAGGTCCTGCAGCACCGCGTCGATCGCCTGCTCCTGGTCGGGCGTTTCCTCGAACGGGAAGCTGGTGCCGAATTCCTCGACCATGCCGCGATCGATGTTGATCGATTCGCCGCCGCGGGCCTCGCGCTGGGCGTAGATGGCGAGCAGCTCGGCGGCGACGTCGCGCACCTTCTCGGCGGCTTTCTTGCGCGCGCGTTCCCAAGCATCGCCGCCGAGCGAATGCAACGGTGCCAGCTCCGGCGCAGTGCCGGAGTAGCGGCTGACCAGGCCCAGTTGCGCCACCGGCACGTAGAGCTTGTCGCCCTTGGCGTACTCGATGACCAGGAACTCACCCTCCATGCCGCCCAGTTCCATCGACACCAGGCCCTGATAGCGGCCCACGCCGTGGTCGACGTGCACGATCGGCGCGCCGACCGAGAGTTCGGTGAGGTCGCGGATGATCGCGTCCGGGTCGCGCGCGGCGCCACGGCGGCGCTTGCGGTCGGTGCGGACGCGCTCGCCGTAGAGCTCGCGCTCGGTGAGCACGGTGAGCGTGGGCTGCTTGAGCGCGAAGCCCTGTTCAAGCGGAGCGACAGTGATGGCCAGGCGCGTTGCGCTGGTCTGGAGGAAGCCGTTCCAGCCGTCGACCGCGTCGGGTTTGAGGCCCGCGGCGGCCAGCGTTTCGGCCAGGGCTTCGCGGCGCCCGGCCGAATCCGCCGCGATCAGCACGCGGCCGGGATAGCTTTCCAGGAAATGTCGCAGCGAGGTGCCCGGCTCCTCGCCCTTGCGGTTGAGCGGCACCTCGGGCGCGGGCAGGGTGCCGGAGTCGACGGCGTGTTCGTGGCCGGAGGGGACCACTTCCACGCGCAGGCGGCGGTTGAGCTGTTCGCGCAATTGCTCCGGCGAGAGGTAGAGCTCGGTCGGCGGCAGCACCGGTCGCTCGATGTCGTGCGCGCGCTGGTCGTAGCGCTCGGCGGTGCTGGTCCAGAACTGGTCGGAGGCCTCGCCGGCGCCTTCGCCCAGCACGAACAGCGCACCCTCGCCCAGGTAGTCGAACAGCGTGGCGGTCTGCTTGAAGAACAGCGGCAGGTAGTACTCGATGCCGCCGGGCGTCACGCCTTCCTTCATGTCCTGGTAGAGCGGGCAGCGGCGGATGTCGATCGGGAAGCGCTCGCGCAGGGCGGTGCGAAAATCCTTGGCTGCCTCCTCGGTGAGCGGGAACTCGCGCGCGGGCAGCAGTTCCACCTTGTCCACCGGCTGCTGCGAGCGCTGGGTTTCCGGATCGAAGCTGCGGATGGAGTCGACCTCGTCGTCGAACAGTTCGACGCGGTACGGCTCGGCGGTTCCCATCGGGAAGATGTCGATCAGTGCGCCGCGCACGGCGTAGTCGCCAGGCTCGGCCACCTGTGGCACGTGGCGGTAGCCGGCCGCTTCCAGGCGCCGCTGCTCGGCGGCGAGGTCCAGTTTCTGGCCTTTGGATACGACCAGGCCGGAGCCGGTGATGTGCGAGCGCGGCGCGATGCGCTGCATCAGGGTCGCTACGGGCACCACGAGCACCCCGCGGGTGACGCCCGGCAGGCGATAGAGCGTGGCGATGCGCTGGGAGACGATCTCCGGATGCGGGCTGAAGATGTCGTAGGGCAGCGTTTCCCAATCGGGGAAATGCAGTACCGGCAGGTCACCGGCGAAGAGGCGCAGCTCGTCCTCCAGCGCGGAGGCCCGCTGGGTGTCGCGCGTGACGGCCACCAGCAGGCCATCGTGGTCGCGCGCGGCTTCGGCGATCAGCAGGGCGCGCGAGGAGCCGTGCGGCGGCGTCCAGAAGCGGCGCTGCTTCGGGGTGGTGGGGAGGGGCGGGTGGGGAATCTGGGGCATCGGGGTCGCTTGTCGCGCGGCGTTAGGCTGCGCGGGGAAAGCGGAGGAGTTTAACGCGGCGGGCGGTACGCGCTCCGGGTGGCGCCCATCCGCCCTTCGGGCACCTTCCCCCGTGGAACGGGGGAAGGCTCACTCGCTGACTTCACGCAAGATCCTTTCCCCGCGAGCGGCCGAAGCCGAGCGGGCGAAAGCGTGCCTCAGCACCCCATCACAGGCGCAAAGTGATCTGCGCCACGCCCGGTTCGTCCGGCACCATGCGCGAGGTGAAGCCCAGCTCGCTGCACAGACGCAGCATCGGACGGTTTTCCACCAGCACGTAGCCCCAAAGCTCGGCCAGGCCGCGCTCGCGGCAGGTGGCGACCAGCCGGCGCATCAGTTCGGCGCCCAAGCCCAGGCGCGTCCATTCGCGTTCGACCAGCACGGAGAATTCCGCGGTGTCCGTCGCCGCGTCGATGAACACGCGGCCGACGCCGCGTAGTTCCGCGGGCGATACGTTGTCGTCGATCAGCACGAACGCCGCTTCGGTTTCCTCATCGATGTGGCACAACCGGTGCGCCATCGGTTCGGGGAGTTCGGTCAGCGTGTGCATGAACCGTCGCCGGATGTCTTCGGCCGGCAGGCGAGTGAAACAGCGGCGCAGGGCGGCCACGTCGCCGGGCTCGATCGGCCGCAGGTGCAGCACACGGCCGTCGCGTGTGACGACCGGCTCGCCGGTCGTCGGCAAGGCCTCGGCGCGGGCGAATCGCTGGCTGGTTCGTGGTGGCAGCGGGGTGCTGCGGGTGGGGCTGGCGAAGTCGATGGCGGGCTGGATGGTCATGTCCATACTGTAGCGTATTTTTGCGCTGCAGCATGCTTGCGCAGCGCCCGGGGAGGCGCTGTTATGGGCCAAACGGTGCGCAGCCCGCGTGAACAGGCAGGCGGGTGCCTGGGTGCCGCTTGCGGCGTTGCGGCAGGGGGCGGCGGCTTCCTTGCCGCATCCCTGTGCGCGATCGCGGGGCGTCCAGGCCGTCGCGGTCGCGCACAGGGTGCGCTACGACACGGTCGCGGGCCGGACGGCGGGGCCGCCGGTGGTCAAAGCGCTTCGGAGGCGAAGTCGGCGAGCCGCGACCGTTCGCCACGTCGAAGCGTGATGTGTGCCGAGTGTTCCCAGTTCTTGAAGCGGTCCACCGCGTAGGTCAGACCCGAGGTCGTCTCGGTGAGGTAGGGCGTGTCGATCTGTTCGACGTTGCCGAGGCAGACGATCTTGGTGCCGGGGCCGGCTCGGGTGATCAGCGTCTTCATCTGCTTGGGCGTGAGGTTCTGCGCCTCGTCGATGATCAGGTAGCGCGAGAGGAAGGTGCGCCCGCGCATGAAGTTGAGCGAGCGGATCTTGATGCGCGAGGCCAGCAGGTCGTTGGTCGCCTGGCGACCCCACGAGCCGCCTTCCTCGGGATTGGCGAGCACCTCGAGGTTGTCGGTGAGCGCGCCCATCCACGGCGTCATCTTCTCTTCCTCCGTGCCGGGCAGGAAGCCGATGTCCTCGCCGACCGAGACCGTGGCGCGGGTCATGATGATTTCGCGGTAGCGCTGCTGGTCCATCACCTGCGCAAGGCCGGCGGCGAGTGCCAGCAGGGTCTTGCCGGTGCCGGCGGTGCCTAGCAGGGTGACGAAGTCGACGTCCGGATCCATCAGCACGTTGAGCGCGAAGTTCTGTTCGCGGTTGCGCGCGGCGATGCCCCAGACGCTGTGGTTGGGATGGCTGTGGTCGTCCAGCAACACCAGCGTGGCGTGCTGCTCGTCGACCTGCAGCACGCGCAGTTCCACGCTGTTGTCGCCCGGCAGGAACAGGCACTGGTTGGGGTACCAGTCCTCGCCCTCGCGACGGTCGACCTTGTAGAAGGTGCGGCCGCGCTCGGACCAGGACTGCACCTCCGGATGGCGATCCCAGAAATCGTCCGGCAGCCCGGTCGAGCCGGTGTAGAGCAGCGCGAAGTCGTCGAGCGCGCGGTCGTTCTCGTAATCCTCCGCGTCGAGGCCGTAGATCTTGGCCTTGATGCGCAGGTTGATGTCCTTGGTGACCAGGATCACCGAGCGGTCCGGGTTCTGGTCGCGCAGCTCGATCACCGCCGCGAGGATCAGGTTGTCCGCCTTGCCGTGCCCGTTGGTGGCGCGCTGCTGGAAGTACAGCTTGCCCACCGCCTGGCCGCGCTTGAGGCTCACGCCCTGGGGGTTGGACAGGTCCAGCCCGTTGCTGATGCCGTGCCCGTTGCCGCGCTCGATCAGTTCGTTGATGAAGCGGCTGACCTGGCGACCGTTGCGCGAAACTTCGGACCCACCCTTCTTCTTTTCGTCCAGCTCCTCCAGCACGGTCATGGGAATGAACACGTCGTGTTCCTCGAAACGGAACAGCGAGGTGGGGTCGTGCAGCAGCACATTGGTGTCGAGTGCGTAGATACGCTTGCTTCCGGTCATGCGGAAGGGGCCTCGCTTGTCGTCGGACCAAAGAAAAGCGGCCTGGACCGAAGGGTCACAGGCCGCCGGATGACACGGTCAAGCACCGTGCAAAGGGAACGCTCGTAGGTCTGGAGGGGCTTCACTTGGCGGGAATGGCGTCCAGTACGGCCTGGGCATGGCCCGGGACTTTTACGCCGCGCCATTCCTGCGCGAGATGGCCCTTGGGATCGATCAGGAAGGTGCTGCGCACGATGCCCAGGTGGGTCTTGCCGTAGAGCATCTTCTCGTGGATCACGTCGAACGCCTTGCACCAGGTTTCATCGGTGTCGGCGATCAGCGGGAAGGGCAGGGCCTGCTTGTCGGCGAAGTTGGCGTGCGAGGTCACCGAGTCGCGCGAGACGCCGACGATTTCGGCGTTGCGTTTCCTGAAGTCCTCGTAGAGGTCGCGGAAGTCCTGCGCCTCCGTGGTGCAACCGGGGGTAGAATCCTTCGGGTAGAAGTAGATCACCACCCAGCGGCCTTCGAGTTCGGAAAGTTCCAGCTCGGTGTCGTCGCCAGTGGTGCCGATCAGGGGGGGAATCGGTTTGCCGATTTCGGGCATGGGGTCTCCGCGAGGTCGGTCGAGGGACAGGCGCACCGCGCGCCTTGGGGCGAAGACTAGCGCGCCCGGGCTGGCATGCAACAGGGTTGTCGACGAAGCCGTCTCGCGCGATGCTTGGCACTTCCCGAGGCGACGCGGCTGCGCGCGATCGCGCGGGTCATCACTCCCGCACGCCTTCTTTCCGTAGGGTGGGCTTCAACCCACCGGCACGCGTTCCGTGGAGCGGTGGCGGGCTGAAGCCCACCCTACGCGCGACCCCGGACTGTCGATGCGACTGAGTGCGCGGCGGAGTTTTCCGGAACCTAAAACTTCACCGGGTCCATGATCGCGTCGAGGTTGAGCCCGTCGCAGAGCTCCAGGAAATCGTCGCGCAAGGTGGCGAGGTGGATCTGGGACGGAATGCCGATGGTGATCTGCGCCTGGAACATCTGCGCGCCGGTCTGCATCGCCTGGTAGCGCATCGAGCTCAGCTGTTCGACGCGGATGTCGTGGCGGCTGAAGAACTCCACCACCTTCACCAGGATGCCGGGGCGGTCGGCCGCCACCACTTCGACCAGGTAGGGCAGCAACGAAGCGTTCTGCTCGCGCGGGCCGGTGCGGTAGTGCGACAGGCGCAGCTCCTCGTCGCGGCCGAGCTTGGCCAGCGCCGTTTCCAGCTTGGCGATGGCGTCCCACGCGCCGGCGGCGAGCATCACCAGCGAGGTGTCGTTGCCGATGGTGGACACGCGCGCGTCGGCCAGGCTGCAGCCGGCGTCGGCGATTCGCTTGGTCAGCGTGAGCAGCGGCGTGCGCGACGCCGGGGTGAGCGTGTGGATCAGCAGCTGATTGTCGTTGCCGGCGCGCGCGGAGGGACGATTCAAGGGGAGGCCACCTTTGGTAACCGGGGAAGCTTAGCTCAGGACGCTCCGGAAAAATCGCCACGCAGAGGCGGGCTCCGCTCGGGGTGAGGCGTGACCTGCTCCGCCACGCCGCCCGTCCCTTCCCCTGTGAACGGGGCGCCAGTAACATCCTCCGCTTGCCTTCAGGCCGGGATCGCGTCTTGGACATTCGTGGAAGCATCTGCGCGCTGGCGACACCGTTTGCCGCCGATGGCTCGCTCGACCTGCCGGCCTTCGGGCGGCTGCTCGACTACCAGCTCGCCGGGGGCACGCAGGCGGTGGTGGTCGCCGGGTCGACCGGCGAGGCGCACATGCTCGAGCATCACGAATTCGACCGCTTGCTGGCCTTCGCGGTCGAGCGCGTCGCCGGCCGCGTGCCGGTCATCGCCGGCACGGGCGAGGCGGGCACGGCACGCACCGTGATGCAGACCCGTCGTGCCGCTTCGCTGGGTGCCGACGCGGCGCTGGTAGTCGCGCCCTACTACGTTCGCCCGACCCAGGAGGGCTTGCGCCGGCATTTCCTGGAGGTGGCCGAGCGCGGCGACCTGCCGGTGCTGCTCTACAACGTCCCCACGCGCACCGCCTGCGACCTGCTGCCGGAGACCGTCGCGCACTTGCGTGACCATCCGGCCATCCTCGGCATCAAGGAAGCGGTCGCCAGCGAGGAGCGCATCCACGCGCTTGCGGAACTTGCGTGCGCGGATTTCGTCTACCTGTCGGGCGACGACGGCACGGCGGGCAAGGCCATGCTGGCCGGCGCGGCCGGTACCGTTTCGGTGGTGGTCAACCTGGTGCCGCAGGCGTTCCGCGCGCTGTGCGACGCAGCCACGGCGGGCGACCGCGAAGCGACCGGGCGCGCGCACGACCGGCTCGATCCGCTGGTGCAGGCGCTCAACTGTGCGCCCAACCCGATCGCGGTGAAGGCCATGCTGCCGGCGCTGGGGCTCGGCTCGGCGCAGCCGCGGCTGCCGCTGGTCGAACTGGCCGACGGCCCCGATCGCAGGCGCCTGCACGAAGCGCTGTCCGCTCTGGCATCCTTGGTGGCCGTCGCCTGATCTTCCGGCTGCGGCTTGAACCCTTTTTCGGAAAACATTCCATGAAGAAAAGCTCGCTCGTCGTCACCCTGCCGGTCCTGGCCCTGAGCGGCCTGCTGCTTTCCGGTTGCGGCATGCTCCGCTCGCACAAGGCCTGGGAAACCGCACGCCAGGAATCGCCGCTGGAGATCCCGCCGGGCCTGGACACGCCGCCGGCGAGCGAAGCGCTGGTGATCCCGCCGCCGGGGGCAAACAACCCGACCTCCGAGGGTGCCACCGCCGACGTCGGCGGCATCGGCGGCACGATCGCCGACGGCTTCATGCTCTCCGACAGCGCGGAGAACACCTATCGCCGGGTGGGCGAAGTGCTGGGTGACGTGGGCCAGGTCACCGCGAAGGACGACGCCGCGCATAACTATACCGTCAATGTGACTGCCACGCCGGCCAAGAAGCGCGGCTTCTTCGGCCGGCTGTTCCATCGCAACGGCAAGGGCGATGCCGCCACTGCCGGCAAGGCGGCGCACCAGGTGCAGGTGAGCGTCACCGCCAGCGGCGGCAATGCCAGCGAAGTGCGGGCGCAGGGGCAGGCCGCCGCGGTGGCCAAGGTGGTCGATACGTTGAAGGCGAAGCTCGGCGGTTGATGCCGGTTCATCCGTGGAAACAGACGCCGCCTCCGGGCGGCGTTTTTACGTCCGCACCCGCTCCATGTCGGAGCGCACGGCGGGCGATGCTCCTGGCATCGTGCAGGAAAGGCATCGCCCGCGAGTGGGGCTCCTGCCAGGCAGTGCGACCAACACGAAAACGCCGCCCGGAGGCGGCGTTGATCCGACAAGCTTGCAGACAGCTCAGCGCTCCAGCAGCTTGAGCTTGTCCGGCTTGCCTTCCCATTCCTTGGCATCCGGCAAGCCGTCCTTGCGCTCGGTGATCACCGGCCAGTCGCGCGACAGCTCGGCATTGATCGCCACGAACTGCTCCTGCCCGGCAGGCACGTCGTCCTCCGGGTAGATCGCATTGATCGGGCACTCCGGCTCGCACAGGGTGCAGTCGATGCACTCGTCCGGATTGATCACCAGGAAATTCGGGCCTTCATGGAAGGCATCGACCGGACAGACCTCGACGCAATCGGTGTACTTGCACTTGATGCAGTTGTCGGTAACGACGAAGGTCATGGGAGCGGCTTTGGTCGGCTTGTAGAGAAGTACGCCAGGCGGCTCTGAGATTACCAGCCAGGGCGCGGCTCTTGTGAAGAGTGCGGCCATGGATGGCCGCTTCTGATCTGGCCGGAGATGGCCAAACTACAAGTTGCCGCTCGCTGGCCCGACTGCGGCAATCGTGGACGATTGCACGAATAAATGGCGCTCCCTACGAGGTTCGAACTCGTGTTCCCGCCTTGAGAGGGCGGTGTCCTAGGCCACTAGACGAAGGGAGCGCAGAGCTGCGAGGCGCGCTAGTATAGCGAAATTGTTTCGCCCGGCAATGCCTCGTGAAGAGTTCTTCGCGCGCCGTCCGGAACAACCGCGCCGGCACCCGAAGCCGCCGCGCGGACGGACCGCAGCGCGTTGCGCGGCGATTTGTGCATCGGCGCCGTGCGCCGCCAAGGACCCAGACCGCTTGAACCCAGAAGCAAGGACTTCCGTCACGCCCGTGCCCGCAATCGTTCCCCGCGAGCAGCACGTGATCTCCCGCAAGAACATCAGCAAGGCCGCGCTGCGCGTGCTTTACCGCCTGCACGATGCCGGCTACGACGCCTTCCTGGTAGGCGGCGCCGTGCGCGACCTGCTGCTGGGTGGCCATCCGAAGGACTTCGACGTGGCCACCAACGCCACGCCGGACGAGGTCAAGAAACTGTTCCGCAACTGCCGCCTGATCGGCCGGCGCTTCCGCCTGGCGCACGTGGTGTTCGGGCCGGAGATCATCGAAGTGGCCACCTTCCGCGGCACCGGCGAGGACGACGCGGCCGAGGGCGATCGCCACATCGTCGATGGCCTGATCGTGCGCGACAACGTGTGGGGCTCGATCGAGGAAGATGCAGTGCGTCGCGACTTCCGCGTCAACGCGCTTTACTACGACATCAGCGACTTCTCGGTCCGCGATTACGTCGGCGGCATGCCGGACCTGCAGAACCGCGTGCTGCACCTGATCGGCGATCCGGCCACGCGTTACCGCGAAGACCCGGTGCGCATGCTGCGCGCGGCGAGGTTGGCGGCCAAGCTCGGTTTCACCATCGACCCGAAGGCGTCCGCGCCGTTCGAGGAGCTGGGCCCGCTGCTGTGCGACGCGGCGCCGGCCAGGCTGTTCGACGAATCGCTCAAGATGTTCCTGGCCGGCAACGGCCTGAAGAGCTTCCGCATGCTCGAGCAGTGCGGTCTGCTGAGGTTCCTGTTCCCGGCCACCGCGCGTGCGCTCAAGCGTGGCGACGAGGCGCTGCGCTCGCTGATCGAGCAGGGCCTGGCCAACACCGACCAGCGCATCGCCGAAGGCAAGTCGGTGACGCCGGCGTTCCTGTTCGCCGTGCTGCTGTGGGGCGAGGTGCGCGACCTCGCCCATGGCTGGATGGCCAAGGGCGTGGATGGCACCGAAGCCTGGGCGCGCGCCGCCGCGCACGTGGTGGGCGAGCAGTGCCAGCGGGTCGCGATCCCGCGCCGCTTCACCATCACGATGGAAGAGATCTGGTCGCTGCAGCCGCGCTTCGAACAGATCCAGCGCAAGCGGGTGTTCAGGCTGATGGCGCATCCCCGCTTCCGTGCTGCGTTCGATTTCCTGCTGCTGCGCGCGGCCGAGTCGCCGGCATTGCGCGAGCTCGGCCAATGGTGGGCGCACGCGCAGCAACTGCCGCAGGACGTGCTGGCGGCGGCACTGCCGGCCAGCTCGGCCGTGCCGGCCGGCACGCCCGGCACGGCGCCGCGCAAGCGCCGTCGGCGCAAGCCGTCGGGCAAGTCCGGCTCGGCCTGACCCGACGCGCATGACGCGGGCTTTCGTCGCGCTCGGCGGCAATCTGGGCGACACGCGCGCGGCCTTGCGCAAGGCGCTCGATGCGCTGGACGCATTGCCGCACACGCGCCTGGTGGCGCACTCGCGTTTCTACCGCACGCCGCCGTGGGGGCTGCGCGAGCAGCCACCCTTCCTCAATGCCGTCGCGGCACTGGAAACCGCCCTCGGACCGCACGCCCTGCTCGATGCGCTGCTGGGGATCGAGCGCGCGGCCGGTCGCGTGCGCGATGGCGAGCGCTGGGGGCCGCGCACGCTTGACCTGGATCTGCTGCACGTGGACGGCGTGGTGCTGGAGGACCAGCGCCTCACCCTGCCGCACCCGCGCATCGCCGAGCGCGCCTTCGTGCTGTTGCCGCTGGCCGAGCTTGCGCCCGACCTTGAGTTGCCCGGGCAGGGCAGGGTGGAAGCGTTGCTCGCGGCCGTCGACCACGCGGGGTGCGTGGTCGAACCCTAGGCGGATGGCCGGGAAACCCATTCAACACGAGCCCTCCCATGAAGGCGAGGGCGCTGGCACTGCACGCTTGGCTCCCTCGGTTTCAAGGGGAGGGCTGGGGTGCAGACGGGTCGTTCCGTGGCCCCAACCAAGGTACCGACCGGGCTGAAGCACACCCGACCGCCCAGAGCCCGTGCTTGGCCTGCGCCCGCGACGGCCGGATAATCGCCTGCTCACCACCCCAAGGAACTGCCGTGTACGTGGACAACGCCAGCGTTCCCGCCCGCAAGCCGGTGACCGTGCCGGGCCTGCGCGCGATGAAGGCGCAGGGGCGCAGGATCGTGATGCTCACCGCCTACGACGCCAGCTTCGCCTGGCAGATCGAGGCGGCAGGGGTGGACGTGGCACTGGTGGGCGATTCGCTCGGCATGGTCGTGCAGGGCCATCGCAGCACGCTGCCGGTGACGCTCGATGACATGGCCTACCACACCCGCGCCGTGGCGCGCGGGTTGACCTCCACGCTGCTGGTCGCCGATCTGCCGTTCATGGCCGATCGCGACGTAGCGCATACGCTCGAAGCGGCCGCGCGGCTGGTCGGCGAGGCGGGCGCGGCGGCGGTGAAGATCGAAGGCGCCGCACCGCACATCCTCGATGCCATCGCCACGTTGAACGCACGCGCGGTGCCGGTGTGCGCTCACCTTGGCCTCACGCCGCAATCGGTGCACAAGTTCGGTGGTTTCCGCATCCAGGGGCGCGAGCAGGAAGCGGCCGATCGCGTGCTGGCAGAGGCG
Source organism: Frateuria sp. GZRR33 (assembly GCF_051900425.1). Classification (NCBI taxonomy): domain Bacteria; kingdom Pseudomonadati; phylum Pseudomonadota; class Gammaproteobacteria; order Lysobacterales; family Rhodanobacteraceae; genus Frateuria; species Frateuria sp. GZRR33. The sequence goes on from NZ_JBHZGK010000010.1 coordinate 14,222, forward strand.
CTTGCCGTGCAGTCCGCCGGCGCCGACCTGCTGGTGCTCGAGGGCGTGCCCAGCGCGTTGGGCGAACGGGTGACCCGCGCCGTGGAGATCCCCGTGATCGGCATTGGCGCCGGCCCTCATTGCGATGGCCAGGTGCTCGTGATCTACGACATGCTCGGCATCACGCCGGGCAAGCGCCCCAAGTTCAGCAAGGATTTTCTCGCCGGCCGCGATTCTGTCGCCCAAGCCATTGCCGCGTTTGCCGCCGATGTACGCAGTGGCGCCTTCCCGGCGCCGGAACACTGCTTCGACTGATCCTTTCGGGAACGCACGCCATGCAGACAGTGCAAGACGCCGCCGGTTTGCGCGCGGCCATCCGCGGCTGGCGGATCCAGGGCCAGACGGTGGGCTTCGTCCCCACCATGGGCAACCTGCACGAGGGCCACCACTCGCTGATCAAGCTGGCACGCGCGCGTGCCGATCGCGTGGTGGCGAGCGTGTTCGTCAACCCGACCCAGTTCGGCCCGGGCGAGGATTTCGAGCGCTACCCCCGCACCCTGGCGCAGGACCAGGCCGGGCTTGCCGAGATGGACTGCGACCTGCTTTTTGCGCCCGACGTCGCGACGATCTATCCGTTCGGCGCGGAGCAGAGCGTGAGCGTGCACGTGCCCGGCGTCACCGACACCCTGGAAGGCGCGCATCGTCCCGGCCACTTCGATGGCGTGGCCACGGTGGTGTGCAAGCTGTTCAACCTGGTGCAGCCGGACGTGGCGGTGTTCGGCCAGAAGGACTTCCAGCAACTGAAGGTGATCGAGCGGATGGTGCGTGACCTGGCGCTGCCGTTGAAGGTGCTGGGGGCCCCCACGCTGCGCGCGGCTGACGGCCTGGCGCTCAGCTCGCGCAACCAGTACCTCTCCGAGGCCGAACGCGGATTGGCGCCGCAAATCCACCAGATGTTGTTGAAGATGCGCGAGCTGCTGGAGAAAGGCCACGCGCGCAAGGTGATCGAACAGGTGGCGGCCTCGACGCTGGAGCGTGCAGGCTTCCAGCCGGACTACGCGGTGATCCGTCGTGCCGAGGACCTTTCCGAACCAGGCGACGACGAGCGGCAGGGCCTGGTGGCGCTGATCGCCGCGCGGCTCGGCAGCACGCGGCTGATCGACAACCTGCCGTTCGATTGATCGGCCACCTCGCGTGCAGGAGCCCGCTTGCGGGCGATGCCGTTCTCGCGGGCGTGCCGGGGCATCACCCGCAAGCGGACGCCTGCCGGGTTACCACCTTAGTCCTGCCGTTCCCACACCTGGCTGCGGCCGAGCAGCGCGAAGCCGATGTAGCCGTGCACGTCGAGCTTCTGTCCGCCGTCGAGCATGCTCAGCTTGACCTTGTAGGTCTTGCCGTTGTGCGGGTCGAGGATCTTGCCGCCGTCCCATGCGTCGCCGTCGCGGGTCACGCCCCACATGATCACCATGCCTTCGACCGGCTGATCCTTGCGCTCGCCTTCGCACTTGCGGCAGAGCGGGTTCGGGCCTTCATCCGATTGCAGCACCTTGAGCACCTTGGCCTGCAGCTCGCCGTTCTGTTCGGTGATCTGCACGATCGACTTGGGCTTGCCGGTCGCGTCGTCGATGGTCTTCCAGGTACCGACCGGGGTGTCGTTGGCGGCGTAGACGGCCGCGCTGCCGAACAGCAGCCCGGCGGCCAGCGCCAGGCGGAACAGTTGCTTCATGGTTGCCCTCCCGTACGAAAGCGTACGGTGCGCAGACTGGCGAGCCGGCGCGGGGCCGTCAAGCTGCGTTGCGCAACGCCTGCCGGCTGACCTGCATCAGCCGGGGCAGGGGCCGCGGCTGGCATAATGGGCGGCCTGCGAATCCTAGAAGTTTCCCCATGAGCGAAGTGAACGAGGCGCGCGTGCGCCAACTGCTCGGCGACCTGGCCGACCCGCACACCGGCGCGCCGGTCGCCGATGCAGTGCGGGCGGTGGGCGTCGACGGCGCGCGGGTGTCGGTGGACATCCAGTTGGGCTATCCGGCCGCGTCGGTGGCCGGGACGACGGCCGAACGCGTGCGCCAGGCGCTGGAGGCCGATCCGGCGATCGAGACGGCAAGCGTGTCGGTCGCCAGCCGCATCCAGCCGCACAAGGTGCAGGGCGTGCTGGCCCCGCTGGCGAACGTCAAGAACATCATCGTGGTCGCCTCCGGCAAGGGCGGCGTCGGCAAATCAACGGTGTCGGCGAACCTCGCGCTGGCGCTCAAGGCCGAGGGAGCGCGGGTCGGCGTGCTGGATGCGGACATCTACGGCCCCAGCCAGCCGCGCATGCTGGGCATCGAAGGCAAGCCACACTCGCCCGACGGCAAAAGCATCACGCCGATGGAAGCGCACGGCCTGCAGGCGATGTCGATCGGCTTCCTGGTCGATCCGGAGACGCCGATGATCTGGCGCGGCCCGATGGTCACCCAGGCGATGATGCAGCTGCTCAACGACACCCGCTGGGACATGCTCGATTACCTGGTGATCGACTTGCCGCCCGGCACCGGCGACATCCAGCTCACGCTCTCGCAGAAGGTGCCGGTGGCCGGCGCGGTGATCGTGACCACGCCGCAGGACATCGCGCTGCTCGACGCGGTCAAGGCACTGAAGATGTTCGAGAAGGTCGAGGTGCCGGTGCTGGGGCTGGTCGAGAACATGGCCACCCACGTCTGCTCGAACTGCGGCCACGAGGAGCACATCTTCGGGGCCGGCGGCGGCGCGCGTATGGCCGGGCAGTACGCGGTGCCATACCTGGGCTCGCTGCCACTGGACATCCGCATCCGGGAACAGGCCGATGGCGGCACGCCCACGGTCGCGGCGATGCCCGAGTCCGACCTGGCCGCGCGTTACCGCGAGATCGCGCGCAATGCCGCCGGCCGGCTATCCCGCCAGCCGCGCAACAAGTCGCTGGGACTGGGCAAGATCGTGGTGCAGAACGCGCCGCCGGCATGAACGCCACCCGGAGGCGGGTGCTGTGCTTTTCGGGAAGCCTGCGCCGGCGCTCGGCCAACACGGCGGCGTTGCTGGCGGCGCAGGCGCTGGCACCGCCAGGGCTCGACCTGGTGTTCTACGGCGGCCTGGGTGCTTTGCCGCTGTTCAACCCGGACGTCGAGGCGCTTGCCCTGCCGCCCGAAGTGCTGGCCCTGCGCGAGGCGGTCGGTCAGGCCGACGCGCTGCTGATCGCTTGCCCGGAATACGCCCATGGCGTCCCCGGCGCCTTCAAGAACCTGCTCGACTGGCTGGTTGGCAGCCTGGAGTTCCCCGGCAAGCCGGTGGCGCTGCTCAACGCGTCCGGGCGCGGCTCGCACCATGCGCAGGATGCGCTGGAGGAAATCCTGCGCACGATGTCGGCGCGGGTACTCGGCGGCGCCAGCGGTACCGTGGCGCTGCCGGGCGCCGGTTGCAGTCGTGACGAGGTGCTGTCCAGTCCGGAGCGCTGCGCCGAGCTGCACTCGCTCCTGCTGGCACTGCAACGCGCGCTCGCCGTCAGCGCACCCGCGTAGCGACAGGGATGGCGATCGCGCACAGGTGCGCTCCTGCAGCTGGCTGCCGCTGATCGTGGATTTCCTGTAGGAGCGCACCTGTGCGCGACCGCCGTGTCCAGGCTGGCACCTGCCACGCCAACCACCGGGCCAGGCTGGCGCCAGCGCCGTCCAACCGTGTATTTTCCCCGCTTTGCGCCCGGCGACCGGGCGACCGATGGAGCGCCGCGTGAGCATCAAGTCCGACAAGTGGATCCGCCGCATGGCCGAAGGGCACGGCATGATCGAGCCGTTCGAGCCAGGCCAGGTGAAGATGCGCGGGGGCGACAAGCTGGTGTCCTACGGCACCTCCAGCTACGGCTACGACGTGCGCTGCGCGCGCGAGTTCAAGATCTTCACCAACATCAACTCGACGATCGTGGACCCCAAGGCGTTCGATCCGGAGAGCTTCGTCGACATCCAGGCGGACGTGTGCATCATCCCGCCCAATTCGTTCGCGCTGGCGCGCACCGTGGAGTATTTCCGCATCCCGCGCAACGTGCTCACCATCTGCCTGGGCAAGAGCACCTATGCGCGGTGCGGCATCATCGTCAACGTGACGCCGTTGGAGCCGGAGTGGGAGGGCCATGTGACGCTCGAGTTCTCCAACACCACCCCGTTGCCGGCCAAGATCTACGCCAACGAAGGCGTCGCGCAGATGCTGTTCCTCGAATCCGACGAAGAGTGCGAGACCAGCTACAAGGACCGTGGCGGCAAGTACCAGGGCCAGCAGGGCGTGACCCTGCCGCGTACCTGAGCGGCCGCCTGAATCGCGCCGGCCAGGAGCGGCCGGTGCGCCTTTGCCCGGCGCTACACTGCGCCTGTTTCCAGGTTCGACCCAGGAGATCCCCATGACCCGCTTTACCACGATGTTCCACCGCGCTGGCGCCGCGCTCCTGCTGGGCAGCCTGCTGGTGCTGGGCGGCTGCCACGGCAACAGCGTCAAGGATCAGGCCGCCATGGCCAAGGCGCAGAACGAGTTCGATACCACCCTCAAGGCTTACAAGAGCGGCCAGTTCCTGGTCGACGGCGCGGTGCTTTCGGCGCTCGACACCGGCAGCCACTTCGCCTACCTCAAGGACGTCGGCAAGCTGCCCAAGACCGTGCTGCTGCTGCCGAGCGACGATTCGAAGATCCGCAAGGCGCATCTGCAATTCATGGCACGCATGGTGCTCGACTACGGCTTCGCCGTTTATTACGACGACGACGGCGAACTGAAGAAGATCAATCCGGTCGAGACCAAGGCACGTGCGCTGGAGGATTACCACGCTCCGGCCAAGATGAACGACGAACTGGAAGGCAAGGACGCATCGGGTCGTACCGACCAGCAGTACTGAAGCCAAGCGCCCGCGCTGCCTGTAGAAACCCGCAAGCGGGTTTCTACAGGCCTGTCAGCGCGACAGCGCCTCGCGCAGGCGATCGAGCAGGGCGTTTCGCCTGTCCTGCGCGTAGGGAAGCGTGGGGCCGCTGCCCCACACCGGCCCGGGCCACGCGGCATCGCCCTCGCACCGCGCCACCACATGCACATGCAACTGGCGCACGATGTTGCCCAGCGCGCCGAGGTTGAGCTTGTCGCAGGTTGCCACTGCACGCAGGGCGGCGCCGGCGCGGTCGGTTTCGTGCCACAACAGCGTCCGTTCCGACGGCGTCAGGTCGGCGATCTCCACCAGTCCCGGGCGTTGCGGCACCAGCACCAGCCAGGGAAAGCGCGCGTCGTTCATCAGGCGCAGTTCGCACAGGTCCAGCCGCGCCACGGGAACGGTATCGGCCGCCAGGCGCGGGTCGAGCTCGAATCCGGTGCCGCTCATGCGCCCGCCAGCTCCTTGTCGAAGAAGGCCAGCGTGCGCTGCCAGGCCAGCGTGGCGCTGGCTTCGTCATAGTGCGGGTCGTGATCGCGGTTGAAGGCGTGCCCGGCCGGGTAGGTAAAGACCTCCATCTGCGGCAGCCGTTCGCGGTGGCTGGCCACCGCCTCGGGCGGGATACTCCGGTCACGTTCGCCGAAGTGGAACATCACCGGCGCCTTGGGTGTCTCGCCGAGGAAGGGCACGTTGCGGGCGCCGTAATAGCTCACCGAGGGCAGCCCCAGCCGCAGCGCGGCGAGCAGCGCCACGGTACCGCCCCAGCAGTAGCCAACCGTGCCGATGCGCCCGGCCGAGGCGATCGCTTCGGCGGCGCTGGCGACATCCTCCACCGCACGCTCCAGCCCCAGCTCGGTGACCAGCGCCTTGCCGCGCTGCATGCCGGTATCGTCGTAGGCAAGCTCCAGGCCGGTTTCCAGGTGATCGAAGAACGCCGGCGCGATCGCCGTGTAGCCGGCCGCCGCGAAGCGGTCCGCCACGTCGCGGATGTGCGCGGTGACGCCGAAGATCTCCTGGATCACCACCACGCCGCCTTTGGGCTTGCCATCGGGCCTGGCCACATAGCCGCCGATGCATTGCGTGCCGCTGGTAGGGATGTTGATGGGCTGGCCCATGGTGGTGCTCCTGTGGGATGCGGTAAGTGGGCCGGATTGTATCGGGCAGGGGACAGGGGACCGGAATGCGGAGCAGTAGATTGCCGCGGGGCCGGTCGTCGTCATGTTGAAGGGGCGAGGCGGCTGTTTCGATCCCTTTCCCCATTCAGGCGCGAAGATGCCCGCCGGTGGACGGTGGCTTGCGTCTTGCGAAGGGCTCTCCCCGTGCATCGCACCCAAAAGCGCCCCCATCCGCCTGTCGGCACCTTCGCCCGGGTACGCCAGGGAAGGCTCGGGAACGTGGCATCCGGCCGTTCGCCGTTCACCATCCCCCGTTCCCTTATAATTGCCCGTTTATCCAGCACTCTCCCGGTAGCACCCCATGTCGCAGGCTTCCCCCAAGATCGGTTTCGTCAGCCTCGGCTGCCCCAAGGCGCTGGTCGATTCCGAGCGCATCCTCACCCAGCTCAAGGTCGAGGGCTACGAGATCGTACCCAGCTACCAGGCGGCGGACGCGGTGGTGGTCAACACTTGCGGCTTCATCGACGCGGCGGTGCAGGAGTCGCTGGATGCCATCGGCGAGGCGCTGCACGAGAACGGCAAGGTGATCGTCACCGGCTGCCTGGGCAAGCGCTCGGAGCTGATTCGCGAGGCCTATCCGGAAGTGCTCTCGATCAGCGGTCCGCAGGACTACGCCAGCGTGATGAGCGCGGTGCACACGGCCCTGCCCCCGCAGCGCAATCCGTTGCTCGACCTCATGCCGGACACCGGCATCAAGCTGACGCCCAAGCACTACGCGTATCTGAAGATTTCCGAAGGCTGCAATCACCGCTGCAGCTTCTGCATCATCCCCTCGATGCGCGGCGACCTGGTGTCGCGCCCGGTCGATCAGGTGCTGCTGGAAGCCGAGAAGCTGGTCAAGGGCGGCGTGAAGGAACTGCTGGTCATCTCTCAGGACACCAGCGCCTACGGCGTGGACCTGAAGTACGCCGAACGCGAGTGGCGTGGCAAGGCCTACCGTACCCGGATGACCGAGCTGTGCCAGGGGTTGTCCGAGCTCGGCGTGTGGACGCGCCTGCACTATGTCTACCCGTACCCGCACGTGGACGAGGTGATGCCGCTGATGGCCGAGGGGAAGATCCTTCCCTACCTGGACATCCCGTTCCAGCACGCCAGCCCGCGCATCCTCAGGCTGATGAAGCGCCCCGGCAATATCGACAGGACGCTCGAGCGCATCCGCAACTGGCGCGCGGCGGTGCCGGACATCACCCTGCGCAGCACCTTCATCGTCGGCTTCCCCGGCGAGACCGACGCCGAGTTCGAGGAGCTGCTCGCCTTCCTGCGCGAGGCCGAGCTCGATCGCGTGGGCGCGTTCGCCTACTCGCCGGTCGAGGGCGCCCGGGCAAACGAGTTGCCCGACGCGGTGTCCGAGGGACTCAAGGAGGACCGCCTCGAGCGCTTCATGGCCGTCCAGGCGGAGATCTCCGCGGCCAAGCTGCAACGCAAGCTCGGCCGCACGCTGACCGTGCTGGTCGACGAGGCTGGCCCCGGGGGTGCGGTGGCCCGCTCGGCGGCCGACGCGCCGGAAATCGACGGGGTGGTGCACATCGCCGACGGCCAGGCGCTCAAGCCGGGCCAGTTCGTGCAGGTGGTGGTCGAAGCGGCGGACGAGCACGACCTGCACGCGCGCCTGGCGCAGCCACTGCTGAAGGTCGTGTAGCCCTCCATGCGCTACGTCGCGCCGGCGCGCGAGGCGATTGACCCGGCCGTGTTCAGGCGGCCGCCGTTGGCGGGTTGGTGCGGGTCCGCGGATCTGTTGGATGGACCGGACTGGCCCACGCTCGACGCCTTGAATGCGCGCTGGCCCGCCGGCGCGCGCGAACGCTTCGCAGCGCAGACGCCCGAGCTACTGGCCGACGGACGCCACTACGAGCAACGCATCGCCGAAACCGGCGTCATCGCCACCCGCGAGCGCAACTGGCACGACCTGTTCAACGCACTGGCGTGGCTTCACCACGCCCCGCTCAAGCGGGCGCTCAACGCGCAGCAGGTGATCGAGATCGCGCGGGTCGGCCCGAAGAGCCGGACCCGTCCGCAGTGCGCGCTGACGCATTTCGACGAGGCGGGCGTGATTCTTGCGCTGCGCGATCCCGCGCTGCTGGCTCTGTGGGATGCGCATGACTGGCATGGCCTGTTCTGGCGCCGTCGCGACGCGTGGCTGGACGGTTCGCTGGAGCTGGTGGTGTTCGGGCATGCGCTGTTCGAACACGCGCTGACGCCGGACCGCCTGCTGGTCGGCAAGGCGATCGCGGTGATCGGGCAGGGGCCGTCCTGCGAGCGGGTGGCGCAAGCGATCGCGCAGGGGCGCCTGTTGCGCGATCCGCAGGAGCTCCGGCCGTTGCCGCTGTCGGGGATTCCAGGATGGCACGAGGGGAACGCGAACGAAGCGTTCCATCGGACGGCGGCGTGTTACCGGCCGCTGCGGGCCGGGCGGGCGTATCCGGCGCCCCTGCTGTTTTAGCTGGGCATCCTTCTCCGGCAACCCCCATCCGCCCTTCGAGCACATCCCCTGCAAGCGGGGGAAGGATCAAGGCACGGTTTCCGGATGCGAGCCTTCCCCCACCACGCGCGGCAAGGACCCAGCGCGGTTTCCGGATGGGAGCCTCCCGCGCCACGCGGCGAGGGGGCAAGCGCGGTTTCCGGGTGTGTGAGCCTTCCCCCGACACCGGGGAAGGTGCCCGAAGGGCGGATGGGGCGACCGGAGCGCGGGCCAGCCACCACGCAAGCCACCAGTACGCGACTGACCACCCCGCGACTCCCGACCCCACGACCCCTTGACGCCCCTGCCGGCACAGTGGCGCTCCCGCACGGTGGAGCGCCCGCGTGATCCCACGCTTCAACGACCATGCCGCCAACGAACGAACCTATCTGGCCTGGGTACGGACGGCGATCGCGGTGATGGCCTTCGGCTTCCTGGTCGAACGCTTCGACCTGTTCATCACCTACGCCTCGCAGAATGCCTCGCGCGCGGCGCACAAGCTGCATATGCACCTGCGCCTGACCGAATGGGTCGGCCTGCTGCTGATCGTGTTCGGCGCACTGATCATCCTGCTCGCCTCGGCGCGCTTCCTGCGCAACCGCCGGGACATCGCGCACGAACGCATGGAGAACTACGCCGGGCCCGTGGGCGAAAAGCTGCTGGCGGCGATCCTGGTGCTGCTGGGCCTGTTCCTGGTCGTCTACGTGGGACAGGAGCTGGCGGCACTCAGCTCTCAGCCGGACGTGTAGTCCACTGCGACCACGGCAAAGCGGGTGGGGCCGGCGGGCAATTCCGCTTCGAATTCGTCGTCGAGTTTCTTCTTGATCAGCGCCCGCGCCAGCGGAGAATCGATGCTGATCCATCCGCGTCTGGCGTCCGTTTCGTCCGGGCCGACGATGCGGTAACGGACCGAGTCGCCGCTATCGACGTTCTCCAGCGTGACGCAGGCGCCGAAGAACACGGTCTCGCGGTCGGCCGGCGCGCCCTCGGCGACCTTGAGCATCGGAATGCGCTTGCTGAGGTAGCGCACGCGCCGGTCGATCTCGCCGAGCTGCTTCTTGCGATAGGTGTATTCGGCGTTCTCGGAGCGGTCGCCCTCGGCCGCGGCGGCCGCCAGTGCCTTGACCACCTCGGGGCGCAGCGTGTGCCAGAGATGATCGAGTTCGGCCTTCAACCGCTCGAAGCCCTCGCGCGTGACGATTGCCGTGGAAGAGGGCGCGGGTGGACGCCAGCGGCTCATGCCGCCCCCGCCGTCTGGCGCAGCTGCGCGGTGAGGGTCTCCAGGTCCGGCAGCAGCGGATGGTTCGCCGGCAGTGCGCCCAGGCGCCCGAGCAGCACCAGCGCTTCCACCGGTTGGCCCAGCGGACCGGCGAGCAACCTGGCGCCAAGCAGGGCGCACGCCGCAGCACGGACGTCATGCGGCCAGGTCTTGAGGAACCCGCGGCACAACTGCACGGCCATCCGGTTCATCCCGTGCCGTGCAGCCGCTTCGGCAAGCGTGCCGGCATTGCCCGGATCGTCAGGCAGGAAGGCCGGATCGAGCTCGCTGCACTCCTGCACCAGTCGCAGTGCCTTGCGCGCGTCGCCGCCGGCCAGCAGTGCGGCGATCCAGATCTGTCCGTGGACCAGCAGGCCGTCGCGCATGTCCTGCTGCCGCATCAGTTCCCGGTAGGCCTCGTGCAGCGCCGGCGGCGCAACGCGGTCCTGCAGCCGGCCGGCGAGCAGCCGCAAGGCAGCCTGCGGGTCGGCGGCCGCCAGCTCGCGGGCACGGGTTGCGAGGCGGCTGTCCTCGTCCTGCCCCGCATCGGCGGCCAATGCCTCGGCATGCGCCTGGATACCGAAATGCTCGCTGCGCTGGTGCAGCATGCCGCCCATCAGATGGAAGGCCAGCACGACCAGATAGGTGCAGGTGAAGGCGAACAGCGGCACCGCCAGCACGCGCGGAAGCATGGCCGTGGTCAGCGACGCCACCACGACCAGCACGCCCAGCAACAGGTTGATCGCTACCGGCACCAGGTAGGCGCCGCCGAAACCGGCCATTACCCGGGCAAGGTGCAAGGGGTTGAGCGCCAGTGCGAGGTTGGCATCGAAGGCGAGCGTCATGTCCACCGCCGGCAGGATCAGCGCGAACACCACCACCAGCGGCCACAGCAGCGAGGGAAAGAACACGGCCGCCACCACGCCGCAGGCGACCGCGAACAGGTGGATTGCCGTCAGCGCCCAGCCGGCGGCGTCGCTGCCGTCGATGCCGACGTCCGGCGGGTCGGCGTAACCGTGCGCCGTGTGCTGCATGCAGTCGGCCGCATAGCGCCAGGTCGCCGTCCACACCAGCGCGCCGCCGAGCAGGCCGATGAAGGCGGGCAGCAACGCCACGTAGTGGGCCAGCGCCAGCGCCACGCAGGTAGCGAGCGCGGCGCCGCGCAGCGGGTAGCCAAAGCCCTGCCGCAGCCGCTCGGCGAACGGGGTGTCGACGGCGACGGTGGCAACATGCGGCATCAGCGGCTCCCGCCGAAGATGCCGCCCAGCACGCCACGCAGGATCTGCCGGCCGATCTGGCTACCCATCGTGCGCACGACCTGCTTGCCCATCGTCTCGATCATGCCCTGGCGGCGCCTGGTGCCGAACAGCGCATCGTGCACGGCGCCACCCCAGGCACCATCCTCCTGTCCGGGCGAGGGTGCGCTGGCGACCGTGTCGGCGTCCACCGCCTTTTTGTCGGCGCGACGCGCGAGCATTTCCTCGGCCGAGTCGCGGTTGACGGCCGTGTCGTACTTGGCGCCCACCGGAGAGCGTTGGCGTACGGCCGTCCGCTCTGCCTCGGTGATGGCGCCGATCCGGCAGCGTGGCGTGGTGACCAGCACCCGTTCGACCGGGCTGGGCACGCCGCCCTCGCGCAAGGTCGAGGCCAGCGCCTCGCCCACGCCGAGCTGGCCGATCGCCTCGGCCACGTCGAGTTTCGGGTTGGGTGCGAAGGTCTCGGCGGCCGCGCGCACGGCCTTCTGGTCGCGCGGGGTAAAGGCGCGCAGTGCGTGCTGGATGCGGTTGCCGAGCTGGCCGAGGATGTCTTCCGGCACGTCGTTCGGGTTCTGCGAGCAGAAGTACACGCCCACACCCTTGGAACGGATCAGCCGCACCACCTGTTCCACCCGCTGGCGCAGCGCGGGCGGGCAGTCGTCGAACAGCAGGTGCGCCTCGTCGAAGAAGAACACCAGCCTGGGCAGGTCCTGGTCGCCCACTTCCGGCATCTGCTCGAACAGCTCCGACAGCAGCCACAGCAGGAAGGTGGTGTAGAGGCGCGGCTTGAGGATCAGCTGGTCGGCGGCCAGCACGTTGATCACGCCGCGGCCGCTCATGTCCTGGCGCATCAGGTCGGTCAGCTCGAGCGCGGGCTCGCCGAAGAAGTTCTCGCCACCGGCCTGTTCCAGCGCCAGCAGCGCACGCTGGATGGCGGCGATGCTGGTCTTGCCGATCAGACCGTAATGGGCGGAGATGTCCTTGGTGTTCTCCGCCGCGAACGCGAGCAGCGCACGCAGGTCGGCCAGGTCCAGCAGCAGCCAGCCGTTGTCGTCGGCCAGCTTGAACACGATTTCCAGCACGCCCTGCTGGGTGTCGTTGAGTTCCAGCACGCGGCCGAGCAAGGTGGGGCCCATCTCGCTGACGGTCGTGCGCAGAGGGTGGCCCTGCCTGCCGTAGAGGTCCCAGAAGATCACCGGGTTGGCCTGCGGCTGCCAGTCGGCGAGTCGGAGTTTCGACAGCCGCGCCTTGATCTTGTCGCCGGGTTCGCTTGCTGCCAGGGCGAGGCCGGCCAGGTCGCCTTTCACGTCAGCCAGCACGCAGGGCACGCCCAGCCGCGAGAAGCCCTCGGCCAGCACCATCAGCGAAACGGACTTGCCGGTGCCGGTGGCGCCGGCGACCATGCCGTGGCGGTTGCCGTAGCGCGATTCCAGAGACACGTCGGCGGTGTCGTTGCGACCAATCAGGATCTCGGGCATGCGGGCGCTCCGTGCGTCGGATGGGCGATTGTAGCCAGGCGGATACAGGTCGCAGTTCGGGAGTTTCGTGGGGCGCCGCGGTTTTGGCATCGGGTCTGCATGCGCTAAGGTGAATGTATCCCCGCCGTCAAGCTTTCGTCATGCCGCTGTCTACTCTTTCGCACTGTTTCCGCCTGGCGCCGCTGGCTGCCGGGCTCCTCCTGCTTGCCGGCTGCGCCAGCGGCGGCGGCAGTCGCACCCCCGGCGACGTGAACGCGCTGTATGCGCAGCTCGACCAGGCGAGCAAGGGCTACGAGAACGCGCTGCAACAGGCACGCGAAGGCGACGACCAGGCCTCCGAGCAGAGCCTCAAGGACTCGCTGGACAGCCTCAAGCAGGCCGCGGCCCGCTGCGGCGCCACGCCCGGTTGCGACTCGCAGCGCTTCTACTCGGTGTTCGACCGCCTGCTGCGCCTGAAGGACGGCAGCTTCTTCGCCGGTGACGACCTGGAGACCGTCGGCGAGGAAGCCCCCGAAGAAGCAGTAGCCGGCAAGCCGGGCGGCGCCGCGGCGCTGCCGCAGGCGCAGCGCGCGGTGACCCTGCTGCGCGGCCACAAGCTCTCCGAGCTGATCGCCATGAATGGCCCCGTGAAGGCCGCGCTGGAAATGTGGCTGACCCAGTGGCGCTCGAACCTGGTCGACACCTGGATCAACTACCAGTACATGCGCTACGAGATGTGGCCGCAGTACGACAAGGCGGATCTGCCCGAGGCGCTGCTGTTCGGCATCATGGCCAAGGAGTCCCACGGCAAGGTGCACGCGGTGTCCCGCTCGGGCGCCGCCGGCCCGCTGCAGTTCATGTACGCGACCGGCCTGCGCTTCGGCCTGAACAGCCAGAGCGGGTTCGACACGCGATTCGATCCGTCCGAGGCGGCGCGCGCCAATGCCGCCTACATGGACGAGCAGTTGAAGGCGTTCAACGACAACCTCGAGCTTTCGCTGGCTGCCTACAACGGCGGCGAGGGGCGCATGCGCCGGCTGGTGAACGGCAACACCGGCGTGAGCTTCTACGACCCGGCGATCTACAACCAGTTGTCGGAGGAAACCCGCGAATACGTTCCGGCGGTGCTGGCCGCGGCGTGGCTTTTCCTGCACCCGGACAGCTACAACCTGAACTTCCCGAAGATCGACGGCGCGCCGGGAACGATCACGCTCAAGCGCCCGGCCTCGCTGTCCGAGCTGACCATCTGCATGGGGTCGGCGCAGGGCATGGACGATGGCTGGTTCCGCACGCTGCGCAACCTCAATCCGCGGCTGAACCCGCAGGACGAGCAGCCGGTCGGCAGCCAACTGAAGGTGCCCAGGGAACTGGAGTCCGTCTACGCCTCGCGCTGCGTCGATGGACCGTGGCCGATCCTGGCGAGCGACCTGCACTCGGCGGTGGTGCCGGAGGTGGTCAAGCCGGAACCGCAGCGTACCGTGCACCCGCACTCACGCTATGTCGTGCGGCACGGCGACACGCTGCTGGGCATCGTGCACAAGCTGGGGTGTTCGGACGTGCGTGAACTGTCAGACCTCAATGACCTCAAGCATCACCGGATCCGCGCGGGGCAGGTGTTGCGGTTGCCGTCCTGCCGGCGCTGAAGGGCAGGCTACGCCCCATGTGCCGCCCGCTTGCAGGCGAGCGGGCTCCTACCAGGGCATCGGCTCAGGCCGCAGCGCTGGGCTGCATCCAGCTCTCCGCCACGTCCTCGCGTTCGCGGGCGCCACTGCCGTGCAGCTCTTTCAGCTCGCGCACCACGCGAAGCAATTGCCGGTGGCGCGAGCGCATGAACGCGTGGGGCGAATCCTTGGTCTCGTGGTAGGCCACCGCCAGCCACAGCGCCATGCCGCGCAGCGCGACCTCGGGGTTGTCCGAACAAGCCCGGGCAAAGCCGGTGGCGGTACCGCGGCCCCAGGGCAAGTAGCGGTCCTGGGGCGGGGTGCCGTATAGATGCGGGAACTCGCTGCGTGCCGCCTGGCCGATCTCGCGCAGGGTGAGCAGGCTCAGCCTGGCGCGGGCCGAGGCCGGCAATGCGTCCAGGATCTTGCCGATGCGGCGGAACTGCCGTTCCAGCTGCTGGCCGCGCACGAAGGCGATGAGCGGGACGATCGATCGCATGGGTTCTCCCCCGGAGCCGTTTGACGCCGGGAGCATAGCCAGGCGCAGCGGCGGGGTACGCCTAAAACGTCACAGAATGACGTTCTGCGTCAGCCCTTCGGCAACGGCCGGCGGCCTAGCCGCTGGCCCAGCTTGACCGTCTGCTGCGACTGGAGCGCATCCAGCTCGATCATCCCGGGCGGCAGCAGCAGGATCACCGTCGAGCCCATGTTGAAGCGCGCCATCTCGGCGAACCGGGCGAGCGTGATGCCCTGGCCGGCGAACGACTTGCGGCGGATGTCCGAGGCATAGGGCGGGATCACCAGCCCGTCCCATACCGTGGCGACGGAGGACACCAGCACGGCGCCGACCATCACCGCCACGAACGGGCCATGCGGGCTGTCGAAATGGCACACCAGCCGCTCGTTGCGCGCGAACAGCCGCGGGATCGCCTCTACCGCGAACGGCGCCACGCTGAAGATGCGGCCGGGTATGTGGACCGTCTCCCGCAACGTGCCGCCCAGCGGCATGTGCACGCGGTGGTAGTCGCGCGGAGAGAGGTAGATCGTGACGAAGTCACCGTCCCGGTACGGGGCGGCCGCCTCCTCGTCGCCGAGCAGCTCGGCGGCGGTGTAGTCCTGTCCCTTGGCCTGGAAGATGCGCCCGTCGACGATTCGGCCGGCCTGGCTGATGCGGCCGTCCGCCGGCGAAATCAGCGCGGTCGGGTCGCCGTCCTCGTGCCGCGCGTTGGGCTTCAGCTTGCGGGTGAAGAACGCATTGAAGTGCTGGTAGGCGAACGGGTCGGACTGTGCCGCCTCGGCCATGTCGACCTTGTAGCGATGCACGATCTGGCCGATCAGGAAGTTCTTCCACGGGCGCCAGGTCCAGCGCGTGGCCCAGTAGACCACCCGCGAGAGGGCGCGGTGGGGGAGGAGGTATTGGACGAGCACGGCGAAAGTCATCCGGCCAGTATAAGGCGCGGCGGTTCGCCCTGAGCGCGGCGGTGAGGGATAATCGCCGATCCTCTAAGCCGCGCCGCCAGGAAAGGCCCGTGACCGCCGAACTCGCCAGCATCATCGACTTCATCCGCTACGGCGCCAGCCGCTTCTCCGCCGCCGGCCTGACCTTCGGGCACAGCCACGACAACCCGATCGACGAGGCGACGCACCTGGTGCTGGCCAGCCTGCACCTGCCGCCGGATATCCCGCCGGCCTACGGCGCCGGCAAGCTCACCGCCGAGGAGCGCAAGCGCGTGCTGGAACTGATCGAGCGGCGTGTCAACGAGCGGCTGCCGGTGGCCTACCTGGTCGGCGAGACCTGGTTCGCGGGGCTGAAGTTCAAGAGCGACCGCCGCGCGCTGGTGCCGCGTTCGCCCATCGCCGAGTTGATCGAATCGGGCTTCGCGCCCTGGCTGGACGGCCGCCACGTCGAGCGCGCGCTGGACCTGTGCACCGGTTCGGGCTGCATCGGGATCGCCATGGCCGAGTACAACCCGGACTGGCAGGTGGACATCGTCGACATCAGCGACGAGGCGTTGTCGCTGGCGCGCGAGAACATCGTGTTCCAGCACGTCGAGGGTCGCGTGGAAGCGGTCCGGTCCGACCTGTTCGGCGGCGTGAAGGGGCGGCGCTACGACCTGATCGTGTCCAACCCGCCCTACGTGACCGAGAACGAATACGCCGCGCTGCCGGGCGAGTACAGCCACGAGCCCAAGCTGGGGCTGACCTCGGGCGAGGACGGCCTGGACATCTGCCTGCGCATCCTGGACGAGGCGGCCGATCATCTGAGCGACGACGGCCTGCTGATCGTCGAGGTGGGCGAGAGCGAGCACGCGCTGGCCGCGCTGCTGCCCGAAGTCCCCTTCGTGTGGATCGAGTTCAAGGTCGGGCCGATGGGCGTGTTCGCGCTCGAGCGCCGCGACCTGGTCGAGCACGCGGCAGCGATCCGCGCCGCCGCCGACGCGCGCCGCTGAAGCATCGCAGGAGGCGCCGCATGGAACTGACCACGGACCATCTGCTGCTCGATCATCTGCATCCGGGCGATGCCGACGCCCTGTACGCCTGCCGGGCCGATCCGGCGGTGGCGCGCTTCCAGGGATGGCGTCCGGCAAGCGTCGCCGAGGCGCGCGCGTTCATCGACGCGCAGGCCGAGCCGGCGCCGGGTCTGTGGTTCCAGCGCGCCATCCGACTGCGTGACGGCCATGCGCTGATCGGCGACCTGGGCGTATGCCTGCCCGCCACGCCGGGCGACTCGGTGGAATTCGGCATCAGCCTGTCGCCGGCACACCAGGGCCAAGGCTACGCGCGCGAGGCGCTGCATGCCTTGTTCCACCAGGGTTTCGAGGTGCTGGGCTGGCGCCGCATCCACGCCTCGGTTGATCCGCGCAACACCGCTTGCATGGCCCTGTTGCAGGCGCTCGGCATGCGCCAGGAGGCGCATTTCCGCGAGAGCCTGTGGCTGCACGGCGAGTGGGTGGACGACGTGGTGTTCGCCATCCTTGCCCGCGAGTGGCAGGCGGTCTGAGCGTCCTCGTAGGAGCGCCCTTGGGCGCGACCGCCATTCCGATGGTTGCGGTGCAGTGGCATTCGCGGTCGCGCCCAAGGGCGCTCCTACAGGGCTTGCTGGCGAGCGGCTATGCTTCGGCTTCCTCGTAGCGGACGCTTGGCATGTCCAGCAACTCCTTCGGCAAGCTCTTCACCGTCACCACCTTCGGCGAAAGCCACGGGCCGGCGATCGGCTGCGTCATCGACGGCTGCCCGCCGGGGCTGGCGATCGCGCCGGAGGACTTCCGCCACGACCTCGAGCGGCGCGCGACCGGGCGCAGCCGTCACACCTCGCAGCGCCACGAGGCCGACGAGGTGGAGATCCTCTCGGGCGTCTACCAGGGCCGTACCACCGGTACCCCGATCGCGCTGCTGATCCGCAACACCGATCAGCGCAGCAAGGACTACGGGGACGTCGCGCAGACGTTCCGTCCGGGCCACGCCGACTACACCTACTGGCAGAAATACGGCATCCGCGACCCGCGCGGCGGCGGCCGCGCCTCGGCGCGCGAGACCACCATGCGCGTGGCCGCCGCGGTGATCGCCAGGAAGTGGCTGGCCGAGCGGCATGGCGTGCGCGTGCGTGGCCACCTGGCCCAGCTGGGCGACATCGTGCCGCATGGATTCGACTGGGAAGCGGTGGAAGCCAATCCGTTCTTCTGGCCGGACGCAGGTCAGGTGACCGAGCTCGAGAAAGCCATGGATGCGTTGCGCAAGTCGGGCGACTCGGTCGGCGCGCGCGTCAACGCCGTCGCGGACAACGTGCCGCCGGGCTGGGGCGAGCCGGTCTACGGCAAGCTCGATGGCGACCTGGCGGCGGCGATGATGTCGATCAACGCGGTCAAGGGCGTGGAGATTGGTGCCGGTTTCGCGGCCGTCGCCCAGCGTGGCACGCAGCACCGCGATGAAATGCATTTGGACGGCTTTACGTCCAACCATGCCGGTGGCATCCTTGGCGGAATCAGCACCGGCCAGCCGGTGACGGTGTCGGTGGCGTTCAAGCCGACCTCCAGCATCCTGGTGCCGGGGCAGAGCGTGAACCTGGCCGGCGAGCCGGTGCAGGTGGTTACCAAGGGGCGTCACGACCCCTGCGTGGGCATCCGCGCCACCCCCATCGTCGAGGCCATGCTGGCACTGGTGCTGATGGACCACGCGCTGCGGCATCGCGCGCAATGTGGCGACGTGGGGCCGGTCGCCCCGCGCATCGCCTGAGTTTTCGCCTGTGGAATCCCCATGACCGGCAAGCCGCGGGTGTGGATCTCGCGCCCCACCTTTCCCGACATCGTCGCCCGCCTGGAACCGCACTTCCAGGTGACGGCCGAGGCCGATGAACGCGTGTTGGCGCCGGCGGACCTGGCTTCCCGGCTGGCGTCGCTCGACGCGGCGATCGTGGGGCTGAACCAGCGCATCGGGGCGGCCGAAGTGGCAAACGCGTCGCGCCTGCGCATCGTCGCCAACCTCGCCGTGGGGTACGACAACCTGGACATCTCCGCGCTCACCGCTGCAGGCATCGTCGCGTCCAATACGCCGGACGTGCTCAGCGAAAGCGTCGCCGATCACACCTGGGCGTTGCTGCTGGGCGCCGCGCGCCACATGGGCGCCGCCGAGCGCTGGTTGCGGGCCGGGCGCTGGCAGGCCAACGGCTTCAGGGACTGGCTGGGGCTGGACACGCGCGGCCGCACGCTGGGCATCCTGGGCCTGGGGCGCATCGGGCAGGCGATCGCGCGTCGCGCCACGGGCTTCGGCATGCACGTCATCTACCACAATCGCTCGCGGTTGCCGGCGGCCGTCGAGGCCGAATGTGCCGCGCGTTACGTCGACAAGCCCACGTTGCTGGCCGAATCGGATTTCCTGGTGCTCGCGGTGCCGTTGACCGGTGAGAGCCGTCATGCGATCGGGGCGGCCGAACTGGCTGCGATGAAACCCACGGCCGTGCTGGTCAACATCGCCCGCGGCGGGATCGTCGACGACGCGGCGCTGGCCGCCGCCCTGGCGGAAGGGCGCTTGGCCGCCGCCGCGCTGGACGTGTTCGAAGGGGAGCCTGCCGTCCAACCGGCGCTGCTCGCGCTCGACAACGTCATCCTGAGCCCGCACATTGCCAGCGCCACCTGGGACACTCGCCGCGCGATGACGGCGCTGGCGGTGGACAACGTGCTCGCGCTGTTCGGGCATGGCCCGCACGCCGGGCATCCGCCCTCCCTCATCAACCCTGGGGTCCTGGCCGCGCGGCCGGCGCCCTGATCACCTCCCGACACAGGCAGCAAGACATCCATGAGCAAGAAGAGCAACTACAAGGTGGCTATGGTCGGCGCCACCGGCGCGGTCGGCGAAACCCTGCTGGGGATCCTGGCCGAGCGCGATTTCCCCGTCGGCGAGCTGGTACCGCTGGCCAGCGAGCGCTCGGCCGGCGAGAAGATTTTCTTCGGTGGCAAGCAGGTCACGGTGAAAAACCTGGCCGACTACGACTTCGACGGCGTGGACATCGCCTTCTTCTCCGCCGGCGGCTCGGTCAGCCGCGTGCATGCCCCCCGCGCGGCGGCGGCCGGCGCGGTGGTGATCGACAACACCTCCGAGTTCCGCTACCAGGACGACGTCCCGCTGGTGGTCGCCGAGGTCAACCCGCACGCCATCGCCGACTACACCACCCGCGGCATCATCGCCAATCCCAACTGCTCGACCATGCAGATGCTGGTCGCGCTGGCGCCGATCCACCGGGCGGTCGGCATCGAGCGGATCAACGTGGCCACCTACCAGTCCGTCTCGGGCGCCGGCCGCAGCGGGATGGAGGAGCTCGGCCGCGAAACGGCGGCGCTTCTGAGTTTCCAGGATGTGGAACCGGGCAAGAAATTCCCCAAGCAGATCGCTTTCAATGTGATCCCGCACATCGACGAGTTCCAGCCCAACGGCTACACCAAAGAAGAAATGAAGATGGTGTGGGAGACGCGCAAGATCCTGGAGGACGACTCCATCGCGGTGAACCCCACCGCCGTGCGGGTGCCGGTGTTCTACGGCCACGCCGAGGCGGTACACGTGGAGACCCGCGACAAGATCGGCGCCGACGAGGCCCGCGCGCTGCTGGAGCAGGCCGAGGGTGTGGTGGTCATGGACGAGCGCAAGCCGGGCGGCTATCCGACCCCGGTGGGCGATGCCGCCGGCAAGGATCCGGTGTTCGTGGGCCGCATCCGCGAGGACATCTCGCACGAGCGCGGCCTGGATCTGTGGATCGTGGCCGACAACATCCGCAAGGGCGCGGCGCTCAATGCGGTACAGATCGCCGAGCGGCTGATCGAGGACTATCTCTGATGCGAAAACCCTGGCTCCTGCTCCCGCTGCTGACCCTCGCCGCGTTGCCGGCCTTTGCCGACGGCGGCCCGGAACAGGCCGCGGTGGCGGGACAGCGGGTGCCCGCCCAGGTGCGCCTGAAGCGACAGTTGCGTGCACACGGCGCCGAGGTGCAGCAGTTGCAGCGCCAGCTCACCGAGCAGGAGTCGCACAGCCGCCAGGCCAGCGACCGCCTGGAGGAACAGGACCGGGAAATCGCCCGGCTGCAGCGCCAGCTGGAGGCCCTTGGCGGCCACCGCCAAGGGGACAACGCGGGCCGCTGACCCGCTGCCGGAACGAGAACACGCCGCAGCAATATGCGCTAAGCGGTCGCCGCAGCTATTGTTGATTGGCATTTATATAACTAAAGTGACGCGCGTTCCGGTGTCGCCGCAGCCCGCGGCGATGGCATGAAGCGTCTCGGGCGTTTGGGGGAATCGAAACGATGAATCGTTCGTTGAAACTGTCGATGCTGCTGGCGTTGGCCCTGGGCAGCACCCAGGCGGCGGCGCTCGAACTGGGCCAGATCCAGGTCAAGTCGGCCTTGGGCCAGCCGCTGCTCGCGGAGATTCCGCTGACGCCGGACAGCCCGGCCGAACTGCGCAACCTGACCGCCCGACTGGCTTCGCCCGAAGACTTCGCCCGCGCCGGCCTCTCCGGCAGCCGGCCCGACCTGCCGCTGCAGTTCAGCATCGTGGATGTGGGTGGCCGCAAGGTGATCCGCATCACCAGCGCGGTGGCCGTCAACGATCCCTACCTCGACCTGCTGGTGGAAGTGGACAACGCGTCCGGTCGCAGCCTGCGCGAGTTTCCGGTGCTGCTCGACCCGCCGGGCACCGCACCGATGGCGCCCAGCGTGCGGGCCCCGCGCAGCAACGCGCCCCGCGGCGCTGCGCGCCCGGCCGCGGCCGGTTCCACCGCTTCCCAGCCGGCCGCCGCCAGCGTGGCCGCCGGCGGCCAGTTGCAGGTCCAGCGCGGCCAGACGCTGTCGGGCATCGCCCGCCAGGTGGCGCCGGTGGGCGTGGATGCGAGCCAGATGATGCTGGCGCTCAAGCAGGCGAACCCGGATGCGTTCTACCAGGACAACATCAACGCGCTGAAGAGCGGCGCGGTGCTGCGCGTGCCGACCAGCCAGGAAGCGCAGGCCATGGACGTGGCCGCCGCGATGGCGGAGATCCGCCGCCAGAACGGCGACTGGCGCGCGCAGTCGGCCGGCTCGACCACGACCGTGGCCGATGCCGCCGCGCGTACGGAAGCGTCCCCTGCGCCGGCCAATGCGTCCGCCGACCGGCTGGCGCTGATACCGGCGAAGCAGGGCGGCAAGGGTGCCGGCGCCCAGGGCGGCAAGGGCGACGCGGCCCTGCGCCAGGACCTGATGCGCACCCAGGAGACCCTCACCACCCTGCAGCAGCAGAGCGCGGACCTGAAGTCGCGCCTGAAGGATCTGCAGGACATCAACGACAAGAACACCCGCCTGCTGGCGCTCAAGGACAACGAGATCGCCGAGCTGCAGCACAAGCTCGCCGAAGCGCGCAGGAAGGCCGGCCTGCCGGCCGTCGCGTCGACCGCGGCCACGCCGGCCGCCGCGCCGGTCGCCGAAACGACCACCAGGCCCGCCACTGCCGCCACTGCCGCCACGGCGATCACCACGCCGGCCAGGCCCGCAACCGCCGGTGCTGTCGCCACGACCGCCTCCGTGTCCCCCGCGCACAGCGCGGCAGTGGCGCCGGCGGTCAAGCCGGCAGCCAAGCCAGCCAGCAAACCGGTCAAGCCGCTGGCCCGCAAACCGGCCAGTCCGGCGTCTGCCGAAGCGCCGTGGTTCATGCAGCCGTGGGCCTGGGCTGCGGCTGGCGGTGCGGTGCTGCTGCTGATCCTGCTCGCCCTGTTGGGTCGTCGCCGCAAGCCGGCGGCTGCCCGCGCCGTGTCCACGGCCCCCTCGCTGGCCGATCGCTTCGGTGCGGTGCCGGATGCGTCCGCATCGACCAGCGCCGATCCGGACCAGGATGAACTGCTCGACCAGCTCGCCGAGCATCCGGATGAC
The DNA here is from genome assembly GCF_051900425.1 of Frateuria sp. GZRR33. NCBI lineage: Bacteria > Pseudomonadati > Pseudomonadota > Gammaproteobacteria > Lysobacterales > Rhodanobacteraceae > Frateuria > Frateuria sp. GZRR33. The sequence continues at coordinate 36,755 of NZ_JBHZGK010000010.1, forward strand.
ATCGGCCTGCATCTGGAATTGGTGAGCCTGTACTACTCCCGCCGCGACGTGGAGCACTTCGAGGCCGCGGCCGAGGCCATGCACGCCCATATCGTCGACCCGCAGCAGGACGAATGGCAGGACGTGCTCGCCATGGGCGAGGACCTGGTGCCCGGCCACCCGCTGTTTGCCGGCCAGGGGGCGCAGGACGCGTTCGACTCCCGCGAGGACGAGCGCCAGCACGCCGGCGATACGATGGAGTCGTTCGATCTCGACAGCTATGCCAGCGCCGAAGAAGACGATCTCCACGACGAGCCGATGGCTGACGAGCGGCCGAAGGTCAGCGAGTACCACTTCGATTTCGACCTCACCCCGCCGCGGCCGGCTCCTGCCGATACCCCTGTGGACACCCACGTCGGCGACGGCGACGAGGACCTGACGGTCATGCGCGACGTCGAGCCTGCGCGGGCAGAAGAGGCCACGCCGTCGACGTGGAACTTCGAAGAGCCGGTGAATGACACCACGGCTTCCGCGGCGGCCGCCGAAACGCAGGAGCTGGGCCAGTTCAGCGACGACCCGATCGACACCAAGCTCGACCTGGCACGTGCCTACATGGACATGGGTGACGCCGACGGCGCCCGCGCCATGCTCGAGGAAGTGATGAACGAGGGCACCCAGATGCAGAGGGACGCGGCGCAGCGCCTGCTCGATTCGCTGTCCTGAGGCCTCGTCGGTCGCACGCACGGAGGGCCGGCCACGCCGGCCCTTCGCATGTCTGGCCCGCGTAGACTGGGCTTCGGCCTCCGTTTTCCGCGCCCGGTCCGGTTGCAGTGGGCCGAAGCCCACCCTACGCTTTCCGGCTGTTCCGCAGGACCTCCCGCATGCGCATCGCCCTGGGCGTCGAATACGACGGCACCGATTTCCTCGGATGGCAGCGCCTCACCCACGGCGCCACCGTGCAGGGCGCGCTGGAGCAGGCGCTCTCGCGGGTGGCCGCACAGCCGGTCGCGGTGACCTGCGCCGGCCGCACCGACGCCGGCGTGCATGGACGCGGCCAGGTGGTGCACTTCGATACCGAGGTCGAGCGCGACATGCGCGGCTGGGTGCTGGGAGCCTGTTCGAACCTGCCCGCCAGCGTGGCGGTGCTGTGGGCGCAGCCCGTGCCCGAGACCTTCCACGCCCGCTTCGCCGCGCGCAGCCGGCGCTACCGCTACAGCATCCTCAATCGCCCGGTGCGCGCCGCGCTGGACGCCCGCTACGTCACCTGGGAGCGGTTGCCGCTGGATGCCGTGGCGATGCACGACGCCGGACAGGCACTGCTCGGCGAACACGACTTCTCCGCCTTTCGCGCGGTGTCCTGCCAGGCCACGCATGCGCGACGCTGCGTGCTGGCCCTGGACGTGCGGCGCGAGGGCGAGCAGGTGATCGTCCAGATCGAGGCCAACGCCTTCCTGCACCACATGGTGCGCAACATCGTCGGCTCGCTGTTGATGGTGGGGCGTGGGCAGCGGCCGGTGGCGTGGCCGGCCGAGCTGCTGGCCGGGAGGAACCGCGAAGTCGCCGGCCCGACCGCGCCAGCCTCCGGGCTGACCTTCCTGGGCCCGCGCTACGAGGCGCACTGGGGTTTGCCGGCGCAGGTGAGCGCATGATCCGTATCAAGTGCTGCGGCATGACCCGCGCCGAGGATGCCGTGCTGGCAGCCCGACTGGGGGCGGATGCGATCGGGCTGATCTTCACCGCGCGCAGCCGTCGGCGCGTGAATATCGGCCAGGCTCGCGCGATCGCCCGCGCGCTGCCACCGATGGTCACCACCGTCGCCTTGTTCATGGACGAGGATGCGGCCTTCGTGGACGAGGTGGTCGCCGCGGTGCAACCGGCGCTGCTGCAGTTCCACGGCGCCGAGCGCGACGCCTGGTGCGCGCAGTTCGGGCGGCCCTACCTGAAGGCCATCGCGATGGGCGAGGGCAGCGATGCGCTGCCACGCCTGCGCGCGTACCCGGGCGCTGCGGGGCTGGTGCTTGACGGACACGGCCTGGGCGAGGCGGGCGGCAGCGGCAAGGCGTTCGACTGGTCGCTGATGCCGCGCGACCTGGGGCAGCCGTTGATCTTGGCCGGCGGCCTGCATCCCGGCAACGTCGCCGACGCCATCCGCGTCGCACGACCGTGGGGGGTGGATGTGTCCAGCGGCATCGAATCGGAGCCCGGCATCAAGGACCCGGCGCGACTGGCCGAATTCATCGCGGCGGCGCGTGCGGCAGACGCGGATCGATCGTGAGCATGGCCGCGCCGCAAGCCATCGAGCAAACCGGCGCCGGCGCGGCGCTGGACCGTGCGGCCCTGATGTCCCGCGGCCGACCCCTGGTGATCCGTGGCCTCGTTCGCGACTGGCCCCTGGTCAGGCTCGCCGGGACGTCGGACACCGCCTTTGCCGAACGGCTGGCGGCCCTGGACAGCGGCCAGCCGGTCGATACGTTGCTGATGCCGCCGGAAGCCGAGGGTCTGGTCGGCTACAACGCGGCGCTCGACGGCTTCAACTACGAGCACTACCGCATCCCGCTGACCCTGGGCCTGCAGCGGCTGGCCAGCTACAGCCGGGTCGACCGCCCGCCGGGCCTGGCGATCCAGAGTGCGCCGATCGCCACCTGCGCGCCCGGATTCCTGGAGCACCACGCGCTGCCGCTTCTGGAAGGGCAGGTGCAGCCGAGACTGTGGATCGGCAACCGGGTCACCACGCCCACGCACTTCGACTCGCAGCACAACATCGCCTGCGTGGTGTGTGGCCGGCGACGCTTCACGCTTTTCCCGCCCGAGCAGCTGCCCAACCTGTACATCGGTCCCCTCGACTTCGCACCCACCAGCGCGATGATCGGCATGGCGCGCCCGGACCGGCCGGACGATCCGCGCTTCCCGCGCCTGAAGCAGGCACTCGCCGCCGCCCAGGTCGCCGAGCTCGGCCCGGGCGATGCCATCTACATGCCGCCGTTGTGGTGGCACCACGTCGAGTCGCTGGAGCGGCTCAACGCGCTGGTCAACTACTGGTGGCTTTCGGTGGATGAGCAGGGCTACACCACCGGCCATGCGCTCTCGGCACTGTTCCACGGCATCCTCGCCTACCGTGGCCTGCCGCCGGCCGAGCGGGCCGGATGGAAGCGGCTGCTGGAACACTACGCATTCGGTGACGGCGATCCGCTGGAGCACATCCCGCAGGAGCGCCGCGGCGTCTCAGGCACGCGCACGCCGCAGGTGCTTGAACGGCTCAGGGAACTGGCGAAACGGCATCTGTGAGGGCGGGCGCTCGTCCTTTTTCAAGGTGGCGACGGCCGTCCCTGCCGGGGGAGAAGGCTCAGGGGCGTTCGGCCAGTTCGACGCGCGCCCACGTGGCCAGCGCATCCAGGCGGGCTTCGGCCGCGTGCGCGGTCGCGAGGATCCAGCGACCGCCGGTCTCGCGGAAGCCCCAGGGCGCCAGCAACCGGCCGCTGGCCAGGTCGTCGGCCACCAGCGGTTGTGGCGCGATCGCCACGCCCAGTCCCGCGGCGGCGGCTTCCAGCAGGAAATAGAGGTGCGGCAGCGCCTGGGCCTGCCGCATGGATTCCGGCGCCAGCCCCATCGCGCGTGCCCAGTCGGGCCAGGCCTGCGGGCGCGAAGCGGTGTACAGCAGCGGCTCGTCGCACAGGGCGGAGGCGGGCAGTGCGCGCAGGCGCTCGAAATCCGGATGGCGCGGGCTGAGCACGGGACCGATGCGCTCGGGCGCCAGGTCGTACACCTGCCAGGCGGCAGGCCAGGGTGGGGCCTGCAGCAACAGGCCGACGTCCACGCCAGCCAGGTTGGCCGGTTCCTCCTGCGCGGCCAGGTGCAAGGTCAGCGCGGGCAGTTCGTGCCGCAGGCGCTCCAGCCGGGGGATCACCCAGCGGGCCAGCACGCTGCCCGAACAACCCAGCACCAGGGGTGCGCCCGCCTGCTCGCGTCGCAAGCGGGCCCAACTCTCGCGCAGCTGGCCGAACGCGGCGTGGCAGCTTTCCTGCAGCGTCCGTCCGGCCGTGGTGACCTGGATGCCGCGGCCCTGGCGCAGGAACAGCGGCTGACCGAGTGCTTCTTCCAGGGAGCGGACCTGCCGGCTCACAGCGCCGTGGGTAACGTTCAGCTCCTGCGCCGCCAGGCTCATGCTGCCCAGCCGAGCGGCTGCCTCGAAGGCGCGCAGGGCATGCAGCGAGGGCAGGTCGCGTTCGGACATGGTGTGAGTCTAACTCACACGAGGCCTCGAATTTTTCGCTTTTTCACAAGGATGGCCGGCATTAAGGTGTGAGGCTTCCTGCGGCGAGACTGCCGCTACCGATGGAGTCGCACCATGCCTGCCACCCAGGATTTCCACCGCTGGCCGGACGAACACGGCCGCTTCGGCGCGTATGGCGGCAGCTATGTCGCCGAGACCCTGATGGCGCCGTTGGCGGAACTGACCGAGGCGTACCAGCGGCTGCGCCAAGACCCGGATTTCCTCGCCGAGCTGGACCGCGATCTGAAGTACTACGTCGGCCGGCCCAGCCCGATCTACCATGCCGAGCGGCTCTCGCAACACGTCGGCGGCGCGCGGATCCTGCTCAAGCGTGAGGACCTGAACCATACCGGCGCGCACAAGATCAACAACACTATCGGCCAGGCGCTGGTGGCGCGGCGCATGGGCAAGCAGCGCGTGATCGCCGAGACCGGCGCCGGCCAGCATGGCGTCGCCAGCGCCACCGTGGCCGCCCGCTTCGGCATGAAGTGCGTGGTCTACATGGGCGCGGTGGACATCGAGCGGCAGAAGATCAACGTCTACCGCATGAAGCTGCTGGGCGCGGAGGTGGTGCCAGTCACCTCTGGCTCGAAGACGCTCAAGGACGCGCTCAACGAAGCCATGCGCGACTGGGTCACCAACGTGGCCGACACCTTCTACATCATCGGCACAGTGGCCGGCCCGCACCCGTACCCGCAGATGGTGCGCGATTTCAATGCGATCGTCGGCCGGGAAGCACGCGAGCAGATGCTCGAAGGCTACGGCCGGTTGCCGGACGCGATCACCGCCTGCGTCGGCGGCGGCTCCAACGCGATCGGCCTGTTCCATGCCTTTCTCAATGACGCGGACGTGCGCATCGTCGGCGCCGAAGCGGCGGGCGAGGGCATCGCCACCGGCCATCACGCGGCCTCGCTGGCGGCGGGACGCCCCGGCGTGCTGCACGGCAACCGCACCTACGTGCTGTGCGACGACAACGGCCAGATCACCGAAACGCATTCGGTATCCGCGGGCCTGGACTACCCGGGCGTGGGCCCCGAGCACGCCTTCCTCAAGGATGCCGGGCGCGCTGAATACGTCGGCGTCACCGACGACGAGGCGCTGGAAGCGTTCCACCTGCTCGCGCGTACCGAGGGCATCCTCGCCGCGCTCGAATCCAGCCACGCCGTGGCGCAGGCGATGAAGCTGGCGCGCGAATATCCCAGGGACGCGCTGGTGCTGTGCAACCTTTCCGGCCGCGGCGACAAGGACGTGCATACCATCGCCGCCCGCGAAGGGGTGCAGGTATGAGCCGCATCGACCGCCGCTTCGCGGCGCTCGGGGCCGCCCGCCGCACCGGGCTGATCCCGTTCGTCACCGCAGGCGATCCGGCGCCGGACCATGCGGTGGCGCTGATGCATGCGCTGGTCGCCGCGGGCGCGGACCTGGTCGAGCTGGGCGTGCCGTTTTCCGATCCGATGGCGGACGGCCCGGTGATCCAGCACGCCAGCGAGCGTGCCATCGCCCGGGGCGTGGGCCTTGGTGACGTGCTGCGCTGGGTCGGCGAGTTCCGCCAGCGCGACGCCGACACGCCGGTCGTGCTGATGGGTTATCTCAACCCGATCGAAATGCACGGCTATGCGCGCTTTGCGCAGGACGCCGTGCAGGCGGGCGTGGACGGCGTGCTGGTGGTGGACTGTCCGCTGGAGGAATCGTCCGTACTGGAGCCGCTGCGCGCCGCGGGCCTGCAGCAGATCCTGCTGGCGGCGCCCACGACCGCACCCGCGCGTATGGTTCAGTTGTGCGAGGGCGCACGGGGCTTCCTGTACTATGTGTCGTTCGCCGGCATCACTGGCGCGGCACGGCTGAGCACGGCGGACATCGCCGCACGGGTGGCCGAAGTGCGCGCCCGGTCGAAGGCACCGGTGGCGGTCGGCTTCGGCGTCCGCGATGCGGCGAGCGCGAAAGCGATCGCCGGATTCGCCGACGCCGTGGTCATCGGCAGTGCGCTGGTCGAGCGCCTGGCCGGCGCCACGGAAGCGGACGAGATAGCCACGCGGGCGCGCGAATTTCTCGCACCCATCCGCGCGGCCCTGGACGCGCCGTAACCTGCACCTTCTTCCCTCCGGGGGAGGGCTGGGGTGAGGAGCCAGGGCTCGCGATCAGGTACAGATCTGGCCGCCACAAGCGGCACGTAGCTCCAACGAGGTCACCATGAACTGGCTCCAGAAAATCATGACCCCGCGTGCACGCACGCACAGCGCTCCGGCCAACAAGGGCAAGGTCCCCGAGGGCGTGTGGGACAAGTGCGGCGGCTGCGGCACGGTGCTGTACCGGCCGGAGCTGGAACGCAACCTGATGGTCTGCCCCAAGTGCGGCCATCATCACCCGATCGGCGCGCGCGAGCGGCTGCTCGCGCTGTTCGACGAAGGTTCGACGCAGGAACTGTGGGCTAGCCTGGAGCCGACCGATCCGCTCAAGTTCCGCGATTCGAAGAAGTACCGCGACCGCATCGTCGCCTCGCAGAAGTCCACCGGCGAGAAGGACGCCCTGCTCACCATGAGCGGCCGCCTCAAGGGCCGTCCGCTGGTCGCCGCGGCGTTCGAGTTCTCCTACATGGGCGGCTCGATGGGTTCGGTGGTGGGCGAGAAGTTCACCCGTGCGGCGGAAAAGGCCCTGGCCGAGAAGAGCGCGCTGGTGTGCTTCTCCGCCACCGGCGGCGCGCGCATGCAGGAAGCGCTGTTCTCGCTGATGCAGATGGCCAAGACCTCCGCTGCGTTGGCACGCATGCGCGATGCCGGCGTGCCCTACATCAGCGTGATGACCAATCCGACGACCGGTGGCGTGTCGGCCAGTCTGGCGATGCTGGGCGACATCAACATCGGCGAGCCGAAGGCACTAATCGGTTTCGCCGGCCCGCGCGTGATCGAGCAAACCGTGCGCGAGACGTTGCCGGAAGGTTTCCAGCGCTCGGAGTTCCTGCTCGAGCACGGCGCGATCGATCTCATCGTCGACCGACGCGAGATGCGCGACAAGCTCGCGGAGCTGTTCGGGCTGTTGATGAACGCGCCGCGCGCCGCCTGACCTAACGCCGCCGAATGTTCCGATGCCGCCGCAAGGCGGCATCGTCGTTTGCGCGATGAGTGTTTTCCACAGCCGATGTGGATGCACTTCGGAAAACCCTGTGGACAAACCGCAGAGGCGGCTTTGCCGTCAGTGACTTGGCACACACTGGTCAGTTTTTACGCAGCGGCAACCTCTTCTTCGCAGGTTTTCCACAAAGCTTGTGGAGCCGGCTGGGGTAAGCCTGTGGATAGGTGGCGTATCTGCTTGATGGGCAAGCACACTGCGACGCGTTGCGCAGGAAGTGACCAGCTGCCTGCATGACGCGCGCAAGTGCTGCCGGCATACTGGCCTGCCATGCCCGAGGAGATCCCACGCATGAAACGGATGCTGTTCGCCGCCGCGCTCGCCACTGCCTGCGCCACCTGTTTCGCACAGACGCCCACGCTTCCGACGACCAAGGCACCGGCTGGCGCCGAGGCCTACATCATCTCGCCCGTGGATGGTGCCACCGTGGGCCGCGAGGTCACGGTGCGCTTCGGTCTCAAGGGCATGGGCGTGGCGCCGGCCGGCGTGAGCAAGGAACACACCGGGCATCACCACCTGCTGGTCGACGCGACCGACCTGCCGCTTGCCGGCCAGCCGATCCCCAACGACGAGCACCACATGCACTTCGGTGGAGGGCAGACCCAGACCACGCTGAAGCTCGCTCCCGGCACGCACACGCTGCAGCTGGAACTGGGCGACGCCAACCACGTGCCGTTCGATCCGCCGGTCGTGTCCAAAAGGATTACCATCCACGTGAAGTGAGTGCACTGCGGAGGTCCGCGTGAAATCGTGGCTGCTCGTCACCGCGTTGGTACTGCCGCTCCCTGCCGCCGCGACCTTGGCGATGGAGCCGCGGCAGGCGACCCCGATGCAGGACACCTTCGCACCGCCGGGAGCGCCCGATGCGGGCCGGGATCAGATAAGCCCGCACCGACCGCTGTTCATCGTGAAGTACGTGCTGCGACGCGCTTCGACAGAGCCCACGCCGCCGATCACGGTGGACGAGGCACCCCACATCCTGCCGCCCACCGCCGGCGACTATCCCGGCGGAGCGCTGGGTGCCTCGCAACGCGACCCCAACAAGATCATCTGCCACTCGTGGGGTTGCGAGGAGCCATAGCGGCGGTCGGCGCGGAACGACCGCGCGCCGTCCCCCGCTTCAAGGCTGGCGAGCAGCTTCCAACTGATGCGGCCCTCCGAGGCCGGCGCGAGTTTAGGCCCAGGCTGGTGTCGCCACGTCCCGGATACAGCGCGTTGTCGCCGCGGTTGTACGGGGAGGCGCCTACCTGTCGTTCGAGGGGGCCGCGAGGCCCAGTCGCGGCAAGGCGTCGGCGCTTGGTATTGCGCAGAGCCGGTCGCGTCGTCCGGACCGGTCGGGGAGGCCTTGTTCCCATGTGGGCTGGCCGACAGCCGGCTCGGATAGGGTGACGCCGATGCCTTGGCGATCGTAGCCCTGGGTTCCGCGTGCGCGGCGCAGGTGGCGATGAGGCAGCCGGTCGCCAGCACCCACAGACCTGCAGGGCATCGGTCCGCGCGCGGGTATCGGCTAAAATCCTTCGTTTGGCCTCGCATGCGCAGAATTCCATGACCGTTCGCACTCGTTTCGCTCCCAGCCCCACCGGTTTTCTCCATATCGGCGGCGCACGCACTGCACTCTACTGTTGGCTGGAAGCGCGCCGTCGCGGCGGGGAATTCTTGTTGCGCATCGAGGACACCGACCGCGAGCGCTCCACCGACGAAGCGGTGCAGGCCATCCTTGATGCGATGGCCTGGCTCGAGCTTTCCGCCGACCAGCCTGCGATCTACCAGACCCATCGCCTGAATCGCTACAAGGAAGTCGCCGACCGCCTGCTGGCCGAGGGCAAGGCGTACTACGCCTACGAGAGCAAGGAAGAGATCGAGGCCATGCGCGAGGCAGCGATGGCCAAGGGCGAGAAGCCCCGTTACAACGGCTACTATCGCGACCGCAACGAGCCGTACCGCGAGGACCCCAACCGCGTCATCCGGTTCAGGAACCCGACGGAGGGTTCGGTGGTGTTCGAGGACAAGGTCAAGGGTCGCGTCGAGTGGGCCAACGCCGAACTGGACGACCTGGTGATCTTCCGCTCGGACGGCTGGCCGACCTACAACTTCGCCGTGGTGGTCGATGACATCGACATGGGCATCACCGAGGTGATCCGCGGCGATGACCACGTCAACAACACGCCGCGACAGATCAACATCTACCAGGCGCTCGGCGCGCCGGAGCCGGAGTTCGCGCACCTGCCGATGATCCTGGACAAGGAAGGCAAGAAGCTCTCCAAACGCACCAACTCGGTCAGCGTGATGGAATACCGCGACGCCGGCTTCCTGCCGCACGCGATCCTCAACTACCTGGTGAGGCTGGGCTGGTCGCACGGCGACCAGGAGATCTTCTCGCGCGAGGAGATGATCCGCCTGTTCGACATTTCCGACGTCAACAAGGCGGCCTCGCGCTTCGACACCGAGAAGCTTGCCTGGCTCAACCAGCACTACCTCAAGACCGACGATCCGCAGGCGCTCGCGCCCGAGTTCGAGTGGCACCTGGGGCGCGCCGGCGTGGACACGTCAAAGGGTCCGGCGCCGGCGGACGTGATCGTGGCCCTGCGTGACCGCGTGCACACGCTCAAGGAAATGGCCGAGCGCGCGAAGATCTGGTATGCGCCGATCGCCGAGTGGGACGACAAGGCCGTCGCCAAGCATCTGAAGAACGACAGCGCCGTCGCGGTACTCGGTCAGGCCAAGGCCCTGCTTGCCGATGTCGAATGGAAGCCCGAGCCGATCCACCAGGCGATCGAGCAGATTGCCGCCAGGCTCCAACTGGGCATGGGCAAGATTGCCCAGCCGCTGCGCGTGGCGATGACCGGTACCCAGGTGTCGCCCTCGATCGACCACACCATTTACCTGGCCGGCCGCGCCGAGGCGCTCAGGCGCATCGACGACGCGATTGCGCGCGCGCAGGGCTGATCCCAGGGGCGCCGCGGCATGGACGAGCTCCTTGCCCGCGCCACGCAGGGCGTCGATCCCGACGCCCCCGATGCGTTCGTTCGCATCTTCCTGAACCTGATGGCGCTGGTCCCGTGGTCCGCGCTCATCTGGTGGAACCTCGCTTTCCTGGCCATCGGCGCACTGCTGGGCTGGTGGCGCGGCCGCACCGCCGAGGGCATCGCCTGGGCGTTCGTACTGGGCCCGATCGGCTGGCTGGTCATCCTGCGCAAACCGCGACGCACGATGCCGCCGCCTTTGCCGACAGGCCGCCCGCGGGGCCGTTAGCGCTGGGGAGCCGCGAGGAAGCCTCGCTCAACTGCAGGACCGGGCGCACCGCCATCTGCACCACCTGCAGGCATCAAGTCCGCCAGGATCGGCGGCGGCGCCAAGGTCCGCCTCATGGCCTGCGCACGACCCACGTCGCCCAGACCACCCGCGGCACGCGCTGTTCGAGGTGCTTCGCGAAACAGTAGCCGCCGCTATGCGCACGCCGGCATTTCCCGTTGCGCGGAACAACTTGACGGGCTGCGACGGGCGTCCTGTTGAATGCGTCGCAGGATCGAATCGAGGCGAACTACCTGCAGGTCAGCCTGTTGGCCGATCTGCGACGGGCGTGATTGGCTAGGACAGCGACTTGCTGATGCAACAGAGCCGTGGCGCCCTGACGTTGCGCACCCGTCTTCCGGTTGGGGAGCTGCAATCTCCGCCTGACGACGTGCTCCGGCAGATGAACCCCATGCCCCTTTCATGGACAGCCAGAGCAGGCGCCGCAGCACACCCTGGTCAGATAAGGCCCTGCGGCCGCCAACCTGGCCGGCGGGCAAGCGGTATCATCGCGGCAGCAACCGGACGGGCCCAACGTGTCAGCCAAGCTCCACACCCATCACGTCGACGATGCCGAGAGTTTCGTCGCGGCAGTCGAACAGGCCAGCGAGAAGCGCGGCCTGCGGCTCACGCCTTTGCGCAGGGAAGTGCTGGAACTGGTCGCCGCGGCGGGCAAGCCGGTGAAGGCCTACGACCTCCTGGACCAGTTGCGCGAACGCCACGGAAATGCGGCTCCGCCGACCGTGTATCGCGCCCTCGACTTCCTTCTCGAGCAGCACTTCATCCACAAGCTCGAGTCGATCAACGCCTATGTCTCCTGCCACCACCCGGCCGAGGCACACCAGGTGCCTTTCCTGATCTGCGACAACTGCGCCAGTGCGCAGGAGGTCTGCGATGCAAGGGTCGCCGAACTGATCGAGGCGCAGGCACAGGCTTTCGGTTTCCGGCCGCAGGCCCAGACACTGGAAGTCCATGGTCTGTGCAAGGAATGCCGCAAGGGCTGATGCCTTGCCTCGGCTTGCGGTCCGCGGAGCCGCCGGCGGAGGGACGTTTCGGGAGCCCCAAAAAAAGGTGCGGGGCGCGATACATCCCGTATCGCGCCCCGCTTTTCTCCGGTGTTGGCGGGGAGGGAACATTGCCGCACCGGAAAACCGCGAAGCCGGACCGAACGTCCGTATGGTCGGCATTCAGCCATTCTAGAACGTGGTGATGACAGCTTGGTTGACGTTCGTTGCAGCAGCGTGGGTCCGCGTGTGTTATAAAGTAACATCCATACCGGATCCCGACCGTAGCCAACGATGGCCCGACCGCTGACATCACGCGCATGGCAGATAGCCGACCGGTTCGGTGCGCTCGCATCATTCCTGTGCGCGATCCACTGCGCGGCGCTGCCGTTCGTGCTCGCCGTGCTGCCGTTGGTGGGGCTGGAGTTCCTGGCGGATCATCGATTCGAGCGCGCGTTCGTCGTCTTTGCCTGCGCGCTGGCCTTGGTGACCCTGGTCAAGGGCTACCGCAGGCATCGCCGGCCGGGGTCGCTGCTGCTGGCATTTCCCGGCCTGTCGCTGCTGCTGCTGGGCGTGACCGTGGCCGAGCGGTATCCGATCGCGCTGCACAGCGTGCTGGTCACCTGCGGCGGCTTGCTCCTGGCGAGCGCGCACTTCGTCAACCTGCGCCTCGATCATCGCCAGGTGCATGTGCACGATGCCGGCTGCGCGCATTGAATGCGCGGTGATTGTGTAACGCGCGGGGGCGTTCCTACGATGGCTCGATGAGCAAGTCGCACGATCACACGCACCACCATCACCACGGCCACGGCCACGGCCACGGCCACGGCCACGAGCACGACGGCGACCACGACGGCGACCATCGCCACGATCCTTCGGACGTGCGCGGACGCAAGCTGCTGGCCGCTTTCCTGCTGACTTTGCTGATGCTGCTGGCCGAGGCCGTCGGCGGCCTGTGGTCCGGATCGCTCGCGTTGCTCGCGGACGCGGGGCACATGATGGTCGACGCGCTGGCGCTCGCGCTTGCCTTCATCGGTGCGCGGCTGGCGCTGCGCCCGGCCGACGCCCGCCGCAGCTACGGCTATGGGCGCCTGGAGGTGCTGGCCGGTTTCGTCAATGCGCTCACCCAGTTCGTGCTGGTGGGTTTCATCGCCTACGAGGCGGTCACGCGCCTGCTGCATCCAGGGGCGATCCTTTCGGGCGTCATGCTGGCGGTAGCGATAATGGGCCTGCTGGTCAACCTGCTGGTACTGCGCGTGCTGCACGGGCACGCCCACGACGATGTCAACATGGCCGGCGCCACCCTGCACGTACTGGGCGATCTGCTCGGTTCGCTTGGCGCCGTGCTGGCTGCGCTGGCCGTACGGTTCATGGACTGGAACTGGGCCGATCCGGTACTTTCGCTGCTGGTCTCGCTGCTGATCCTGGGCGGGGCATGGCGCCTGCTGCGCAAGTCGGCGCATATCCTGCTGGAGGGAGTGCCCGAAGACCTGGACGTCGGTGAGGTGGAGCAGGCGCTGCGCCAGGCCGATGCCTCCATACGCGACATCCATCACCTGCACGTCTGGCAGCTCGCCTCCGGCTCACGCATGGCGACGCTGCACGCGCAGGTGGAGGAGGGCGAGGGCGCCGGCGCGGTGGCGGCCATCCATCGCCTGTTGCGCGAGCAGTTCGGCATCCTGCACGTGACCGTCCAGGTGGACGCCGGTCCATGCACGGACCATGCGCGCGACTGCCTCGGGCACGGCCACCGTTGAGCGTGCAGCGGGTCCCCGAGCCGCTGTAGTGTCCCCGTCGTGGCGCTCTTGCGCTTTGCCTCTTCGCTGCTACGATGGCTGGCCGTTCACGCATACGAATCAAGGAGTTCCCATGGGTAAGGGCGATCGCAAGACCCGTCGTGGCAAGACCTACCGCGGCAGCTACGGCAACACCCGCGCGCACGACGCCCAGCCGGCCGTGGTCGGCGCCAAGGCCACCGTGACCAAGCCGGCCGCCGCCAAGAAGGCCGCGCCGAAGAAGAAGTCCGCCTGAGCTTTCCGCTCGACGGATCGAAGGAGCCCCGCCTTGCGCGGGGCTTTTTTTTGGCGTTCCGCAGCGATTAACCGGGGAAGACACGCGCTTCACCGCGTACATGGAAACGTGCCGCTGGCAGGGGTTGCAGCGGAGCCGGCATGAACGCAATCGAGCTTTTGACCCAGGACCACAAGAACATGAGGGCGTTGCTGGAGGAACTGGCCGGCACCACCACGCGCGGCGTTAAGAAGCGCAAGGAACTGGTGGAGAAGATCGAGACCAGCCTGCGCGCCCACAACACCATCGAGGAAGAAATCTTCTACCCGGCGTTCAAGAACGCCGGCGACGGCAAGGATGACGCCAAGATGTACTTCGAGGCGCTCGAAGAACACCGCGCCGCCGGCGACCTGGTGCTGCCGGACCTGCTCAAGACCGAGGTCGACAGCGAGAAGTTCTCCGGACGCGCCAAAGTGCTCAAGGAGCTTTTCGAGCACCACGCCGACGAGGAGGAGAAGGAGATGTTCAAGCGTGCCAAGGCGCTGATGAGCAAGAAGACGCTGGAAGAGCTCGGCGAGCAGATGGCGCAGCGCAAGGTGGAACTGAAGAAGCGCCAGGAAGCGGCCTGAGGTGGCATCCGACACCATGGCAAATACTGGCCAGCGCGGACACGAGGCATCGTTCGAGCCCCGGCACAGCGCCTTGCTGATCATCGACATGCTCAACGACCTCGAGTTCGAGGGCGGCGAGGCGTTGCTGGAGCAGGCCATGCCGGTGGCCACCGCGATCGGGCACCTGCGCGATTGGTACCACGCGCGCGGCCTGCCGGTGATCTACGCCAACGACAACTTCGGGCGCTGGCATGCCGATCTGGCCAAGGTCATCGAACATTGCCGGCGGGTCGGTTCCCGCGGCGCCCAGCTCAGCGACGGCTTGCTGCCCGGCGTGGAGGACTATTTCGTCCTCAAGCCGCGCCACTCGGCGTTCTACCAGACGCCGTTGAGCACGCTGCTGGAGAAGCTCGGGATCAGGGCGCTGGCGCTGGTCGGCATCGCCGGGGACGACTGCGTCCTGCGCACCGCGATGGACGCGCAGATGCGGCAGTTTCCGTTGTGGGTGCCTGCCGATGGCATCGCCTCGCAGACCACCCTGCGCAACCAGCGCGCACTGGCGTGCATGCAGGAGGTGGCCAAGGCCGACATCACCCGCATCGACGCACGCCTGCCGGAATGGGACAACACTCAGCGGAGCCAGAAAATGAGCAGCCACGACCGCAAAGATTCGCAGCACCCCGATTGCAACAAGCCCTCGCGCCCGGAAACCGAGAACGAGCGGCAAGGCCGCAAGGCGCACGAGAGCGACCTCACCGACGAAGCGGTCGAGGAAACCTTCCCGGCCAGCGATCCGGTGTCGCCGTTCATCCCGGCCAAGACGCCGGAGGATTGATCTCCAGCTCGTGGGAAGGCCTGGAGCAGCGGTATGGGATGGTTTTCGCAAGGCTTCCCCCTTCCGCCCTTCGGGCACCTTCCCCGGCAAGCGGAGGAAGGACTCGTGCCGGAGCTTCCATCGCCACGGCCTTCCTCGTGGGCCGCAGGAACGCGCGTCGGTCAGGCTCGCGGCAAGGGTTTTCCCCCCACCCAAACCGAACGCTGCAGATCACCGCCGATCCAGTAGCAGAGCTCGGCAGGCAACCGTGCGTTCCACACCACCAGATCCGCGCGCTGGCCGACCGCAAGCGTGCCACGGTCCGTCAGTCCGAGGGCACGGGCCGCGTTCAGGGTGATCCCGCGCAAGGCTTCTTCGGGCGTCAGCCGGAACAGCGTGCATGCCATGTTCGCCGCCAGTCGCAGCGAAAGCAGCGGGGAGGTGCCCGGATTGCAGTCGGTGGCGATCGCCATCGGCACGCCGTGCGCGCGCAGGACATCGATCGGCGGGAGACGGGTTTCGCGCAACGCGTAGAAAGCGCCGGGCAGCAGCACCGCCACGGTGCCCGCGGCGGCCATGGCGCGGATGCCGGATTCGCTCAGGTGCTCCAGATGATCGGCGGACAATCCCCGGTATTCGGCCACGAGCGCGGCACCATCGAGATCGGAGAGCTGCTCGGCATGAAGCTTCACCGGCAGGCCGAGCGCGCGGGCGCGCTCGAACACGCGCGCAGTCTCCTCGCGGCTGAAGCCGATGCCTTCGCAGAACGCGTCCACCGCGTCGACCAGGCCCTCGCCGGCCAGTGCCGGCAGCATCACGTCGCATACCAGCGCCACGTAATCGGCACGCTGCCCGCGGTATTCCGGCGGCAGGGCATGCAGGCCCAGGAAGCTGGTGCGCACGCCGATGCCGAGCGCCTCCCCCATGCGCCGTGCCACCCGCAGCATGCGGCGCTCGGTGTCGAGGTCGAGCCCGTAGCCCGATTTGACCTCCAGCGTGGTCACGCCGTCGCAAAGCAGCGCGCGCGCGCGCGGGAGGCTTTGGCGAAACAGCTCGTCCTCGTCCGCCGCGCGGGTGGCGCCGACGGTCGAGGCGATGCCGCCCCCGGCACGCGCGATCTCCTCGTAGCTCGCGCCATTCAGGCGCATGTCGAACTCGTGTGCGCGATCGCCGCCGAATACCAGATGCGTGTGGCAGTCGATCAGGCCGGGTGTTACCAGGGCGCCGTCGAGATCTTCCACGGTGCCGGCCAGTGCATCCGCCGCGCCGGGCAGGTCCGCCATCGCGCCGACCCAGGCGATGGCCCCGTCCCTGATCGCCAGCGCGCCGCGCTCGACCGTCCCGAACGGCCGCTCGCCCGCGAAGGTAGCCAGCGTGGCGTCGATCAACAGGTGGTCCCAGCGCGGCGCGGTCATGGTTTTTCCTGTGGAGCGGGGGTATCGGCCGGCGCTGCCGGTTCGTCGAAGGCGCTGCTCCGCCCGATGTGTTCGACCGGTTCGGGAGGCAGGTGGCGTACGGCCTGCTGCCGCTCGAACTCCTGCACCAGCCGTTCGGCGAAGTCCTTGTAGACCGGCGTGGGGCTGAGCAACGACGAGGCGGCGCGGGCCAGCAGACAGGCGGCCATGACCGGAATCACCATGGCCTGGTTGTCGGTCAGTTCCATCGCGATGACCGCGGAGGTGAGCGGCGCGCCGGTGACGCCCGAGAGGTAGGCGCTCATGCCCAGCAGCACCACCGCCGCGGCCGGCACACCGGGCAGGAACTGGGCGATGTTCTGTCCCAGGCCCGCGCCGACCGCCAGCGCGGGCGAGAAAATGCCGCCCGGGATGCCTGCCCAATACGAGACGACGTTGGCACCCAGCTTGGCCAGGCCGAAACTCTGCCCCGGCGTCACCGCCGCCTGCTGCACGATGGCGCGTGCCTGGTCATAGCCGGTGCCGTACACCGAGCCGTGGGACAGCACGCCCAGCACCGCCAGCGCCAGCCCGCAGCCGGTGGCGAAGGCGACCGGCCAGCGCGCGCGCAGCGCACCGATGCGCGCCAGCGGCCCGCGCCTGCTGAGCAGGATCAACCGCGCGAACAGCCCCCCGAGCAGCCCGCAGACGATTCCGCACAGGAGCACTGCCAGCCATGCGTGGCCCAGCGGCAGGCTGGCCTCGACTTCGCCGAAGTATGCGTAGTTGCCCATGATCCCCAGCGAGACCACGCCACCGACGATCACCGCCGTGAGCAGAAGTCCGCTGAAGCGGTGCTCGAACGTGCCGGCCAGCTCCTCGATGGCGAACACGACGCCCGCCAGCGGGGTGTTGAACGCCGCCGCGATGCCCGCCGCGCCCCCAGCCAGGATGAAACGGGAGGCGGCCTTCGGATCATTGAAGCCGAACCGCCGGGCGAAGGTGTAGAACAGGCCCGCGCCCACGTGCACGGTCGGTCCCTCGCGCCCGATCGAGGCACCCACGGCCAGTGCGATCAGCGTGAGCAGCATCTTGCCGACCGCGATCGGCAACGAGAGCATGTTCTTGCGAAAGGTCTCGTCTTCGACGTGCAGTGTCGCGATCGCCTGCGGGATGCCGCTGCCGCGGGTGGCACGGAAGCGTCCCGCGGTGACCCACGAGAGCAGCCCGAACACCACGGGCGTCAGGATCAGCGGTATCCATATCCCGTACGCCAGGATGCTCAGGAACAACTCGTAGGCCCAGGTGCTTGCCTTGGCGAACAGGATCGCCGCCAGCGCCACCAGCACCGCGCCGCTCCATAATGCGATGCGCCGCTTCCATTGGTGCGGGGCGAAGAATTCGTGGCCGAGCAGGGCCTGCAGGCGGGGGTTCGAGGCGGGCATCGCAGCATTATCGTAGGAGTGGACGCGGCGCGCGACCGGGGTGCCGTCGCGCGCAGGTCGCGCCCTACAGCGGCTGCGGCCGCCAGCGCATTTCGTACAGGTCGAAGCGACGGTCCTTCAGGTTGGTCACCGCGCCGGCGTTGCGTGCGCGGGCAAGGCTTTCCAGGCGCAGATCGGCGAACAGCACGGTCTCGATGTTCGGCGTGGAATCGGCGGCCACGCCGTCGCGCGCGAAGGGGAAGTCGCTGGGCGTGAGGATGCAGCTCTGCCCGTACTGGATGTCGAAATTGTTCACGCCAGGCAGGTTGCCGACGTTGCCCGAGAGCACCACGTAGCACTGGTTCTCGATCGCCCGTGCCTGCGAGCAGTAGCGCACGCGCAGGTAGCCCTCGCGCACGTCGGTGCAGAAGGGCACGAACAGGATCAATGCGCCCTGGTCGACCAGGTGGCGGGCGACTTCCGGAAACTCGGAGTCGTAGCAGATCATCACGCCAATCGGCCCGCAGTCGGTCTGGATGGTGGCCGCGCTCTCGCCGCCGGTGATGTTCCAGACGTTGCGCTCGCTCGGCGTCGGATGCAGTTTCTCGCGCTCGTGCAGCGAGCCGTCGCGCAGGCACACGTAGCAGACGTTGTGGATATCGCCGTTGGGCTGCTCGGTCGGATGCGAGCCGGCGATGATGTTGATGTTGTAGCGCACCGCCAGGCGGCTGAAGAGCTCCTTTACCTGCGGCGTGTACTGGCTGAGCTTGCGGATCGCCGCGACGGCGGACAGTTCCTCGTTCTCGATCGAGAGCAGCTGCAGCGTGATCAGCTCGGGGAAGGTGACGAAATCGGCGTTGTAATCGGCCGCGATGTCGGTGAAGTACTCCACCTGCGTGGCGAACTCCTCGAACGAGTGGATGCGCCGCTGGAAGTACTGCACCGAGGCCACGCGCACCAGGTCCGGCAAGTGCTTGGGCGAGGGGATCGACGGGATGTCCGGGTGATCGAGCAGGCTCGGGTTGCGCCAGGCCAGGTGGGCTGCCCAGCCGAGCGATTCATGGTCCGACGGTACGTAGCCGCGCAGCAGTCCGATCACCTCGAAGCCGTTGGCGAGCTGGAAGCTCAGGGTGGCATCGCGCCGTTCGCCCGAGACCACCGCCTGCACGTAGGCCTCGGCGCTGCCGTAGCGGCCGATGTTCTTCGCCAGCCCGGGAATGCGCCCGCCGAACACGATGCCGCGCAGTTTCAGGTCCGTGCACAGCCGCTTGCGCGCGTGATAGAGCCGCTGGCCGATGCGCATGCCGCGGTAGTCCGGGTGCACGACCACTTCCATGCCGTACAGCCAGTCGCCGTCGGCCTTGTGCCGCGAGCCCATGCCGCCCCCGGTGATCTGCGCCCAGGTGTGCGGCTTGAGCGCGGTGGCCTCGTCGATGCGGAAGGTCGCGCAATAGCCGACGACCTTGCCGGCGTATTCGACGACGAACTGGCCCTCCGGGAAATGCGTCTGCTGGGAACGGAGCATCTCGGCCGAATGGCCCCATTCGGGCGAGTAGACGCGGCCGGTGAGATCGACCAGCGCGGGCACGTCTTCAGGGCGGGCCTGGCGCAGCAGCAGCTTGGCGGTTTGCTCGGGCGTCTTCTTGGGCATGCGGCGAGTATCCGAAACGGTGTGTGGTGGAACCGTCGCGTCCGATCCGCATTGCACGGAGGTCGGCCCGGCGGGCGCTACACTGGGTTGTCCACCAGGGAGCTGCCCATGACCCCGACCAACCGCATCCGCCGCTGCCATGCCGGTTACCTGTGGCAAGGCGACGGCTGGACCCGCGAGGGCATTTTCGGTATCGACGCCGACGGCATGTTGCAGGCGGTGGAAGACGGCCCCGCCGAAACGCTGGGCACCTGGGTATTGCCGGGCATGCCCAACCTGCATTCGCATGCCTTCCAGCGCGCGATGGCCGGGCTGGCCGAGCGGCGGGGACGGGTGGACGACAGCTTCTGGAGCTGGCGCGAGACGATGTACGCCTTCGCGGCGTCGGTCGGTCCGGACGATCTCAGGGCGATCGCCGCCCAGCTTTACGTGGAGATGCTCAAGGCCGGGTACACCCAGGTCTGCGAATTCCACTACCTTCACCACCGCCCGGACGGCACCGCCTACGCGCCGGCCGAGGCGATGTCGCTGGCGCTCGTCGAAGCGGCCCGCGAGGCCGGCATCGCGCTGACCCTGCTGCCGGTGCTGTACATGCGCGGCGGTTTCGACGGGCGCCCGCTGGGCGCGCGGCAGCGCCGCTTCGGCCATGAGGTCGAAGCCTACCTGCGCCTGCTCGAAACACTGCGCGCGCAGGAGAGCGCGGACCTGAAGGTCGGCATCGCGCTGCACTCGCTGCGCGCGGTACCGCAGGACGCGCTGCAGGCCGTGCTTGCCAGCGGCCTGGCGCGGGACACGCCGATCCACATCCACATCGCCGAACAGATCGGCGAGGTGCAGGACTGCCTGTCGATCCGCGGCGCGCGCCCGGTCGAATGGCTGCTCGACCACGCCCAGGTCGATGCGCGCTGGTGCCTGGTGCATGCCACCCACCTGAGCGACGCCGAGACGGCGCGCCTGGCCCGCAGCGGTGCGGTTGCCGGCCTGTGCCCGACCACCGAGGCCAACCTGGGCGATGGCCTGTTCCCGCTGGCCGAATACCTGGACGCGGGCGGCACGCTCGGCATCGGTTCGGATTCGCACATCTCCGTCTCGCCGGTAGAGGAACTGCGCTGGCTCGAATACGGCCAGCGCCTGGCCACGCGCCACCGCAACATCGCCGCGCGCCGCGAGGGCGCGAGCGTCGGCCAGACCTTGTGGCGCGCCGCGCTCAAAGGTGGCGCGCAGGCTTCAGGGCTTCCGGTCGGCGCGGTGCAGCCCGACCACCGCGCCGATCTGCTGGTGCTCGACGACGGCTCGCCGCTGCTCGCCGCGCGCGAGGAACCGGCGCTGCTGGACAGCTTCATTTTCGCCGGCAACACCCCGCTGGTGAAGCACGTGATGAGCGGCGGCCGCTGGGTCGTGCGGGATTTCCAGCACCTGGACGAGGCGCGCATCGCGCAGCGCTACCGCGAGACGGTGCAGCGGCTCAGGCAGCCGCCGCCAGGCTGAACGGCCGTTGCGCGGCAGGCGGGGGCGTGTCATCGCGGCATCGATCCGCGCGTTCCGGGGCTCACCTCCCAAGCCGAGGAATACCCGATGCGCCGTACGTCGCTTCTTGCCGCCGCCCTGTTGCTGGCCGGCAGCCTGTCCCTGGCCGGCTGCGTGGTCGTGCCGGCCCATCGCGCCCACGTATGGGTGCCCGGCCACTGGGCCTCGCACCACGTCTGGGTCGAGGGCCACTGGCGTCGCTGAGCGCGACGGCAACGTTACAGGAAGCGGAAACCCGCCAGCGCACCGCGCAGGCGTTGCCTGGCGGCTTCCTGTCCGAACGGCGGCGTCGCCGGCGGGTCGTAGACCTCCGGGCGGGTGCCGGTGACCAGCAGGTCGATCGCATAACAGCGCCCGTCGTGGACGGCCCGGTACGCCTCCACGTCGAGGTAATGGCTCATCGCCGCGTCGGCAGCCTGGAAACGCGTGAACGGCACGCCCGCGACGGTGACGTGCGAGACCCGGGGGGGAACGCCGCTGGCGGGCACGTCCAGGCAGTGCGCGCGGGCCGCCGCGTCGTTGCCCACGCCGATCCGCAGTTCGGCGGCCGTGATGGCGTTGGAGCCGTCGAGTACCAACGCCAGCACCGGTTCGCCGTGGTCGACTTCCCTCGCGAAGGATTTCCACGCGCCATTCGCCAGGTAACTGCGCTGGAAATCGCGGCGGGCGTGCATGCCGGGCGGTACCGCGATCGCGAAGCCGTGTGCGGCGTCGATGACTTCGTACGCGGGCGCGGGCTGGCGGGCTTCGGACGCGGGTTTCTGTCCGGTGCACGAAACCAGCCCGATCAACGACAGCACCAGCGGCAGGGAGCGGCGCATGGGCGTGCCCGGTGCTGTGCACCTGGCCTCGGCTCCCGCTCGGGGAGTGGGTTGGGTCGGAGAGCGGGGCTCGCGGCGATCCTTCATCGATGCACAGGTGGTGTCGGCTCGGAGGCAGCGTGCCACACGAGAGCTAAAGCGCACGTCGCGAACTGCCCTCGCCCCGAAGGTGGACTCGTGGCAACACCGCGCGCTCGCGTGCCAGACCGGGTGGCTGCACGGCAGCTTTGCGGCCATCCCGTAGAAGAGGACAATGGCGCACCCACCCCACGGCCCGCCAAAGGCAGCCGATGAACGATCACCCCGTGCCGGCCGCCGGCACCGCCGACGGCTCGCTGATCCGCCACGGCACCCCGCTGTTTCGCCAGGCCAACCTGGCCCTGTTCGCCGCCGGCATCGCCACCTTCGGATTGCTGTATTGCGTGCAGCCGCTGATGCCCGAGTTCAGCAAGGACTACGGCGTCAGCGCCGCGACCAGCGCGCTGTCGCTCTCGCTGACCACCGGCGTGCTGGCCTTCGCCATGCTGTTCGCCGGCGCGGTGTCCGACGCCTACGGGCGCAAGTCGGTGATGACCGTTTCGCTGATCGCATCCGCACTGCTGGTGCTGCTGTCCGCCATCGTGCCCGGCTGGACCAGCCTGCTGGTCCTGCGCACGCTGCTGGGCATATCCCTCAGCGGGCTGCCCGCCGTGGCGATGACCTGGCTGAGCGAAGAGATGCACCCCGATTCGATCGGCCTGGGCATGGGCCTCTATATCAGCGGCAATGCGATCGGCGGCATGGGCGGGCGCCTGGTTACCGGGGTCCTGGCGGATTTCTTCGACTGGCGGGTGGGAGTGATCGTGGTGGCGGGCATCGGGCTGGCGTCCGGCCTGACGTTCTGGCGGCTGCTGCCGCCCTCGCATCATTTCGAGCGCCAGCCGCTGCGCCCGCGTACGTTGCTGGCGCGCTTCGCTGGGGTGTTCCGCGACGCCGGCCTGCCGTGGATGTTCGTCGAGGGCTTCCTGCTGCTGGGCGCCTTCGTCACCGTCTACAACTACATCGGCTACCGGCTGCTCGCGCCGCCGTACAGCCTGAGCCAGGCGGTGGTCGGGCTGATCTTCAGCGTGTACCTGATCGGCACCTTCAGCTCGGCCTGGATGGGCCACCTTGCCGGCAGGCTTGGCCGGCGGCGTGTGCTGTGGACAACCTTCGCGCTGATGCTGGCCGGCGCAGGCCTGACCGTATTCCGGCCGCTGGTGCTGGTGATCGCCGGCGTCGTCGCGGTGACCTTCGGTTTCTTCGGCGGGCACTCGATCGTGAGCAGCTGGGTCGGCCGGCGCGCCGGCAACGCCAAGGCGCAGGCGTCGTCGCTATACCTGTTCGCGTATTACATGGGCTCCAGCCTGGCAGGCGCGGGCGGCGGCCTGTTCTACACGGCGCACGGCTGGAACGGCGTGGCCGCGTTCATCGGCGCGATGGTGCTGGCCGGGCTGCTGATCGCCTGGCGGCTGTATTTCCTGCGGCCGCTGCCCGGGCCGCCGTCGCCGAGGACGGAGCCACCGTTGCCATGACGATTGCCCGGATGAAGATCGATTCCGACCACGTGGTACTTACCGTCGCGGACGTCGAGGCGACCTGCGCGTTCTATGCACGCGTGCTGGCATGGACGTGGTGACTTTCGGCGCAGGTCGCCGTGCACTCGCTTTCGGTGCGCAGAAGATCAACCTGCACGCGGTGGGCGCCGAGCTGGAGCCGAAGGCGCCCAATGCGATGCCGGGCACCGGCGATCTGTGTCTGGTCACCGCCATGCCGATGCCGCAGGTGCTCGCGCACCTGGCGGCATGTGGGGTGGATGTGCTGCAGGGGCCAGTGCCGCGCACCGGCGCGTGCGGTCCCATCCTGTCGGTGTATTTCCGCGACCCGGACGGCAACCTGGTCGAGGTGAGCAACTACGCGGAGGCCGGCGCATGAGCCCGGATCAGCGCGCCTCGGGCTCGAGCATCGCCTTGACCGCGTCGTAGTCCCCATCGCTGGGCTGCGAGGGCAGGCCGAGCAGGTGCACCATCAGCGGATAGACGTCCACGTTGGGGAAGGGCGGCACGGTCGCCCCATCGCGGAAGGCCGGGCCGTGTGCCACGAACAGCGCACGCATCTGCGGCGCCGCATTGTCGTAGCCGTGTTCGCCCACGCTGATGCGGCCCTTGTGCGAGGCCAGCCAGTCGGCCGTGGTGATGCGCCAGCCCACGTCGGCCAGGCACAGCAGTTGCGGCACGCGGGGGTTGTGGCCGTAGGCCAGCCGCGCCGGCACGCGGGTCTTGTCCCAGCACTGCATGTGCGGGTGCGGGCGTTCCATCCGCGCCTCGATCGCCGCAAAGTCGTGCCCGGGCTTGGGATTGAAGCCGGCCAGCACACCCAGGCTCACCACCTGCACGTCGTCCAGGTCGAGCTGCCGTTCGATCAGCACGCTGTGGTCCAGCGGCACCGACGCCATGCCGTGGTCGGCGAGCACGATCAGATTGATCTTGTCGAACAGTCCGCGCTGCCTGAGACCACGCACCAGTCGCGCCATCGCCTGGTCGGTCTCGCGCAACGCCTGGTCCACCTGCGGCGAATCCGGCCCGTGGTAGTGGCCGGCGTGGTCGACGGCGTCGAAATACAGCGTCAGGAAGCTCGGCCGCTGGTCGGGCGGAAGATCGAGCCAGGCCAGCACCTGGTCGACCCGCTGGGTGGGCGTCACGTTGCCGTCGTACAGCTGCCAGTGGTCGGGATGGCGGCCATGGATATCCGCTTCCGATCCGGGCCAGAACATCGTCGCGGTCAGCAGGCCGTGGCCGTCCGCGGTTTCCCACAGTGGCGTGCCCTCCGCCCACCAGCGCCCGTTGCTCACCGCCTTGCGGTTGTGCAGCGAGAACTTGCCCAGTTGTGCGTCGTACATCGTGTTGTTGACGATGCCATGGTGATCGGGACGCAGCCCGGTGACGATCGTGTAGTGGTTAGGGAAGGTGAGCGACGGAAAGGACGGTTGCATGGCGCTGTGCACGCCGTCGCGCGCGAGCATTGCCACCGTCGGGGTCAGGCCCCGGTCGAGGTAGTCGGCACGGTAGCCGTCGATGGAGACGAGCAGCAGGGGCGTCGGCTTGCCGACAGCGGTGCGCGGCGAGGTGGCGCAACCGGCGCTGAATGCCAGCACCAGGCAGCACAACAGGCGAAACAGGTTTTTCATAGGCGAGCTCGTACGATGAAACAACTCCCCATCATCGCACCGCGTCCATGTCGTTCAAAACCCGTGCGTTCTTGCGCCAGTGGAACGTCGCCCTCGTGCTGGCGCTGCCGGCAGTGGCCGGCGCCTGGCAGTCGCAACCGGCGCCGCCGCGCGCCGTGATCGTCGTGCAGCCACCGGCGAACGCACGCTTCCAGCAAACCGTGCGGGAAAACCAGGTGCGCGACCAGCTGCAGAAGAACCAGGTCGAGGAACAATTGCGCCAGGGAAGGGCCGATGCCATGCGCCGTCCGTATGCCGCCGGCACGGTCCACGCCGCGCGCCTGGACCAGACCGACCAGGCGCAGCGCGAGCTTTACCGTGTGCGCCAGCAGGATCTGCTGGATCGCTACCAGAGCGCCGTCGCCCCGCCGGTGGTGCATTCGGGCAAGGCGCCGGCGTCCTCGCGCAGCGCCGATTGACGTACCCGCTGACGCCGCGGGCTCAGGTCACCAGGCCGAACAGGTCGCCGCGCGCCACGCTTTCTTCCATCGCCAGCAGGAACCGTTTCGTCGGCAGGCCACCCCCGAATCCGGTGAGGCTGCCGTTGGCACCGATCACCCGGTGGCAGGGCAGCACGATCGGCAGCGGATTGCGCCCATTGGCGGCGCCGACCGCACGGACCGCCTGCGGCTGGCCGATGCGCCGCGCCAGCTCCCCGTAGCTGATGGTCGAGCCGTAGGGGATCCGCGCCAGTTCCTGCCAGACGGCCAACTGGAACGGCGTGCCAAGTGGATGCAGCGGGAGCTCGAACACCTGTCGCGTGCCGGCGAAATATTCGTCCAGTTGCATGCGAGCGAAGGCCAGCGCCGGCGGCGAGTAGACCCATGACGGCTCCGGCTCGCGCTGGTGGCGGCCGGTTTCGAACCACACCTCCCGCAGCCCGCGTTCGTCGGCAACCAGGCGCAACTGGCCGATCGGGGTGGACAGGTTGTCGTACCAGACGGGATTCACCGGTCACGCTCGTTGCATGGGAGCGCCCTCAAGGCTTTGGCCGTGCGGGCTCGGGCTCGGGCGAACGGTGGTGAGTGGGCCGCACAGTCTCCCTCCAGACGTTGCCCCGAGCCTGGCGCCACGAAGGCGAAGGGCATGCCAATCACGCCCGCTTCCTCGAAGCTTGCGCCGGGTCGGCCGTGCTGCGCCACAGATGCATGACCGCGTAGGCACGCCATGGCCGCCATGCCTCTGCCATCGCTGAAAGTGCGCGCGTGCTCAGTTCGCCGCCATCGCCCGCTGCTGCACGACGCAGGATCAGGTCGGCCGCGGGGAACGCATCCGGATGGCTGAGCGCGCGCATTGCCATGTAGTGCGCGGTCCACTCGCCGATGCCGCGGAGCGCCGTCCAGCTCGCCACGAACGATTCCAGCGGCTGCCCGGGGCGGAAGTCCGCGCGGCCATCGAGCAGGGCGCGCGCGATGCCGCGGATGGTCTCGGCACGCGCGTTGATCACGCCCGCCTCGCGCAGGTCGGCATCGACCAGCCGTTCGGGCGTCGGGAACAACCGCGCCAGGCCCGGCAGTCCAGGCGTGGGCAGCGGTTCGCCCCAGCGTTCGACGATGCGCGCAGCGAGCGTGCGCGCGGCGGCCACGCTGACCTGCTGGCCCAGCACGGCGCGCACGGCGATCTCGAAGCCGTCCCATCCACCGGGCAGGCGCAGGCCCGGCCGTCGGCGCAGCAGGGGCGCGAGCACGCCGCCGGCCCCCAGCGTCGCGCCGATCGCCTGCGGCTCGGCGTCCAGGTCGAACATGCGCCGCAGCCGCGTCACCAGCGGAAGCATGCGGCCCGGCTGGGGACAGTGCAGTTCCAGCTTCAATGCATGCTCACCGCCAGGCCAGGCCGACAGGCGCAACCAGCCGGGCGATTCAGCCGGACCGAACACGCGCGCGTAGGCATGCGCCTCCACATGCTCGATGCCGGGCAGGGCGCGCGTACGCAGGAAGTCCAGCACGCCCTCGAAGTCATACGGTGGCCGGTAGCCCAGCCGCAGCACGAGCGCATCGCCGGCATCCACCGCGCGTGGCTGGCGGCGAAGCTCGCGGGGAGCGATGCGGTTGGCTTGGGCAAACGCGGCATTGAAGCGGCGCAGGCTGCCGAAACCTGCGGCCAGCGCCACCTCGGTCACCGGCAGTGTGGTCTCGGTCAGCAGTTGCCTGGCGAACAGCAACCGGCGCGTGGTGTGCACGCTGAGCGGCGGCGCGCCCAGATGTTCGACGAACAACCGCCGCAGCTGCCGTCCGCCCACGCCCACGCGGGACGCCACCTCGTCGAGCGATCCCGCGGACAACGCCCCGTCCTCGATGATCTCCAGCGCGCGCGCCACCACGTGCTCGCCGCGGCGCCAGGCGGGATGGCCCGGTGCGAGTTCCGGGCGGCAGCGCAGGCACGGGCGGAAACCATCGGCCTCGGCCGCTGCGGCGTTGGCGTAGTACCGCACGTTCGACGGCTTGGGTGGCGGTGCGGGGCAGACCGGGCGGCAGTAGATGCGCGTGCTGCTCACGGCGGTGAAGAACACGCCGTCGAAGCGCGCGTCGCGGCTCAGGCGTGCCTGTTCGCAGACGTGTGGCTCGGGGAGGACATCTCGTGGCGTGGGCATGCGCCGCAGGCTAGCACCGGCCCTGGCGCAACACTCGCCGCTTTCGGACATCAATCAGGTGGAGCGTTGGAAGCGGCAGGCTCGCGCCGGTCAGGCCGCCGCTTGTCGCGGCCAGCGCCACGCGTACCAGAGGATGCCCGATTGCAGCGCGATCTCGACGCAGCTCATGAACACGTAGAAGGCCCAGGCGCCAGGGAGCGTGGCGAGGATGACCGCGGTCAAAGCGGTGCCGATCAGCAGGTTGAGCCAGCGCGCGAACGACGCCGGCAGGGCCAGCGACAGGAAGATCATCACCGCCGGTACGGCCACGAGTACGGACACCGCCACCAGCGAGCCCTGGCTCGTGGGGCCCAGCGGGCCGATGCCCTCGAGGATGTCCTTGAGGTTGCCGGGCCGGTACAGGCCCCAGAAGTCGCCGTAGATGTAGCAGGACATGATGGCTGCCCACAGCGCGGACAGCTTGAATCGCACATGGACCTTGAGCTCTTCCAAACGCGTACGGGCCATCGGTTGCTCCGTGTCGATGGGTGGGCCTGACGGCCCGGTCGGGTGTGGCTCAGGCGTGCCGGACAGCAGCGATGGGCGTCCTGGTGGGGGCGCCGGCCAGCAGCCACAGGCAGGTTCCCAGCTCGCCGACGGATGCCGGCAGCAGGATGTAGTCGGCCAACGCCGATGCCGCATACCAGGGCAGCAGGAGCGTGGCGAGGAAGTCGACCAGGTAGCCCAGGCCTCCCAGGATCAGGAACATCCCCAGCAACCTGGGCAGCAAGCCGCATCTGCCCATCAGAAAGCCCAGCGGCAGCAGCCACGCGCCCCAGAAAACCTCGAGCAAGAGCAGGCCCTGCCGGTAGGCATCCAGGTGCGACATCACCTCGCCCTGCAACTGCCGGGAGTCGAACACCTGGCGGTAGTCCGCGTTGCCCAGCAGCGACAAGACGTCCAGGCGGTGTCCCACGTTGGCGAGAGCGACCGGCACGCTCGCGACGGCGAACGCGACCATCAGCACCGCCGCGGTCCTGCCTGCGCCGCCCAGCAGCCGATACAACGCCAGCGGAAGCAGCAGGAACGCGGCCTGGCAGGCCAACTCTGCAACGATGCCAAGCCGGAACAGCGTGTCCATCTGCAGGACCCGCGCGAGCTTCGCGGCGGCGTCGCCATGCGTCGCCAACTGCGAGGGCACGTAGCCCAGGTAGAACATGCCGGTGACTACCGTGATCAGGTAGAGCAGCCCGGCGACCCGCGCGTTTCCGTTCATGCTGGCTCCGTCGTCGGTGCGGTGCGGTGAGCGCGGGCTTTTCAGGAGCCGTCGGCGCAGTCGGCGTCGTCGCCGTCGATGATCCCGGCGAACGGCTTGAATGCGGGCAGCGAGCTGGCGAGACGGTTCTGCGCGGCGCGAATCTGGCCGATGTCCAGGCAGATCTTGCTGGCCTCGTCGTCGACCCGCCGGGTCGCGGTGTCGAGCTTCGCGTCAGCTTGTCCGCTGTTGGTGCCGGTGACGTGCTCCGCCGCGTTCTTCAGCGATTGCACTGCGACCGCCGCGCCCGCCTTGCCGGTGGCCACGCCGTGTTCGCGGACGGCGCGGGCACCCTTGTAATACCGCTGGAGCAGTTGCCGCTGCGTGGCATCGACCGGCACGTCACGGCCGTCGATCACCAGGCGGCCCGTGGCATCGAGGAGCGCCTCGCTGCTGCCGGTGCCGTGGAGCGTGACCTGGTCACCGAGGACCACGATGCCGCCGTTGGCAATCGTGGTGGTATCGAGCCCATTGCCGCAGCCGGCCAGAACCAGGCCGGCTGCGAGGGCGAGGGCGAAGCGGGTCTGATGAGAGAGCATTCCCTGGTCTCCTGGCGAATCGGTCAGTTTTCGTCGCGGCCGCAGTCGTCGACGTCCTTCTGCGTCATGGTCGCGTAGGGGCGGAACTCCGGCATGGCGGCGGCCAGCTTCTGCTGCGAGGCCAGCAGGCCCGGCAGTTCCTCGCAGAGCTTCATGGCGGCGACTTTGATCTGCTCGGCCTGCGGCTTGATGCTTGCCTCGATCTCTTTGTCGCTTTTCCCGGTGAGCGCGCCCCAGATCGCCTCCTTGGCGGCGCGGGTGCCCAGGTTGGCGCCGTGTTCGCCGATATCCATGCCCGCCTCGGCAATACCAACGACCTGCTGGCGGTAATCGAGCAGCAGGGTGTGCTGCGCCGGCGTGGCGTTGACCGTCTTGCCGGCGATCATCAGATTTCCCTGCGGCGTGATGGCCGCATGGGGAAGGGAGTCGCGGTCGTCGTGCTGGCCATGGCCCACGTGGATGTGGCCGATATCGATGTCCTGGGTCGCCAGCTCACGCTTGGCCTGCTCGATCCCCTTGTGGATTTCCGCCGAGATCATCGACGGGGAGGTCTGCTTGTCGACCTCCTTCATCGCCTGTGTCGCGCTGTCGCCGGCATGGGAGTCCGATGGGCCGGACGAGTTGCATCCGGTCAGAAGCAGGACCAATGCAACGGCGCCGGGGATGATCGCGCGGGTCTTCATGGGTCTTTCCTTTGTCAGGTGCGGGTGTCTGTGGGACCTGCGGGAGAAGCGCGTGCTTCCGACGGTCAGCCTTCGTCACGCCAGCGACGGAACCAGATGGCCGCGGCGATCAGCACCGCACCCGCCGCCACGCCGATCCACAGGTTCACCGAGCCAAGCAGCTGGTAGGTGTTGCCGAGGTTCATGAAGTCCAGGTTGTTGTTGCCGGTGTGGATCAGCTCGTCGCTGGCGATCAGGCTGGCCCCGGGGAAGGCGCTGAACAGGGCGCGGGCCACGATGTTCTGCCAGAACCAGCCGGCCGACATGTTGAACAACCCCATGATGCCGAACCAGGTGACCAGCAGGCCGGTGGCGACCGGCAGGGCGATGGCCCACAGGAACGGCTTGGTACGGGCCCAGGCCGAGCACGCCATCAGCCAGCCGACCGAGGGCAGGGCCCACAGCAGGTACAGCGGGATGTGGCCGATCATGTTGAGCGTGACGCGCACCGGGTGGGCGAGCATCAGCAACTGCCAGACATTGATGCCATGGAAGGACAGCGTCACGGCCACGATCAGCAGTTGCAGGATGCCCGCGGCGATGCCGGCCAGCGTGGCGATCACCGGGGCCACCAGAGTGGCGCTGACGACCTTGGACAGCACCGTCTCGGTGTCCGACAGCGGCAGCGATTTCCAGAACAGGATGCTGCGGTCGCGGCGTTCGTCGTAAATCGAGCCCAGGCAGTAGAAGAACACCACGAAGCCCAGCACCACGAAGATCAGCGCCATCGAGGAGTACATGGCCATGTCCAGTGCCATGCCCACCTGGCTCATGTCGCCCGCGTCCATCTGCGAGATGACATTCTGCAGCTTGCCGCTGGCACCGATGCTGACGCCGTGGCGGGCGCCGATCACCTCGGCGGTGATGATGCCCATGATGTTCAGCAGCAGGAAGATGCCGCCGGTGACCAGCGGCGCCCACAGGAAGCCGCCGCGGTGTTCCCAGAACTCGCGCTTGACGAGCCAGAACAGATTGTTGCCAGCAAGGGTTTTCATGCGTAGGTCCCTTTCATGGTGGCGACGAACAGGTCGCTGACGGAGGGCCGGCGGATCTCGCCCAGGGCCTCCAGCGTCGGGCGGTCGGCGCCGTCGAACAGGAAGATGCTCTTGCCGAAGACCTGGCGTTCGTCGATCGGCTGCAGGGCGCGTGCGGCCGCGGCCTTGTCGGCGTTGACCATCACTTCGGCGAAGCGGTCGCCGACGGCGTCCATGTCCGTGTCCAGCACGATCTTGCCGTCGCGGATGAACATCAGGTCGGTGAGGATGTGCTCGATCTCTTCCACCTGGTGGGTGGTGACGATGATCGTCTTGTTCTCGTCGAAGTAATCCTCCAGCAGGCTCTGGTAGAACTGCTTGCGGTAGAGGATGTCCAGGCCGAGCGTCGGCTCGTCCAGCACCAGCAGGCGGGCGTCGATGGCCATCACCAGGGCGAGGTGCAACTGCACGATCATGCCCTTGGACATCTGCCGCACGCGCTGGTCGGGCGTGAGCTTGGTGCGCTTGAGGAAGCTCTCGCACTTGGCGCGGTCGAAGCGCGGGTGGACGTGGGCGACGAAATCGATCGCCTCGCGCACGCGGATCCAGCGCGGCAGCACCGCCACGTCGGCGATGAAGCAGACCTGTTCCATCAGCTTGTCGCGCTGGGTGCGCGGGTCGTAGCCGAGCACGTTCAGTTCGCCGTCGAAGGACGTCAGCCCCAGGATGGCCTTGAGCGCGGTGGTCTTGCCGGCACCGTTGGGGCCGATCAGGCCGACGATGCGACCGGACTGGATCTCGAAGTTCACGCTGTCCAGCGCGGTCGCGTTCTTGTAGCGCTTGCTCAGGTTTCGCGCGGTAACGATGGCGCTCATGGCTTGAGTTCCGTGGTGGCCGGCGCGTCGCGCATCAGCGTTTTGAGATCGAGCCCCAGGCGCTGCAGGCGCGCGAACAGGGTCGGCCATTCCTCGCGCAGGAAGCGCTCGCGCTCGGATTTCAGCAAGGCCTCGCGGGCCCCCTCGTTGACGAACATGCCCAGCCCTCTCCTTTTTTCGACCAGTTGATCGTCGACCAGCTCCTGGTACGCCTTGGACACGGTCAGCGGATTGATCTGGAAATCCGCCGCCACCTGGCGCACCGACGGCAGCGGGTCGCCTTCGTTCAAGGCGCCATCCAGGATCATCGCCACCACGCGTTCGCGGAGCTGGCGGTAGATCGGGACGCTGTCGTTCCAGGTGATGGTCATACGTTATTCCTTGCTGGCACGGGCGAGCTGGGTGCCGAACGAATAGTAGGGCATGGCCAACTGCGCCCCGAGCAGGGTGGCGCCCGCTTCGGCACGCGCGCCCAGTGCCGGCGCCAGGGTGGCGCTGGTGATGTCGGAGCCTTCCAGCAGCGCGGCGGCGCGCAGGTCGCTCGCGCTCGGCCTGACCTCGACCGGGGCCAGGTTGACCACGCGGATGCCGTTGATTTCGGACACCGGCGCGGTGTGCACCGGGTTGTTCAGGGTGGCCAGGCTCGTCGCGGTAATCAGCGTGGCGGCGGCCAGTGCGATCAGGTTCTGCGCTTTCATGGCGGGTCTCCTTAGTGACCTCGTGGACCGGTGTTGTAGTGAACTATAACACCACATTCGAAAGCGTCAACAGGCAACAGGCCATGACTGATGGCCTACCTGTGAAAGGGTTGGTTTCTCAACGTGTTAGGCGCTTCCCCGGTGGAGTCGCCTCAAGCCCGGGTGCCTTGGTCCACCGAGCTGCCGCTCCGTCCCCGGGCGTCATTCCCGCGAAAGCGGGCATGACCTGGAGCGGGCAGGGAGCCGTCCGGACGGACCGGCAGGCCGGCTCCCTTCGGGTGGGCTTCAGCCCACCAACTCGCGCTACCTGGCGCGGCCCGCGGCCTATTCGCCTGCCGGATACACCTGCCTGCCGCCGACCCAGGTGCCCAGCACCTTGGTCTTCCACAGATCCTGCGGGTTGATGCTGAAGATGTCCCGGTCGACCAGGATGAAGTCGGCGTACTTGCCCGGCTCGAGCGAGCCCTGGGTCTTCTCGGTGTGGCCGGCGTAGGCCGCGCTCAGCGTAAAGGCGCGCAGCGCCTCGGCCAGGCTCAGTTTCTGGTCGGGGTACCAGCCGCCGGGTGGCTGGTTCTCGTGGTTCTGCCGCGTCACCGCCGCATGCAGGCCGAAGAAGGGGTTGGGCGACTCGACCGGGAAGTCCGAGCCGAAGGCGACCACCGTGCCCTGCTTGAGGAAGCGTCGCCACGCGTAGGCACCCTCGATGCGCTCGTGGCCCACGCGGTCCTCGGCCATGTTCATGTCGGAGGTGGCGTGGGTGGGCTGCATCGAGGCGATGAGGTTCAGCGGTACGAAGCGCGGTATGTCCTCGATCGAGACGATCTGCGCGTGTTCGACGCGGTTGCGCAAGGACTTCGCATCCGGATGGACCTTGTAGGCGGCAGCGAAGCTGTCCAGCACCTCGCGGTTGGCCGCGTCGCCGATCGCATGGATGTTGACCTGGTAGCCCTTGGCAAAGGCCTTCTCGATCTTCGACACCATCGTGCCCGGGCTCATGAACAGCAGGCCGTGGTTGTGCGGGTCGTCGGAGTAGGGCTTGAGCATCGCAGCGCCGCGGCTGCCCAGCGCGCCGTCGGCAAAGAGCTTGACGGAGTGCACGGTGAGGTAGCCATCGCCGTAACCGTCCAGCGGAGCAGCGGTGGTGATGGTGTCGAAGGCGTCGCCGGTGTCGCGGATCATCGCGTAGATGCGCGCGGTGAGCTTGTGCTCGTCGGCGTAGCGCTTGTACAGGCGGTAGTTCGGCAGGTCGATGCCGGCGTCGTCCACACCGGTCAGGCCCACGCGCGCCATCTCCGCCAGCGCGGTGTCGAGCGCGATGGCGCGCTCCTTGTCGGTGGGCTCCGGCACGACCTTGCCGACCAGCGCCGTGGCGCCGTCGACGAACACGCCGGTGGGGTTGCCCTGGGCGTCGCGCTCGATGCGCCCGCCAGGCGGATCCTTGGTGTCGCGGGTGATGCCGGCGAGCTTCATCGCCGCGGTGTTCGCCCAGGCGGCGTGGCCGTCGACGCGACTGAGCCACACGGGTCGGTCGGACACCACCGCATCCAGTTCCTTCGCGGTGGGAAAGCGGCCGAGCTTCCAGATCACCTGGTTCCAGCCGCCACCGGTGATCCAGCGGGCGTCCGGATGCGTCTTGGCGTAGTCCTTGATACGGGCAAGCGCTTCGTCGATCGATTGCGTACCGGTGAGGTCGGCCTGGGTGAGCGCGTAGCCGAGTTCGAGCACGTGGCCGTGGGCGTCGATCAGGCCCGGCAGCAGGGTCTTGCCGTGGCCGTCGATCACCTTGGCGTCGCCCGCGCGCCCGGCGAGCGCGGCGTCGGCGCCGGTGGCGACCACCTTGCCGTCGTCCACCAGCAGGGCATCGAAGCGCTGCAGCTTGCCCTGGCTGTCCAGGGTGTAGCCCTTGACGTTGTGCACGTACAGATCGGCGGCCTGCAACGCGGGCGCGGCGGCCAGCAGGGCGAGCAGGGACAGACGCAGGGTGCGGTTCATGCGCGGCTTCCTGTGCGGGGAAAGCTGCAGTGTGTCGGGCGACGGCTGGTTTTTCCACTTGCGAAACGCGAAAACCCCTCTGCCGCCGGAAGAGGGGTTGGCGAGAAGGTTCGGCCAGCGGGGACAGCCTGCATCAACCGAACCCTTCTTGCGACCTGCGCGTCACCCTCTCCCGAAGGAGAGGGAGAGCTCACGCCGCCTTGGGCAGCAATGTCCCGATGGCTTCCCTGGCTGCCGCCAGCGCCTGGCTCTTGTGCTCGGCACTGACCGCCACGCCCTCGGCGCGCACGAACTCCACGTCGGTGATGCCCAGGAAGCCGAGCACCGCGCGCAGGTAGTTCTCCTGGAAATCCATCGCCGCGCCACCGGTGCCTTCGCCGTAGAACCCGCCGCGGCTGGAGGCCACGATCACCCGCTTGCCGCCGGCCAGGCCCTCGGGGCCGTTGGCGGTGTAGCGGAACGTCTTGCCGGCCACCGCGATGCGGTCGATCCAGGCCTTGAGCGTGCTGGGGATACCGAAGTTGTACATCGGGGCGCCGAGCACGATCACATCGGCGGCGAGGAACTCGTCGATGACTTCGTTGCCCAGCAGCGCGGCCGGGTCGCTGGCATCGGCCACCGGCGTCCAGTGGGGCAGCGGCTGGGCCGCCAGGTCGCGGTAGCGGATGGAAGCGTCGGGGCGGGCGCGCCTGATCCGGGCCACGACGTCCGCGGTGAGTTCGCGCGAGACCGAATGCTGGCCCAGGGCGCTCGAATCGATGTGCAGCAGTTTCATGGCGTAACTCCAGTCGAGGGCCGGCTTGCCGGCGACGGAGTAACGATACTTTCGCAACAATGGTCTGATAAGTCGGCTAATATCGAACGTATCGTTTCTCAAAGGAAACAGATGGCATGACCCTCGACGGCACGCTGCAGGACCTCAACGACCTCTATTTCTTCGCCATGGTGGTCGAGCACAACGGCTTCTCCGCGGCCGGGCGCGCCCTGGGCATTCCCAAGTCGCGCCTGAGCAAGCGGGTGTCGCAACTGGAGGAGCGCCTGGGAGTGCGCCTGTTGCAGCGGACCACCCGCCGCTTCGTGGTGACGGAAGTGGGCGAGCGTTTCTATGCCCATTGCCGCGCGGTGCTGGAAGAGGCGCGGGCAGCGCAGGAGGCGGTCGACGAATTGCGCGCCGAGCCGCGTGGCGTGGTGCGGCTGAGCTGCCCCGTGTCGCTGGCACAGACGGTGGTGGCGCACGTGCTGCCGGACTTCCTTGCGCAATACCCCAAGGTGCAGGTGCGCGTGCTTTCGAGCAACCGGCGCGTAGACGTGGTGGGCGAGGGCTACGACATTGCCATCCGCGTACGCAGCAAACTCGACAGCGATGCCAACCTGGTGATGCGCACGTTCGGGCTCTCGCGCGTGCTGGCGGTGGCCAGCCCTGCCTTGCTCGACCGCGTGGGGCGGCCCACGGCGCCGGCGGGGCTGTCGGCGTTGCCCGCACTGACCATGCTGGAACACGAAGGCGCGCAGGTGTGGGAACTGCTCGATGCGCACGGCGAGCGCGTTTCGGTGGAGATGAGCGCGCGCCTGGTCACCGGCGAGTTCGCGCTGCTGCTGGAGGCGGCACGCCGGGGCCTGGGCGTCGCGCTGCTGCCCGAATTCGTCTGCGCGCCGGCCATCACGCGTGGCGAGCTCGAAGTGGTCCTGCCCGACTGGAGTGCGCCGGAAGGGACCATGCACTTCGTCTACCCCAGCCGCCGGGGCATGCTGCCTGGCGTGCGGGCGCTGGTCGACTTCCTCGCCGAGCGCCTGCCCGAGGCGACCCGCCAGAAGCACGAGCAGTGCCGCCAGCGCCCGCTGGACCCGCTCGACCGGCCGCGCACATGAGCCGTGCTAGGCTTGCCGTTTGGCCTTCCAGACATCCGCGCGCATGAACATCGATACCAAGCTGCCCAAGGTCGGCACCACCATCTTCAGCGTGATGAGCCAGCTTGCGCTGGATCACCAGGCGGTGAACCTCGGCCAGGGTTTCCCGGATTTCGAGCCGCCGCAATCGCTGCGTGACGCGCTCACCCGCGCGATGGCCGAAGGCAAGAACCAGTACGCCCCCGGCATCGGCACGGCGGCGCTGCGCGAGCAGATCGCGATCAAGACCCAGCGCCTGTACGGGCGTCGCGTGGATTCGGCCACCGAGATCACGGTGACATCCGGTGCGACCGAAGCGCTGTTCGCGGCGATCGCGGCGACCGTGCGCGCCGGCGAGGAAGTGATCGTGTTCGACCCGGCCTACGATTCCTACGAGCCGGCCATCGAGCTGCAGGGCGCGCGCGCGGTGCACATACCGCTGACCGTGCCCAGCTTCGCCATCGACTGGCAGCGCGTGCGCGACGCGATCACGCCGAAGACGCGGATGATCCTGATCAACAGCCCGCACAATCCCTCCGGCGCGGTGCTGTCGGCGGACGACCTGGAGACGCTGGCGGAGATCACCCGCGACACGAACATCGTCGTGCTGTCGGACGAGGTCTACGAGCACATCGTGTATGACGGCGCGCGGCACGAGAGCGTGTTGCGGCATCCGGAACTCGCCGCGCGCAGCATCGTGGTGTCGAGCTTCGGCAAGACCTACCACTGCACCGGCTGGAAGGTCGGCTATGCGGTGGCACCGGCGGCGCTTTCGGCCGAGTTCCGCAAGGTGCACCAGTATCTGACCTTCTGCACCTTCCACCCGGCGCAGGTCGCGTTTGCCGAGATCATGGCGAACGACCCCGCGCATTACCTGGAACTGCCGGACTTCTACCAGGCCAAGCGCGACCGCTTCCGCGCGCTGCTGGCACCCTCGCGCTTCAAGCTGCTGGACGTGCCGGGCGGCTATTTCCAGCTGGTGGACTATTCGACCATCCGCGACGAGGACGACCTTGCGTTCGCGCGCTGGCTGGTGGAGCAGGGTGGCGTGGCTGGCATCCCGTTGACGCCGTTCTACGAGAAGCCGCCGGGCACGCGCCTGCTGCGCCTGTGCTTCGCCAAGAGCGATGCCACCATGACTGCCGCCGCGGAGCGTCTATGCCGTCTGTGAGTCTGCAGCCGCTGACCGTCAGCCTGGTACAGGGCGCCACGCGCTGGCACGATGCGCCGGCCAATCGCGAGTACTACGGTGCGCTCGTGCGCCAGGCGCGGGGCAGCGACCTGGTCGTGCTGCCGGAGACGTTTTTGTCCGGCTTCAGCAACGACACCCGCGCCAGCGCCGGCACCATGGACGGCGAGGGTGTGGCCTGGCTGCGCGATCTGGCGCGCGAGGTGGATGCGGTGATCTGCGGCAGCCTCGCCATCATCGAGGACGGCACGGTCTACAACCGCCTGTTCTGGATGCGTCCGGACGGCAGCCATGCCCAGTACGACAAGCGCCACCTTTTCCGCATGGCCGGGGAGCACACCCGCTACGGCGGTGGTCGCGAGCGGCTGGTGGTGGAACTGAAGGGTTGGCGCATCCTGCCGCAGGTCTGCTACGACCTGCGCTTCCCCGTGTGGCTGCGCAACCGCCGGCTGGAGAGCGCGGCCGGCGGCATGGACTACGACCTGGCGCTGTTCGTCGCCAACTGGCCGGCACCGCGCCGGCAGCCCTGGCGCACGTTGCTGCGCGCGCGGGCCATCGAGAACCTCGCCTGCGTGGTGGGCGTCAACCGCGTGGGCGTGGACGGCAACGACCTGCCGTATGCGGGCGACAGCGCCGTGATCGACCCGGTCGGCGAAGCGATGATCGAACTCGGCGCGCAGGAACAGGTGGCCACGGTGCGCCTGGATCCGACGCCCTTGCTGGCACATCGCGAGCGGTTCCCCGCCTGGATGGATGCCGACGAATTCTCGCTCGGGCCGATGTGACGGCCCGGGGCGGCGGGGCGCCGTACCCGCTGTAGCAGCACGCCGAGTCCTCAGGCGTCTGCCATGCCTGACCGCGGGCGCCCATCACGACGAAGCCGCCCATGGGGCGGCTTCTGTCTGCGTGCGGGCCGTTGCGTCGGGTGGCTACAGCCGACCGTGGCGGACGGGTGGCCTGAAGCCCATCGTACGGCTTACGGCAGGATGCCCAGCACCGCTTCGGGCGGGCGGCCGATAGCGGCCCTGCCGCCGGCCACCACGATCGGGCGCTCGATCAGCTTCGGGTGCGCGACCATGGCCTGCAGGATGGCCTCGTCGCCCAACGCGGGATCATCCAGCCCCAGCTCCTTGTAGTCCGCCTCGCCAGTGCGCAGCAGCTGGCGAGGCGCCATGCCGAGCAAGCGGAGCAGCGACTTGAGCTCGTCCACGCTGGGCGGCGTGTCCAGGTAATCCACGATCTGGGGCTCGATGCCGCGCGCCTGCAACAGCTCAAGCGTGCCGCGCGACTTCGAGCAGCGGCTGTTGTGGTAAATGCGCACGCTCATCAGCGGTTGCCGGACCGGTTGCCGCCGCGACCGCCGGGCGGACGACCGCCGCCGTGGCCCTGCGGACGGTTGCCGCGGTTCTGCGGCCGGCCGCCCTGGCCGGGCGCGCCGCCCTGGCGGTTGCCGCGATTGCCGCCACCGCCGCCTGCGAAGCCTGCATACGGGCTGGCGCTACGCGCTTCACCGTTGCGGCTACCCCCGGGCTTGCCGCCACGACGATTGCCGCCAGCGGGGCTGCCGCCAACGCGGTTGCCCGACGGGCCCCGCGCGCCGCCCTCGCGGCTCTCGCCGGCGAACCAGGTGCGCACCGAGGGCAGCTCCTGGCCCGGTGCCACGCCGCGCTTGTTCTTGCGGCGGCCGGGCGCCGCCGGCCGCTCGGGACGGGCGACGTTGCCGTTCACTTCCTTGCCGGGGCGGCGGCGCTGCTGCTTGCCGCGCGCCGGCTCCTCGCGGATGCGGTCGAACGCGCGCAGTTCGCGCGCCTCGTCCTGGTAGGCACCGCTCCAGCCGGTCGGCGCGCCGCGCTCGGGGCGGTATTCGGTGACGCTGCGGCTGGCGCGGCGTTGGTGCAGCACGGGGCTGAGCGTCAGCACGGGCTGGGCGGGGCCCAGGCCAGCAGCCTTGCGCAGGTCCTTGATCGCGTCCTCCGAAAGCGACTCGCTGTCGCCTCGGCGCAGCGTGCGCGGCAGCTCGACGGTGCCATAGCGGATGCGCTTGAGGCGGCTGACCAGGAAGCCCTGGGAATCCCACAGGCGACGCACCTCACGGTTGCGGCCCTCGCGGATGACTACGCGGAACCAGCTGTGGCTGCCGCCGCGGCTGATGATGGCAATCTCGTCGAAGCGGGCAGGGCCATCTTCCAGTTCCACACCAGCCTTGAGTTTCTCGATCACCTCGTCGGGCACTTCGCCGTGCACGCGGCAGAGGTACTCGCGGCCAAGCCCGCTCTTCGGATGCATCAACGCGTTGGCCAGTTCGCCGTCAGTGGTGAGCAGCAGCAGGCCGGTGGTGTTGATATCCAGGCGGCCCACGGCGACCCAGCGCGCACCCTTCAGGCGCGGCAACTGCTCGAACACGGTGGGACGGCCTTCGGGGTCCTCGCGGGTGGTCACCACGCCTTCGGGCTTGTGGTACAGCAGCACCTCGGTGTCGTCGCGGTTGTCGGTGGCGACGACGAACTGCTTGCCGTCGAGCACCACGCGGTCGCCGGCGTGCACGCTGGCGCCGATGCCGGCCGGCGCACCGTTGAGTTCGACCTCGCCGGCCTGGATGCGCTGTTCCAGCATGCGGCGCGAGCCCAGGCCCGCGTTGGCCAGCACCTTGTGCAGGCGTTCTTCCAAGGCGGGGGTGTCGGCCTCTTCGCGCGGTTCGCGCTTGAGGGTCAAAAGGGATTTCTGCGGCGCAGTCATGCGCGGTACTCCTTGGTGTCCTGCTCGGCGGCGTCTTCGTCGACGTCCGCAGGGGCTGCTGCCTCGTCGGCAGTGGCGGATGGGGTGGGCGCCTCGTCATCGGACGCGGCGGTGGTTTCGATGGCGTCGGCCGGTTCGGCCTCGGCCGGTACCGGCGCCTGGCCAGTAAGTGCTTCGTCCTGGCTGGACTCGGCGGATATCGGGCCGGCTTCGGCGGCCTCTTCCGGCGTGGCTGCAGGGCTCTCCTCGTCCGGATCGATCGGCAGATCCTTGATCACCCGCGGCGGCAGCGGCTCCTGGTCGAGCCGCAGCTGCGGGTCTTCCATGTCGCGGATCTCGGAGAGCGGCGGCAATTCGTCCAGCGTCTTGAGATTGAAATAGTCGAGGAAGGCGCGGGTCGTGCCAAACAGCGCCGGCCGGCCGGGCACGTCGCGGTGGCCTACCACGCGGATCCACTCGCGCTCCTCCAGCGTCTTGATGATGTTGGAAGAGACCACCACGCCGCGGATCTGCTCGATTTCAGGGCGCGTGATCGGCTGGCGGTAGGCGATCAACGCGAGCGTTTCCAGCAGCGCACGCGAGTAGCGGCTGGGCTTCTCGGTCCACATGCGCGACACCCAGGGGTGCACGTCCTGGCGGACCTGGTAACGGAAGCCGGAAGCGACCTCCTTCAGCTCCACGCCGCGTCCGGTACAGTCTTCGCCCAGCGCCTCGAGCGCGCGCGCGATGGCTTCGCGGTCGACCTGGTCCTCCTCGACGAACAGCTCGCCCAGCTGCGCCACGGTGAGGGGCTGGCTGGCAGCGAGCAGGGCTGCCTCGATGATCGGTTTGAGTTGCTCGATCTGCATGGCCTGATGGTTTTCGGGGGAGCCGGCGCCTTACTCGGCGGCGGCGGACACCGGCACGTCGTCCGGCAGTTCGGCACTTTCCTCGGCAAGCGAGGCCTTCGCCTTTATATAGATCGGCGCCAGCGGTTCTTCCTGCACGATTTCCACCAGCATTTCCTTGGCCAGCTCGAGCATCGAAAGAAACGTCACGACGACGCCCAGGCGGCCTTCGCTGACGTCGAACAGGCTTTCGAAACGGTGGAACGTGCCGTCTTCGAGCCGGCTCAGCAGTTCACCCATGCGCTGGCGCACGCTCAGCGCCTCGCGCTTGATCGCGTGGTGGCCGAAGAGCTCGGCGCGGTGCATTACGTCCTTGAGCGCCAGCAGCATTTCCTTCAGGTCCAGCGGCGGCGGCAGCTTGACCACGTTGCGCTCGCCCACCTCGGCGTGGACCGGCACCGTGTCCCGCTCCACGCGGGGCAGGGTGTCGATGTCCTCGGCCGCCCGCTTGAAACGCTCGTACTCCTGCAGGCGGCGCACCAGTTCGGCGCGCGGGTCGTCCTCGATGCCTTCCTCGGCCGGCGGCCGGGGCAGCAGCAGGCGCGATTTGATCTCGCCCAGGATCGCCGCCATCAGCAGGTATTCCGCCGCCAGTTCCAGCCGCATCACGTCCCGCATCATGTCGATGTATTCCATGTACTGCCGGGTGATCTCGGCAATCGGAATGTCCAGGATGTCCAGGTTCTGGCGGCGGATCAGGTACAGCAGCAGGTCCAGCGGACCCTCGAACGCCTCGAGGAAAACTTCCAGGGCGTCCGGCGGGATGTACAGGTCCTGCGGCATCTGCAGCAACGGTTCGCCGCGCACGACCGCCAGCGGCATTTCCTGCTGCTGGGGAATCGACGCGAAGGCGTCCTGCGACGGTGCGGCCGGCTGCTGCGGTTCTGTGCTCATCAATGCATGTCGTGGGGCCGCTCACGCGGCCGGCAATGCTTTCAAACCTTTCGTCCTGGCCGGGCGGCGCCCTGCGGACGGTGTCCCCTCGTAACCGCGGCTTCGGGCCGACAGTCGGTCAAGCTGGCTTGCCACTTTCGGCACAGCCGTCGCCGCGGTATCGCATGACGAAGCCGCGCCACGGCGGTTCGGTCAGGCGGCTCAGGCGGCCACCAAGGCGTCCGGGCTGGGCATCGGGCCCGAAGCGGACGCAAGACAGGATGGCGACACGGCGCCACGGGCGATTCAAATCGATCTGCCGGGAACCTGGGAAGCATGCCGCGATGGCCGGTATCGACCGGCACGGCGCACGCTGGAACCGGGCATGGCCACAGGTTAGCGGTAGCGTTGCGGCAAGTCCAGTGTGCCCGCCCGCCGGTAGGGCAGCATGTGACACGTTGCGTCGTGCTGCAGCCGAGCGCGGCAGTTCGCTGGCGATACCCGCCAGAGGTGGGATGATGTCGTACCGGCCAAGGAATGGCACGGCATTTGCTTTGCTCGTGATGAGGCGACAGCCTTCGCGCTGTGCGAGCCGGCTCCTGAACGCTGGCGGCTGGCAGGCGGCAACCGGCTGTCGATGAGACGCAGGATGCGTCGTACGATCGCAAGGACGTCACAGGGGTGCAGGTGCCCGCTTGGGGAGCTAGATGACGATCGAAGACAACGTTGCGGATGAGTCGGGCCGGAAGTTCCTGCGGCCCGCGCGCATGCGCATCGAAACCACCGTGCTCATGAGCCACGGGGTGCAGTCACACCCGACCGAACTGGTCGACATTTCCGCGACGGGCGCGCTGCTGCGCCGGCCGCTGGGCTGGCAGGGCGAGCTGGGGCAGGCGTGGGTGCTGGACATGATTTTCGGCCGCGACCTGCACATCCACCTCGAAGCGGTGGTCGCGCGCATTTCCGACCGCCACATCGGCTTTGCCTACTCGCGCATTCCGGAAGACAAGCAGGTGCCACTGTGGAACCTGCTCGGCGGCTACGCCGACATCCTGGAGCATTGGCGGGAGGAGTGAGGCATCGCCCTGCTGTCGCCGTGTGACGACATTGGGGCAGTTACGCGACTGAGCGCCAGCATGCGCAGCCGCGTTGCCCACCCTGGCCCCCGCTCCCCAGGGAAACCGCGCCCCCGCAGCTTCAGGCGGTGGCTGCCTT
Source organism: Frateuria sp. GZRR33 (assembly GCF_051900425.1). Taxonomy (NCBI): domain Bacteria; kingdom Pseudomonadati; phylum Pseudomonadota; class Gammaproteobacteria; order Lysobacterales; family Rhodanobacteraceae; genus Frateuria; species Frateuria sp. GZRR33. The sequence goes on from NZ_JBHZGK010000010.1 coordinate 80,392, forward strand.
CTTCGACTCGTTTCGCAGCTCGCGACGAAGGATCTTGCCCACGTTGGACTTCGGCAGCGCGTCGCGGAACTCGATCTGGCGCGGGCGTTTGTAGCCGGTCAGGTTGTCGTGGCAGAACTGCTTGAGCACGTCGGCGGTGAGCGCCGGGTCCTTGCGCACCACGAAAAGCTTCACCACCTCGCCGGAGTGCTCGTCCGGCACGCCCACGGCGGCGACCTCGGCCACGCCGGGGTGCTGCATCACGACGTCTTCGACCTCGTTCGGATATACGTTAAAGCCCGAGACCAGGATCATGTCCTTCTTGCGGTCGACGATGTAGACGTAGCCGTTCTCGTCCATGCGGGCGATGTCGCCGGTGTGCAGCCAGCCGTCGGCGCCGAGCACCTTGGCCGTCTCCTCGGGGCGCTGCCAGTAGCCCTGCATCACCTGCGGGCCGCGCACCATCAGTTCGCCCGTTTCGCCGATCGGCAGCGGCTGGTTCTCTTCCGACCAGATCGCGACATCCGTGGAAGGCACCGGCAGGCCGATGGAGCCGTTGTAGTCCCGCAGGTCCAGCGGGTTGATGCATACCGCCGGCGAGGTTTCGGTCAGGCCGTAGGCTTCGGCGAGCGTGCAGCCGGTGGTCTTCTTCCAGCGCTCGGCCACCGCGCGCTGCACGGCCATGCCGCCGCCCAGGGTCAGGTGCAGGCGGGAGAAGTCCAGTTCCGCGAAGCCGGGCGTGTTGAGCAGGCCGTTGAACAGGGTGTTGACGCCGGTGAGCGCCGTGAAACCGGATTTCTTCAGTTCCTTGACGAAGCCCGGCATGTCGCGCGGATTGGTGATCAGCCAGTTCAGGCCGCCAAGGCGCATGAACACCAGGCCGTTCGCCGTCAGCGAGAAGATGTGGTACAGCGGCAGCGCCGTGATGATCACCTCTTCACCGGGCTTGGCCAGGTCGCCGATCCAGGCGCTGGCCTGCAGCATGTTGGCGACCATGTTGCCGTGGCTCAGCATCGCGCCCTTGGCGACGCCCGTGGTGCCGCCGGTGTACTGCAGGAAGGCGAGGTCGGCGTGGCCCAGCTGCACCTTGGGCATGGGGTGCGATGCGCCTTGCGCCAGTGCGTCGCGGAAGCGCACCGCCTTCGGCAGCGAGTAGGCGGGCACCATCTTCTTGACGTGCTTGAGCACGAAGTTGACCAGCGCGCCCTTGGGGAAGCCCAGCATGTCGCCGATGCCGGTGGTGATGACGTGCTCGACGTGGGTCTGGTCGATGACTTCCTGCAGCGTGGAGGCGAAATTGTCCAGCACCACGATGGCCCTGGCGCCGGAATCTTCCAGCTGGTGCTTGAGCTCGCGCGCCGTGTAGAGCGGGTTGGTGTTGACCACCACGACGCCGGCGCGCAGCGCGCCGAACAGCGCGATCGGGTACTGCAGCACGTTGGGCAGCATGATGGCGAGCCGGTCGCCCTTCTTCAGGCCCAGCACGCCGGTGAGGTAGCCGGCGAACTGGCGGCTCAGCGTCTCGATCTCGCCGTAGCTCAGTTGCTTGCCGAAGCTGGCGAACGCCGGCTTGTCGCGGAACTTGCCGAAGGCTTCTTCCACCACCTCCGCCACCGACGCATAGGCGTTGACGTCGATCTGGGCGGGCACGTCATGCGGATAGTGGGCAAGCCACGGACGCTCGTTGCTCATGTACTGTTCCTGTTCCCCGTTCGGCCTTGCGGCCGAGGCATTGGAGCATACGCCCGCGCATGGCGGCAAGCCGCGCTGCGGCGAGGATCGGAGGGTTCATGCGAGCACGAAAAGCGTTGTCTTCCTTTGGGCTTGCGCTGGCCTTCGTGGCGTTTGCGGGATGCCGGCACGCGCCCGACGAAACGCGCGTGCGCGAAGCCATCGCATCCGCCGAACGGGCGGCCGAACGGGCCGATGCCGGCGGCGTGGTCGAGCCACTCAGCGAGGACTTCGACGGCAATGGCGGCCGGCTCGGGCGGAAAGAGATCGCGAACCTGATCCGGCTGGCGCGCCTGCGCGGTGAGCACGTCGGGGTGACGCTCGGGCCGATCTCGGTGGAGCGGCGCGGCGAGCGGCTGGTGGCGGACTTCACCGTGACGCTCACCCAGGGCAGCCGCCTGCTGCCGGATGCGGCGGGCGTGTACCAAGTGGAAACGGCGTGGCGCAGGGAAGGGGACGAGTGGCGCTGCTACAGCGCGACGTGGAAGCGGCAGCTTTAGCCCGTTGGCCTGTCGCTCACAGTTCCCGTGCGCCTCCTACCGAGCCTTCCCCCGCTTGCGGGGGAAGGTACCGACAGGCGGATGGGGGAAGCCTGGACGAAAGGCTTGCCCTCACGAAGCGGACCCTTGATAGGGGAGTCTGAGGCAAGACCTCCCCCATCCGCCCTCCAGGCACCTTCCCCCGCAGGCGGGGGAAGGAACATCCGGATGCAGGGGACTACGGAAACGAAAAGGCCGCCCGGAGGCGGCCTTTCGCTGGATCCAGGCGCTGGCCTCAGGCCGCCTTGCGGCCGGCCAGCTGGCGCAGTACGTACTGCAGGATGCCGCCGTGGCGGAAGAAGTCGCGCTCCTTCGGCGTGAGCAGCATGACGTGCACGGCGAACTCCTTCTTCGTGCCGTCGGCCGCGGTGGCGACCACCTTTGCTTCCCTCGATTCGCCGCCTTCCAGGCCCAGGATCTCGATCGACTCCTTGCCGGTCAGGCCCAGCGACTGCGCGTTCTCGCCGTGCTTGAACTGCAGCGGCAGCACGCCCATGCCGACCAGGTTCGAGCGGTGGATGCGCTCGAAGCTCTCGGCGATTACCGCCTTGATGCCCAGCAGCAGCGTGCCCTTGGCCGCCCAGTCGCGCGACGAGCCGGTGCCGTATTCCTTGCCGGCGATGACCACCAGCGGCGTGCCTTCGGCCTTGTACTTCATGGCTGCGTCGTAGATCGCCATTTCCTCGCCCGACGGGACGTGCACGGTGTAGCCGCCCTCGACGCCGTCCAGCATCAGGTTCTTGATGCGGATGTTGGCGAAGGTGCCGCGCACCATCACGTCGTCGTTGCCGCGGCGCGAGCCGTAGGAATTGAAATCCTTGGGCTCCACGCCCTTGGAAATCAGGTAACGGCCCGCCGGGCTGTCCTTCTTGATCGAGCCGGCGGGGGAGATGTGGTCGGTGGTGATCGAATCGCCGAACAGGCCCAGCACACGCGCGCCGTGCAGGTCGTCGACCTTGGACAGTTCCATCGTCATGCCGTCGAAATACGGCGGGTTCTTGATGTAGGTCGAATCGTCCCAGCCGTACAGCGCGCCCTCGGCCGAACGGATCTGGTTCCAGCGGCTGTCGCCCTTGAACACGTCCGCGTAGTTCTTCTCGAACATCTGCGGGTTGATCGCGCCGGCGATGGCGTCGGAAATCTCCTGGTTGGTCGGCCAGATGTCCTTCAGGTACACCGGCTGGCCGTCGCTACCCAGGCCGATGGGATCGGACGTCAGGTCGATGTCCAGCGTACCGGCCAGCGCATAGGCGACCACCAGCGGCGGCGAGGCCAGGTAGTTCATCTTCACTTCGGCGTGTACGCGGCCTTCGAAGTTGCGGTTGCCCGAGAGCACCGAGGCCACCGCCAGGTCGCCCGCGCCGATGCCCTGGCTGATCTCGGCCGGCAGCGGGCCGGAGTTGCCGATGCAGGTCGTGCAACCGTAGCCGACGATGTAGAAGCCGACCTTCTCCAGTTCCTTCAGCAGGCCGGTCTTTTCCAGGTAGTCGGTCACGACCAGCGAGCCCGGGCCGATCGAGGTCTTCACCCACGGCTTGGCCTTCAGGCCCTTGGCGGCGGCCTTCTTGGCGACCAGGCCGGCGCCCAGCATCACCGCCGGGTTGGAGGTGTTGGTGCAGGAGGTGATCGCGGCGATCACCACCGAGCCGTCCTTCAGGGTGAAATTCTCACCGTCCTTGGTGACGCCGACGCTGCCGCTGCCGGACTTGCGGCTGGCGGTGAGCGGGCCGACCACGTCGTGGAAGCTCTGCTTGACGCCTTCGAGCAGCACGCGGTCCTGCGGGCGCTTGGGGCCTGCCATGGACGGACGCACGTCGGCGAGGTTGAGCTCGAGCGTGGTCGTGAACTCGGGGGTGACGCTGTTCTCGTCGTGCCACATGCCCTGGGCGCGGGCATAAGCCTCGACCAGCGTGATCTGCTCTTCGCTGCGGCCGGACAGGCGCAGGTAGTTCAGCGCCTCCTGGTCGATCGGGAAAATGCCGCAGGTCGCGCCGTATTCCGGCGCCATGTTGCCGATGGTGGCGCGGTCGGCCAGCGGCAGATGCTTGAGGCCGTCGCCGAAGAACTCGACGAACTTGCCCACCACGCCGAGCTTGCGCAGCATCTGGGTGACGGTCAGCACCAGGTCGGTGGCGGTGACGCCCTCGGCAAGCTTGCCCGTGAGCTTGAAGCCGACCACCTGCGGGATCAGCATCGACGAGGGCTGGCCGAGCATGGCCGCCTCAGCCTCGATGCCGCCCACGCCCCAGCCCAGGACGCCCACGCCATTGATCATGGTGGTGTGCGAGTCGGTGCCGAACACGGTGTCCGGGTAGGCCCACAGCTGGCCGTCCTTCTCCGCGGTGAACACCACGCGCGCCAGGTGCTCCAGGTTCACCTGGTGCACGATGCCGGTGCGCGGCGGCACCACCTTGAAGTTGTTGAACGCCTTCTGGCCCCAGCGCAGAAAGGCATAGCGCTCCTGGTTGCGCTCGAATTCGATCTCGACGTTCTTTTCCAGCGCCGATTCCGAGCCGTAGGCGTCGACCTGCACCGAGTGGTCGATCACCAGTTCGGCCGGCGCCAGCGGGTTGATCTGGGTGGCGTCGCCGCCGAGCTTGACCACCGCGTCGCGCATCGCCGCCAGGTCGACCACGCAGGGCACGCCGGTGAAGTCCTGCAGCACCACGCGCGCGGGCATGAAGGAGATTTCGGTGTCGGGCTCGGCCTTGGCCTGCCAGTTGGCGACCGCCTCGATTTCCTTGGTGGTGACGTTGATGCCGTCCTCGTGCCGCAGCAGGTTCTCAAGCAGGATCTTCAGCGAGTACGGCAGCCGCTTGAGGTCGAAGCGCTCGCCGAACTTGGCGAGGTTGGCGTACGCATAGCGCTTGCCGTTGACCTCGAGGGTGTCGCGGATGGAAAACGAGTCTTTCATGACGAAACTCCTGGCTTGAGCTTTGAAGCGGCTGGGGAGGCAGCATTGCGGCGGCCAAGCGCGCGCAAAGGCCCGTGATTATCGCAAATACCGCGCCATGCGTCCTCGCGGCGCTCGAGGTTTGGCGGGTTTGGCTGGGTAGTGCGTTCGCGCGGCGCGGGCGAGCGGGGCGGCTAGAATGGCCGGGTTGAGCCGACCTTCCCGCCGTTGGCCGCCAAGCATGCGACGGCCCGTCCTTCCGTACAAACGCTTTTGGTGACATGCAGCATTCGATGATTTCGACGGCGCTCTCTGCGGTATCGCTGCGCGACCTGGCGCTCGTCCAGGCCGTGCATCGGCACGGCAGCTTCAACAGCGCCGCGCGGGCCATGCACATCAGCCCGTCGGGCCTGTCCCACCAGGTGCAGAAGGTCGAACAGGCGCTGGGCGCGCCGCTGTTCGAGCGCGGCGGTCGGCGCATCGTGCCGACCGCGGGCGGGCAGCGGCTGCTGGAGCGGATCGACGCGGTGCTGGATGCGGCCGAGCATCTGCAGCAGGCGGCCCGCGCCGGCACGGTCGCCTTTGGCGGCGAGCTGCGCCTGGGCGTGCCGGCCTCGCTTGGTCCCTACCTGCTTCCGCATCTGGTCGAACCGTTTCCGCTGCATTTCCCGTCAGCCCGGCTGAGCCTGTCCGAAGGCAAGCCGCGCGGGTTGCTGCGCCGCCTGCACGAGGGCGAGCTGGATGCCGTGCTGGTGCCGCCGGCCAACGCCCCCAGCGGCATTGCCACCCGGCCGTTGTTCGCCGAACCGTGGCAGGTGCTGTTCCGGGCCGACCACCCGCTGGCCGGCCGCGCCAGCGTGTCGCTGGACGAGTTGGACCAGGCCGAGGCCACGCTGATGGCCGAGAGCCACCCGGACGGCATCGACGGGCAGGGCGGCCATGGCGGCCACGTACAGGACGTGAGCCTGGAAAGCCTGGCGGCGCTGGTCGGCCTGCGCGGCGGCTATGCATTGGTTCCGGCGCTGGCGCGCGAGCGGCTGGCTTCCAGGCCCGAACTCACGGTGGTGCCGCTGGAAGGCGCGGTGCCGGGCCGGCAAATCGCGCTGTACTGGCGAGAGGCGTCGCCCTGGCATGCGGACATCCAGGCGTTCGCCGAGCTGCTCTGCAAGGTGGCGCAGCAGCGCCCCGGATTGGCCGTGAACATGTAGGAGCCCGCTTGCGGGCGATGTTCTTTCGATCACCTGGCCAGGAGCATCGCCCGCAAGCGGGCTCCGGGGACTTTACGACTCAACCGTTGTCCAGCGTCACCCCGGTCAACAACCCCCGCGCCAGCATGCTGCACTGGCGGCGGTTGAGGACGATCTGCCACTGCCGCCCGCCGACCTGCCGCCACAGCACGGCGGACCGTATGGCCGCCAGCAGGTTGGCGCGCACCTTTTCCACCACCGCCGGCTGCTGCAGGAACTGCGGATTGCCGCTGACCATCACGCGCGGGCTCAGCGTCGACAGGGTGGAGGCGTAGAGATCGGCCAGGCGCCGGACCACCTGCGGGGAGTCCTGCCCGAAATGGTCGACCTGCCGCTTCGCCGCAACGATGCCCTCCTGCAGTTTGGCGGTGAGCTCGGGACGACGGGCCAGGCTGCGTTCCAGCCGCATGACGGTGACCGCCATCCGCGTCAGCCCCATGTCGCGACTGCTGTCGTCGAGCTGGCCGATCAGGTTGCGCAGCCCCAGCCGTACGCCGCCTACACCTCCGTAGACGGCCGCCACCGAAGGCGCGTCGATACGGAACACGCTGGCCACGCTCGACTCCATCGCGCCCTCGTCGCAGCGCCCCTGGTTGGCCAGCTGCTGCGCCAGCCCTGCCGCCTGGAACAGGCCGGCCAGCGCGAGCACGCGCGGTTCGTTCATGGCGAGGGTGTCGAGCACGTCTCAAGGTCCTGCGGGAAGGGGGAAAGACCACCGTACGGCGCGTCGGTGGCCGCGATCACGGCGCCGCCCAGGCAGGCCTCGCCGTCGTAGAACACCACCGACTGGCCCGGGGTGACCGCACGCTGGGGTTCGTCGAAGTACACCTCCAGGCCGGCGCCTGACACCTGGACCTCGCATGCCTGGTCCGCTTGCCGGTAGCGGGTCTTGGCGGTGCAGCGGAACGAGGTCGCCGGAGCCATGCCGGCGACCCAGGTCGGCGCTTCGGCCTGCAGCTTTTTCGATTGCAGCCAGTGGTTCTCGCCGCCCTGTGCCACGTAGAGCACGTTTGCCGCCACGTCTTTTCCAACCACGTACCACGGCTCGCTGCCCATGCCCTGGCGCCCGCCGATGCCCAGCCCGTTCCGCTGGCCCAGCGTGTAATACATGGTCCCCTGGTGTTCGCCCACCCGGGTCCCTTCCGGGGTGCGAATCTCGCCGGGACGGGCTGGAATGTACTGCGCCAGGAAGCTGCGGAAGTCGCGCTCGCCAATGAAGCAGATGCCGGTCGAATCCTTTTTGGCATGCGTGGGCAGGTCGGCGGCACGGGCCAGCTCGCGCACCTGCGATTTCTCGATCTCGCCGACGGGGAACAGCGTGGACGCCAGTTGCCGCTGGCCCAGCGCGTGCAGGAAGTAGGTCTGGTCCTTGCCGGCGTCCACCGCACGCAGCAGGCGGTACTGGCCGTCGCGCTCGTCGACGCGCGCGTAGTGCCCGGTGGCAATCTTCTCTGCGCCCAGCGCGCGCGCCTCGTCCAGGAACGCCTTGAACTTGATCTCGCGGTTGCACAGCACGTCCGGGTTGGGCGTCCGACCGGCGCGGTACTCGGCCAGGAAGTGCTCGAAGACGCCTTTCCAGTACTCGCCGGCGAAGTTGCGTGCGTGAAAGGGGATACCCAGGCGCCCGCAGACGGCCAGGGCGTCCTTGCGGTCGGCGTCGGCGCTGCACGGCCCGTCGCGGTCGTCTTCTTCCCAGTTCTGCATGAACAGGCCTTCGACCTCGTGGCCGGCCTGCTGAAGCAGCAGCGCGGCGACCGACGAGTCGACCCCGCCGGAGACGCCCAGCATCACCTTCATGGCAAGTCAGGCCCCGCAAGCAGACTGGACAGTGCATCCAGCGGCAGGCGCCGCCCCGCCAGCCAGGCGTCGATGCTGAGCAGCACCATCGGGCTGCGCAGGCGGTCGCCCAGCGCAGCGATCTCCGCGCGGGTCAGCCAGACTGCGCGACGGATCCCCGCGTCCAGCGGCCGGTGCGCATCGTGCGCCACCGCGCGCGCGGCAAAACTGAAGCGCACCACGCCCTCGCCATGCTCGGTACTGCGCCACTGGTGCACGCCCAGGAAGTGTTCCACCTCGATCGTCCAGCCGGTCTCCTCCAGCGTCTCGCGTACGGCGGCCCGCAGCAGGTTCTCGCCGTCGTCCAGGTGGCCGGCCGGCTGGTTGTAGACGAGGCGACCGCCGACTTCCTCCTCGACCATCAGGTAATGCGGGCCGCGCGCCACCACGCAGGCGACGGTGACGTGGGGGCGCCAGACGGACGAGGCGGCGGAAGTGGCGGACATCGGGGGACGAGGGGGCTGGAAATGCGCCATTGTGCCATCACCTAAACGGGTCGCGTCCTGCACGGCGGCGCGACTTAGGCTGCATCCACCGCGGCGTATACTCCGTACCAGTACAAAGTCCCCACGAGCAATGGCCCACGAACCCGAACACGACCCCGGCAGCGGACACGGCCTGGCCGTCGAGACCAGCCGTCCGGAACTGGCACGGCCGCCACTTTTTCAAGTTGTGCTGCTGAATGACGATTTCACTCCCATGGACTTCGTGGTCGAGGTGCTGCGCGGCTTTTTTGCCATGGACCAGGAGCGCGCGGTGCAGGTGATGCTGCACGTGCATACCCGCGGAAAGGGCGTGTGCGGCGTCTTCACCCGCGAGGTGGCGGAGACGAAAGTGACGCAGGTGAACGAGTACTCACGGACTCATCAGCATCCCTTGTTGTGCACTATGGAAAAGCTATGAGCGGCCCCATCTTGTAGCCATCGCGGCTAGGCCGCCCTGTCATTCCCCAAGCGGAGAAGGTCCGGATGTTCAGCAAGGATCTCGAAGTCACCATCGGCCACTGCTACAAGCAGGCCCGTGAGCAGCGCCACGAGTTCATGACCGTGGAGCACCTGTTGCTCGCCCTCACCGAAAACCAGTCCGCGCTGGGCGCCTTGCGCGCCTGCGGCGTGGACCTGCCGCGGCTGTCGGCCGAGCTCGAGCGGATCATCGCCGAGACCGTGCCGGTGCTGCCCCACGGGGACGAGCGCGACACCCAGCCGACGCTCGGCTTCCAGCGCGTGCTGCAGCGCGCGGTCTACCACGTGCAATCCTCCGGCCGAAAGGAGGTCACCGGCGCCAACGTGCTGGTGGCGATCTTCGGCGAGAAGGACTCCCACGCCGTCTACTTCCTGCACCAGCAGGAGATCACCCGGCTGGACGTGGTCAACTACATCTCGCACGGTATCGCCAAGATCGGCGACGAGCCGAGCACCGGCATGCCCGGCAGCGAGCGCGAGGGCGAGGAGGGTGCCGACAGCAAGGGCAACCCGCTCAGCGAATACGCGACCAACCTCAACGACCTGGCGCTGGAAGGCAAGATCGATCCGCTGATCGGCCGCCAGGACGAGATCGAGCGCACCATCCAGGTGCTCTGCCGCCGGCGCAAGAACAACCCGCTTTACGTGGGTGACGCGGGCGTGGGCAAGACCGCCCTGGCCGAGGGCCTGGCCAAGCGCATCGTCGAGGGCGAAGTCCCGGAGGTGCTGGAGAGCGCGGTGATCTGGTCGCTCGACCTGGGCGCCCTGGTCGCCGGCACCAAGTACCGCGGCGACTTCGAAAAGCGCCTCAAGGCGGTGATCACCCAGCTCAAGAAGCAGCCGGGCGCGATCCTGTTCATCGACGAGATCCACACCATCATCGGTGCGGGCTCCGCCTCCGGCGGCACGATGGACGCGTCCAACCTGATCAAGCCGATGCTGGCGTCGGGCGAGCTGCGCTGCATCGGTTCGACCACGTTCCAGGAATTCCGCGGGATCTTCGAGAAGGATCGCGCGCTGGCCCGCCGCTTCCAGAAGATCGACGTGGTCGAGCCCACCGTGGCCGACAGCATCGAGATCCTCAAGGGCCTGAAGACGCGCTTCGAGGAGCACCACAACGTCGCCTACACCAACGAGGCGCTGAAGGCCGCGGTGGACCTGTCGGTCAAGCACATCCCCGACCGCCTGCTGCCGGACAAGGCCATCGACGTCATCGACGAGGCCGGCGCACGCCAGCGCCTGCTGCCGGAGGATCAGCGCACCGGCACTATCGACGTGCCGGAGGTCGAGTACATCGTCGCCAAGATGGCGCGCATCCCGGCCAAGCAGGTGTCGGCCTCGGACCGCGACGTGCTGAAGAACCTCGAACGCAACCTCAAGATGGTCGTGTTCGGGCAGGACCAGGCGATCGAGGCGCTGGCCGCGTCGATCAAGATGGCCCGCTCGGGCCTGGCCGACCCGACCAAGCCGATCGGCAGTTTCCTGTTGGCCGGTCCCACCGGTGTCGGCAAGACCGAGGTGACCAAGCAACTGGCGCTCCAGCTCGGCATCGAGATGATCCGTTTCGACATGTCCGAGTACATGGAAGCGCATTCGGTGTCGCGCCTGGTCGGCGCACCTCCGGGCTACGTCGGCTTTGACCAGGGCGGTCTGCTGACCGAGGCGGTGACCAAGCACCCGCACGCCGTGCTGCTGCTGGACGAGATCGAGAAAGCGCACCCGGACGTGTTCAACATCCTGCTGCAGGTGATGGATCGTGGCGTGCTGACCGACACCAACGGCCGCGAGGCGAACTTCAAGAACGTGATCCTGGTGATGACCACCAATGCCGGCGCGCAGCAGGCATCGCGCCGCAGCATCGGCTTCGTCAAGCAGGATCACGCGACCGACTCGCTGGAAACCATCCGCAAGATGTTCACGCCCGAGTTCCGCAACCGCCTGGACGCCGTCATCCAGTTCCATGCGCTGGACTTCGAGCACATCCTGCGCGTGGTCGACAAGTTCCTGATCGAGCTGGAAGCGCAGCTGGCCGACAAGCACGTCAGCCTGGATGTCGATGCCGACGCCCGCCGCTGGCTGGCCGAGCACGGCTTCGACCCGCAGATGGGCGCGCGTCCGATGGCGCGCGTCATCCAGGAGAAGGTCAAGCGGGCGCTGGCGGACGAGCTGCTGTTCGGCAAGCTGTCCGAGGGCGGCAAGGTGCTGCTGAGCGTGCGCGACGGCGAACTGCACGTGGAGACCGAAGCGGCCGAGAAGATGCCGGTGGTGGTGGAGTGATGCGCTCCTCCCCCTGCGTGCAGGGGGAGGCTGGGAGGGGTAGCCCGCGCTCGCGTGGCGTGTGACCCCTCCCCAACCCTCCCCTGCATGCAGGGGAGGGGTAGATCGGGCACGAAAAAGGCCGCGCAATGCGCGGCCTCTTCGTTTGTCCCGGTGGCGCCTACTTCATGCGGTAGGTGATCCGCCCCTTGGTCAGGTCATAGGGAGTCATCTCGACCTTGACCTTGTCGCCCGTGAGGATGCGGATGTAGTGCTTGCGCATGCGGCCGGAAATGTGGGCGGTGATCACGTGCCCGTTTTCCAGCTGCACACGGAACATGGTGTTGGGCAGGGTCTCCTGGACCGTGCCTTCCATTTCGATGACGTCGTCTTTGGCCATGCGTTCCGGTGTGTAGGGCCCGGCCGTGGCGGCCGCGTAAGCGGGCAAGTATGCCACGTCCGGGCGCCTGATCAAAGGAAGCTCAGGCGGCGCCCCCGAAGTACTCGTCCAGCTTGCGCCGGATTTCCTGCTCCACCATGCCCTTGAGGGGCGAGAGCATCAGGCCGAGCTCGGCGGTGACGTGCACCGATTCGGGCGCCACCGCGATGCCGCCGCTCACGCCCGAGCGCGAGAACCGCAAGGTGTCGCCCTGCCACTGGCTCTGCATGTCGAACTTCTCGCGCATGCGCGCGGCGACCTTGTCGACCACGGCGCGGGCCTGGTCCAGCGGGAGGTTGTGCGGGCGGCGGATGTCGATCTTGGGCATGGAAAAGGCCTCCGTGTGGATCGCCCATCTTACGCGGCGTGCGCGAAGGAGAGGCCACGCATCTGCTAGAGTCCCGGCCATCTTTGGATCGGTCTTTAGATGCGCATCGAGTTCCCCAATTCGGCTCGCGAGGAATTCCGCTGGGCGCAGGTCGCTTTGCGCATCGGCAGCGCGCCGGACAACGACCTGGTGGTCTCGGCCCAGCAGGGGGCGGCGCACCACCTGCGCATCCTGCAGGACCGCCGCGGCTGGGTGCTCGAAGTGCTTTCGGGCGCGGGCCGCGTCTACGTCAACGCACGCCCCGTGCGCGAACGTGCGTTGCTGCGCGCCGGCGACATCCTGAGCCTGGGCGATTGCCGCATGCTGCTGTGCGCGGACGAGGTGCCAGCCACGCGCAAGCCGGTCACGCTCTCAGAGCAGGGCCGTTGTACCGCCGCCCTGCGCGCGGTCGCCGGGCCGTTGTCCGGGCGCGTGTTCCCGTTGCAGGAGCGGCTGGAGCTCGGCCCGCAGGGCGACCAGCCGCTCGAGTTGCCGCAAGCCGCAACGGCCACGCTGGCGCTGTTCTGGAAGGAAGGCGAGCTGCGCGTGGCCGCCGGGCCGACGCCGCCGCGCTACCCCCTGCGGCTCAACGGCATGGCGGTGGAACAGGCGGCGTTGCACCCGGGTGACCAACTCGGCATCGCCATGCACCGTTTCGTGGTCGACGCGCCCGGGTTGTTGCCCGCGCCGGCCGGTACGCCACCGGAACCGGCCGTCGAGCATCTGCCCGAGGACGAGGCCGGCCCCCGCGGCGAGGTGTGGTGGCTGATCGCCACGGCGGCGGTGCTGGCGCTCCTGATCGCGCTCATCCTGCTGGTGCGGTTCTGACCGCGGGATATCTGTAGGAGCGCACCTGTGCGCGACCGGGAGGCCCACGGTCGCGCACAGGTGCGCTCCTACAGTGGGACTCAGCCTTCCGCCATGCGCTTCAGGTCTTCCAGCCGGTCGGCATCGCGGATCGACAGGTCCGACCGCCAGCGCAGAATGCGCGGGAAGCGCACGGCAACCCCCGACTTGTGCCGGCCCGAGCGCTGGATTGCCTCGTAGGCCAACTCGAATACATGTTCTGGTTCGACCGAACGCACCGGCCCAAAGCGCTCGAGCGTGTGCGCGCGGATCCAGGCGTCCAGACGCGCGATCTCGACATCGTCCAGGCCCGAGTAGGCCTTCGCCACCGGGACCAGGTGGCCGCGGTCCCACACGCCGAAGGTGTAGTCGGTGAACAGGCCCGCGCGCCTGCCATGGCCGGACTGGGCGTAGATCAGCACCGCGTCCAGCGTGTAGGGATCGACCTTCCACTTCCACCAGTCGCCGCGCTTGCGGCCGACGCGGTAGGGCGAGTCCAGGCGCTTGAGCATCAGGCCCTCGGTGCGCCGCTCGCGCGATTGCTCGCGCAGCTGCGCCAGCGCGGTCCAGTCGTCCGTATCGGCCGCCGGCGAGAGCAGCAGGGTCGAGGGCATGCCTTCGAGCACCGCGGCAAGCCGCTCGCGTCGTTCACGTAGCGGCGTTTCGCGCAGATCCGCGCCATCGAGTTCCAGCAGGTCGTACGCCATGAAGCGCACCGGCGTCTCGGCCAGCAGCTTCGCGCCGGGCTTGAGCTTGCCGATGCGCTTCTGCAGGGCGGTGAACGGCCGCGGCGCTGCCGCATCACTGTCCCAGGCCAGGATCTCGCCATCGAGCACGCAGCCGGCGGGCAGGGCGCGGGCAGCCTGCTCGATTTCCGGAAAGCGGCCGTCCAGCCGTTCCTCGCCGCGCGACCACAGCCGAGCCTCGTCCCCGCGACGCATGAGCTGGGCACGGATGCCGTCCCATTTCCATTCGGCCAGCCATTCGGCGCGCCCGCCGAGGCTTTCCACGGGCGACTCCAGCGGCGAAGCGAGAAAGAACGGGTACGGCCGATGCTCGCGGTGGGCGTCGTCCCCGGCCGGCTGTGCGAGCGCGGCCAGCGAGGTGGCATCGGGCTTCCAGTCGCCACTGAGCCGGTGGGCGATCAGGTCGGTCGGCAACTGCGACCAAAGCGCCAGCGCCTGCACCACCAGCCGCTGCGACACGCCCACCCGCAACGCGCCGGTGATCAACTTGTTGAGCAGGAAGACCTCCTCCGATGGAAGGGTCGCCCACCAGGCCTGCAACTGGGCTACGCGAGCGCTCGGATCGAGCCGGCTCAGGGACGGCAGACGCTGCTCCATCCACACGTGCAACGGCGTGTCGTCGGACCGCTCGCCGGGCGGCAAAAGCAAGGCGATGGCCTCGGCCAGGTCGCCCACATGCGCGTAGCTTTCGTCGATGAGCCAGTCGGGGTACCCGGTCGCCGCGCCGGTCGCCTGGCGCAACTCGGTGAAGCTGGCCAGCCGGCGGAGCTTGCCGCCGCCGAGCACGTATACCGCCCACGCGGCGTCCGCCGGCGCCGCGTCGTGCAGGAAGGCGGCGATGGCGTCGCGCTTGGCGGTCGTGGACCCGGTGCGGTCGAGCGCGGCGTAGAGCTGCACGAAGCGGCGCATTGCTCAGGCTCCCAGGGCCGACAGCGGCAGCGCATCGTGACCCTGCTCGCGCAGATAGCGCACCAGCGCGTCGCCGTCGCCATGGGTGACGTAGATGCGGCGGGCCCCGCTGTCTCGCACGCTGCGCAGCAGGCCATCCCAGTCCGCGTGATCCGACACCACGAAGCCGCGGTCATAGCCGCGTCGGCGGCGGTTGCCCCGAACCTGCATCCAGCCCGACGCGAAGGCGGTCGAGGCGTTCGGAAATCGCCGCATCCAGGGTGAACCGGCCGCCGAGGGCGGCGCGAGAATCAGTTCGCCGGCGAGCGCGGCGCCGCGCGCGTTCTCCTCCAGCGGCTGGGTGGGAGGCATCGCCACGCCGGCGTCGCGATAGAGCCGGGTCAGGCGCAGCAGCGCGCCGTGCAGGTGCACCACGCGATCGACCCGGGGAGCCAACTCCGCCAGCAGCCGCTGCGCCTTGCCCAGCGCGTAGCAGAACAGCATGGCCGACACCTTGCGGCGGGCGCAGTCGTCCCACCACGCGAGCAGCTCATCGACCACCTGCGTCATCGGCGGCCAGCGATACACCGGCAGGGCGAACGTCGATTCGGTGACGAACGTGTCGCAGGCGACGGGCTCGAACGGCGCGCAGGTCGGGTCCGGCTCGCGCTTGTAGTCGCCTGAAACGACCACGACGCGCCCGGCGTGTTCCATCCGCACCTGCGCTGCGCCCAGCATGTGACCCGACGGATGCAGCGAGACCCGCACTTCGCCCAGGGTGAACGGTTCGCCGTAGTCGTAGGCCTCGATCCGTGCCGGCTCGCCCAATCGCTCGCGCATCAGCCCGAGTCCGGCGCGTGCCACGTGGTAACAGGCATTGCCCTGGCGTGCATGGTCGCCGTGCGCGTGCGTGACCACGGCCTGCGCCACCGGCTCGGCCGGATCGATGTAGAAGCCGCCGGCGGGGCAGTAGAGGCCCTCGGGGCGGGGCTGGAGCAGCGGGTCGGGCATGTGTCGATGCTCGGGTGGCGTGCGTCAAGTTGACGGCAACAGGCGTGCCACGCGGATGTCTACGGCGAGCCCCGGCCCCTCAACCCAACCTTCTCTCCCGCGGAGAGATCGAGCCATCCCGCGGCAGGGATCAGGCGACGAACTGCAAGCGCGCCAGCTCCGCGTATAGCCCACCTTCGGCCAGCAGGCTATCGTGGGTGCCCTGGGCGACGATGCGCCCGCCGTCCATCACCACGATGCGGTCGGCGCGTTGCACGGTAGCCAGGCGGTGGGCGATGACCAGGGTGGTGCGACCTTTCTCCAGGCGTTCGAGGGCCTGCTGGATGGCCGCTTCCGACTGCGCGTCGAGTGCCGACGTGGCTTCATCCAGCAGCAGCAGCGGGGCGTCGCGCAGGATCGCGCGCGCGATCGCGATGCGCTGGCGCTGGCCGCCGGACAGGCGCACGCCGCGTTCGCCCAGTTCGGCGTCGTAGCCGTCGGCGAGCGCGCTGATGAACTCGTGCGCTTCGGCGGCGCGGGCGGCTTCGCCGACCTCCTCGCCGCTCGCCGCCTGGCGGCCGAAGCGGATGTTGTCGGCGGCGCTGCCGGCGAAGATCACGGTTTCCTGCGGTACCAGCGCGATGGCGCCGCGCAATTCCTGCAGGGCGAGCGCACGCAGGTCGATGCCGTCGAGCCGGATGGCGCCGGTCTGCGGGTCGTAGAAGCGCAACAGCAGGGCGAACACGGTGCTCTTGCCGGCGCCGGAGGGGCCGACCAGTGCCACCGTTTCGCCGGGACGGATGTCCAGGCTGAAGTCGTGCAGCGCCGGTGCATCCGGCCGCGTGGGGTAGTGGAAGCCGACGTGCTCGAAACGCAGCGCGCCGCTGACCGGCGGGGGCAGGGCGAGCGGCTGCGGTGGATCGGCGATGTGCGCCTGCTCGCCGAACAGTTCCCCGATCCGCTCCATGGCGCCGGCGGCGCGCAACACGTCGCCCCAAACTTCCGACAGTCCGGCTACCGAGCCGGCGGCGAACACGGCATACAGCACGAACTGGCCGAGAATGCCCGCATTGAGTTTGCCGCCCAGCACGTCCCGCGCGCCGACCCAGAGCACCAGCGTGATGGCGCCGAAGAACAGCACGATCACCGCGGCGGTGAGCAGCGCGCGCATGCCGATGCGCCGGCGTGCGCTGTCCAGCGCACGGTCGATGGCGTCGCCATAGCGCCGGCTCTCGATGCCTTCACGCGCATAGGCCTTCACTGCGGGCGCGGCGTTGAGGGTTTCGTTGGCGATCGCCGCGGCGTCGGCGAGACGGTCCTGGCTGGCGCGCGACAGCCTTTGCACGCGGCGCCCGAACACCAGGATGGGCAGCATCACCGCCGGTATCACCAGCGCCGTGAGACCGGCCAGCCGCGGGCTGGTCCACACCATCATGGCGCTGGCGCCCAGCAGCATCACCGCGCTGCGCAGGGCGACCGAGATGCCCGAGCCGATCAGCGCCTGTACCACTTCGGTGTCGGTACCCAGGCGCGAGGTCAGTTCGCCCACGCGCGAGCGCTCGAAGAAGCCCACGTCCAGCCGGATCACGTGGGCGTAAAGCTTCGTGCGCAGCGCTGCGAGCGAGCGCTCACCGAGCAGCGTGATGCAGAAGTAACGCGCCGCGGTGGCGAAGGCGAGCACCAGCGCCACGGCGAACAGGCCCAGGAAGGTGCGGTTGATCGTGTCGGCGCTGGCATGGCCGAAGCCGGCGTCGATCATGTGCCGAACCGCCATCGGCAACACCAGGGTCGAGCCCGAGGACAGGCCCAGGAACACCAGCCAGCCGATCGCCAACGCCTTGTGCGGCTTGAGGAAAGGCCACAGCTGGCGCAGGGCGCCGACGCGGGCGGTGGGCTTGCCGGGGGGCGTGGGGTCGCTCATCGAGGCGCCTGGAGGGGTGGAAGCCTCAAGAGGTGGGGGCGGGCGGGCATTCCCCAAGCGCTGCGCGGCCGCTCCCTTCCCTGTGCTGCGCCAGGGAGCCCCGGTCGTTCGAGGCTTTGAGGCAAGGCTTCCCCCATCCGCCCTGTCGGGCACCTTCCCCCGTCGAACGGGGGAAGGATCACGAACCGGAATCCGGCAAGTGGGCCCTGGAGGGTTTCAAGGCATCAGGCGGTGCCGCGGCCCATGCGGGCGATCCAGCGGTACATCACCACGATGCTGGCAACGAAGACGATGCCGCCGATCCAGATCGCCGGGGTTTCAAAGCCATTGCCGACCAGCGCCAGCGGGGTCTGCTTGCCGGAGATCGCCACGATCGCGGCGACCACCACGCCGAGCAGGCTTTCGCCCACGATCAGGCCGGAAGCGAGCAATACGCCCAGCTGCTTGGTCGCTTCGCCGTCCGGGCGACGGTCGGCGCGCTTGTCGAACCAGGCGCCGACCAGCGCGCCGACCACCACCATCAGCGTGGTCGAGGTGGGCAGGTAGATGCCCAGGCCGACCGCCAGCGGGGGCAGGCGCGCGCGGCTGGTGCGCACCAGCAGTTCGTCCACGATGATCAGTGCCACGCCGATGCCGGCGCCGATGGTGATCAGGCTCCAGTCGATGTTGCCGGTGATCACGCCCTGGGCGAGCGCCGAGATCAGGCCGGCCTGCGGTGCCGGCAATGCGCGGGCGGGATCGACGCCCGGGGCGCCGAGGAAACCGTAGGCCTGGTTGAGCAGGTCCAGCACCGGCGGGATCACCACCGCGCCTGCGATCACGCCGATCACCAGCGCCCACTGCTGCAGCGAGGGGGTGGCGTCTACCAGTTGGCCGGTCTTGAGGTCCTGCAGGTTGTTGTTGGCGATCGAGGCCACCGCGAACACGATCGCGGTGATGAACAGCGCGAACGCCACCAGCGCCTTGCCCGCTTCCTCCGGCACCATCGCCTTGACGCCCAGCACCAGCAGCAGCGCGGCGATGATCACCACCAGGATGCCCACGCCCGACAACGGGCTGTTGGACGAACCGATCAGGCCGGCCATGTAGCCGCACACCGCCGAGACCAGGAAGCTCAAGATCACCACGAAGATCACGCCGCCGATCACCAGCAGCGCGGTGTGCGAGCCCAGCCCGCTGACGTTGGCGAAGTGGCCGAGCAACCAGGCCACCGGCACCAGGCAGATCGCCGTGATGAGGCCGACCACGCCGATCGGGATGTCGTGCTCGGTGCGCGGCAAGGTTTCCAGCTTGCCGGCCTTGCGCACGCGCGAGGCGGCCATGGCCCCGGCCAGGCCGCTGATCACCGGCTTGACCAGCTTGGCCAGCGTCCAGATCGCCGCCACGCCGATCGTGCCGGCGCCGACGAAGCGCACGTAGTGGCTCCAGGTCGCCTGCGCGGCGTCGGCCGCCGAGCCGGCTTCCGGATGCAGCAGCAGGAAGTGCGGCACCGCCCAGCCCCAGCCGATCAGGGCGCCGACCAGCATCGCCACGCCGACCCACAGGCCGACCAGGTGGCCGACCGCGAACAGCGCGAAGGACAGGCTGAAGTCGAAGCCGGTCGCCGCGCCGCGGTCACCGACGCGGAAGTAGTCCGAGACCGCCTCGGCGAACACGCGCGTCTTGACGATCACGTAGAACACCGCCGAGACAATCGAGCCCACGATCACCGCCTTGAGCCCGGCGCCCCCGGATTCGACCGACTCGGCCGCCTCGGCCGAGTTGCTGGAGCCAACCTTGAGCACCTCGGCGCAGGCCACGCCTTCGGGGTAGGGCAGGTCCGAGTCGGTGACCAGCGCGCGGCGCAGCGGGATCGTGTACATCACGCCCAGGATGCCGCCGGTGGCGCAGATGCCGAAGGACATCCAGAACGGGAAGCCGTTCCACCAGCCGATGATGATCAGGCCCGGCAGTACGAAGATGATCGAGGAGAGCGTGCCGGCGGCCGAGGCGACCGTCTGCACGATGTTGTTTTCCTGCATCGTCGAGTTCTTCATCGCCCGCAGGATTGCCATCGAGATCACCGCTGCCGGGATCGAAGTGGCGAAGGTCAGGCCGGCCTTCAGGCCGAAGAACACGTTGGCCGCGGTGAACACCACGGTGATGACGATGCCGATGATCAGGCCGCGTAGGGTGAATTCGGTGCGCTTGGCGCCTTGGGCTTGGGCATTCACGAAAGCGGTTTCCGTTCTGGTTGGTTCCCCTGCGCGCCGGTGGCGCGCCCCTCGCGACCGCTCCCCGGCAGGCCGCGGTGGGGAGCATAGCGTGGATGGGTGCGGTGCAGCCTTCCCGGCCCGTCGGCCTTTCCGTTGCCCCCGCCACTCGCGGAGGTGGGAGCGCACCCTGTGCGCGACCGTCATGCGCAAGATGGCGCGATGGCCGTCCTCCGGAGGAGGGCAGGAAGGGCAAGCACGGCCCCGCGGTCGCGCACAGGTGCGCGCCTGCAGGATCAGGTGGGGCACGGTTCCGGTCAGGGCTGCGGCAGGTGGGTGCGCAGATCGTCGGGAAGAGCGACGTCCGGATGGGCCTTGCGGAAGCGGCGAGCCGCTCGTTTGCTTCCTTGTCGTTGCCCTGGGCGAACAACTGGCGGATCGCCGCGAGCTCGGCGGCCGGGTTCTTTGCCGCGAAGTTGGCAGTCGTTGCTGCGGGGCGCGCGGGTAGCGGCGTGACGAGGGGAGGGGCGGTTTCCATGACCGCAGGCGGCGCCGGCATGGGTGCCGGCATCGGCACGGCAACCTGCTCCCTGAGTTGTGGTTTGGCTTCCGGCTGTGCGGGCGCCTTGCGGGCCCGTGGCTGCGATGCCCTCGCTGCGACAGCCTGCCGTTCGGGCGCTGGCTCGGGCATGGCCGGGGGGATAGCGGTGCCGCCATGGCTGGGCGGGCGCGCTGGTGGCGGCGGTGGAGCGGCAGGGACCTTCGGTTAAGCGCCGGCGAAAGCTGTGCTACGCGAGCGGCACCGTGCGCACGCGGGCCTGGCCACGGGTGAGGTCGACGATGCGTGCGCAGGCTTCCCCGAGAACGTCGGCCGGCAGCTCCAGCTCCAGCGTGGCGCCGTCGGCGTCGAAACTCTCGTGTTCGATGCGCGCCTGCCAGCCGGGGCAACGGGCCTTGAGCAGCGCCAGGTCGGCAAACGGGCAGTGCACGGTCAGCCGTGCCATCGCCACCAGTGGCACGCGTTCGGCCAGGCGCAGGCATTCGGCGGTGGTGCCGCCATAGGCACGCACCAGCCCGCCGGCGCCGAGCTTGATGCCGCCGTACCAGCGGGTCACCACGACCATCACGCGGTCCACGCCGGCCCCCTCGATCGCCTGCAGGATCGGGCGGCCAGCGGTGCCGCCGGGTTCGCCGTCATCGTTGAAGCGGTAGTCCTGCCCGATGCGGTAGGCCCAGCAGTTGTGCGTGGCCGCCGGGTCGGCGACCTCGTGCAGGAAGGCCATCGCCTGCCCGATCGACGTGACCGGTGCGGCCTGTGCAAGGAATCGGCTTTTGCGGATGTCCTGCGCGTGCCGGCAGGCGGCGACGAGGACGTGCAGGGTCTCGGACATGCAGGTGGGCAGTGGCGTAACGGCGGCACGGTACCACGCCGTGCCGGCCTGGCCGCCTCAATTGCCGATCGACGGGCCCGGATCGGGATGGCGGAAATCGTGCGGCACGAGGTCCCGCGTCAGCCGGAACACGCCTTCGTGGACACGTCGCGGCAGCACCACGTCGAGCACGGTGGTCTGGTGCGGACCCAGCATGGCGAACAGGTCCTCGTCCGCGGCGCTGGCGGCGAGGACGTGGTGCACCAGTCCGGCCAGGTCGGCCGGTTGCACGCGGGCACCGTACGGGCGGTGGCTGGCCACGGCAGCACGCAGGGTGCGCCGCGGATTGCGCGGGTCGGGCACGCGGGCGTCGCCGGCGAGCAGCGCATGGTTGAGGAACAGGGTGACCGTGCAGGGATCGGCTGCGTTGGCCTGCCGGTCGGTCAGGAAGCCGGGCGGCAACTGGTCCAGGCTCGCCTCCGGACCGGCGGTGAGCAGGAAACCCGCGCCGGTGAGCGGCTCGCCTGTGTCGTCGGCCAGCCGCAGGACAAGCATGCTGCGCGGGTCGTGGATGTGCACGCGCGGGGCGAACGGGCCAGCCGGCTCCAACTCCACCTTGTCGGCATCGCGGGCCCGGTTCTCGGTGTCGAAGGCATCGCACACGGCCGCGTAGGCGCCAGCGTCGTTGACGGCGAGGCAGCGCACGATGGCGTCGACGGTCGCCGGGGCCGCGGCGGCGAGGATGCCCTGGTCCTCGCCCGAGTGCGCGGCTCCCGCAATCAGCTTGAACGCGCAGCGCGGGCCACGCAGGAGGCTGAGCGAAAGCGTGTCGGCCGCGAGGCCGCGCTTCCCGGCCGCCACCGCCAGCACGGCATGGCGTGCGTTGAGATTGGCCGAGGCGATGCGCACCACGCCGTCGGAGCCGTTCTCGCCGGTGTAGCTGTTGAGGTGGTCGTAGAGCGAACGGTCGGGCCGGTCGCCGGTCAGCACGAACAGGAACTGGCCCTTCGCCGCCGGGTCGGCGCCATGGATGTGGTCGAGGTTGAGCGAAAGTGAAGCGGCGCTGCCCAGTTCCAGCCAGTCGAGGATGCGCTGCCCGGGCTCGACACCGTTGAACCAGGCCTTGAGCCGGCCCAGCGTGCCTTTGCCCAGCCTGGCCAGCGCCGAGCCGAAATTCGCCGGCGCCAGCATCACCAGGTGGCTGAGCCGGATGGTGCTGTAGCTGCCTGGCGTGTCGCGTTGCGCACGCAGCCATTCGCGCACCACCGGACCGCCGGTCGAATGGGTGATGCAGGCGACGCTGCCGGTCGACAGGTGCAGGTCGCGCAGGGCGCGGTCGAACGCGCGCACCAGGTCGCCCATGGTCACCGCATCGTCGAAGCTCACGTATTTGGACAGGTAGATGTCGTGGACCGTCAACGCAAGGCCCGCGCTGCGCGCGGCTTCCTGCACGCGCCGCGGCATGGCGCCGTAGACGGCGGTGCTGGTCACGCTCCAGCCATGGACGAAGACGAGCGTCGTCATGCGGTGGTCCTTCGTGGGGTGGCTGGAGCGTAGCAGGCGCGATGACGTCTCCCCGCAAGAGCGCAGCCTGCGCGCGACTGCCCGCACGGTCGCGTACAGGGTGCGTTCCTGCACGACTTTCCGCTCATCTTTGCGTCCGCATAATGCCGGACTCGACCGTTGAGAGCGCCGCCGATGACCGTGCACCTGCTGATCGCGTTGTTCGCCCTCGCCTGGCTGGCCGGCCGGCTGGGCTGGCGACGCTTGCGACTCACCGGCATCGTGCTCGCGCTGGCGTTCCTCGTCGCGGCCGGTTGCGGCGGGCTGCCCAAGCTGTTGCTGCGGGTATGGCAGTCACCCTACGCGCAGCGGCCGGCGCTGGACTGGGCGCCGTCCAATGCGATCGTCCTGCTCACTGCCGGGGCGACCTATCCACCGGGCGGCCCGCTGGAGCCGGGTCACACCGCCTATTCGCGCATCGCCGAGGCGGTCGTGCTCTACCGCGATTGCCGTGCGTCCGGCGCACGCTGCACGCTGCTGGTCAGCGGCGGTGATGCGGAAAACACGGGCGAGCCGCTCGCTCGCACCTACAAGCGCACGCTGATGCAACTGGGCGTGCCGCGCGAGGACATGGTGCTGGAAAAGCACAGCCTCACCACCTGGGGTAACGCCCTGTACGCGCGCGGCATGCTCCGGCAGATCGGCGCCGACCGCGTCTGGCTGGTCACCTCGGCGCACCACCTGCGGCGGGCGGTGTTCGCGTTCGAGCACTTCGGGATCAAGGTGACGCCGGTACGCGCCGACTATCTGCGCGGCGTGTGGTCGCTATTGCCCAGCGCGTACAACCTCTACGTCACCAATGCCGCCATGCACGAATACGTCGGCATGGCGCTGTATCACTGGTATGCGTGGCGCGGGCGGACCGACGTGCCGACGGAGAACGAGGGGCCGGCGGAGGACTGAGCTTCACGCCGGCCGGCGCATCACCATCAACCGCACTTCGCTCATGTCATCGATGGCATAGCGCACGCCCTCGCGGCCGAAGCCGGACAGCTTGATGCCGCCGTAGGGCATGTTGTCGACGCGGAAGCTGGGAATGTCGTTGACGATCACGCCGCCCTGTTCCAGCTCGTCCCAGGCGCGCATGGCGTGTTCGAGGCGGTCGGTGAAGATGCCCGCGTGCAGGCCGTAGTCCGAGTCGTTGACCAGCCCGATGGCCTCGTCGAACGTGTCGAATGGGGCAAGCAAGGCGAACGGACCGAAGGCTTCCATGCGGTTGGCCCTGGCGTCGCGCGGCACGCCTTCCATCAGGGTCGCTTCCAGCATGTTGCCCTCGCGCTTGCCGCCGCAGAGCAATGTCGCGCCGGCGCGACGCGCTTCTTCGATCCAACCGTGCAGGCGCTCGGCCGCGGCCTCGTCGATCATCGGGCCGATGAACACGTCCTTCTTCTTCGGATCGCCTGCCTTGAGCTTCTTCGTGGCGCTGACCAGCTTCTTCTTCAGGGCCTCGTAGAGCGAGGCGTGCGCGTAGATCCGCTGCACGCCGATGCAGCTCTGGCCGGACTGGTAGAACGCACCGAACACCAGCCGCTGCACGATGGCGTCGAGCTTGTCGCCCTGGTCGGCATCGACGATGCACGCCGCGTTGCCGCCCAGCTCCAGCACCACCTTCTTGCGGCCTGCGCGGGCCTTGAGGTCCCAGCCGATCTGGCCGCCGGTGAAGGAAAGCAGCTTGAAGCGCTCGTCCTCGACCAGCGGCGAGGCTTCCTTGCCGCCGACGGGCAGGATCGAGAACGCGCCCTTGGGCAGGTCGGTCTCGGCCAGCACCTGGCCGATGATCAGCGCGCCGATGGGGGTCTTCTCGGAGGGCTTGAGCACGAACGGGCAGCCGGCGGCGATCGCCGGGGCGACCTTGTGCGCGACCAGGTTGAGGGGAAAGTTGAACGGCGTGATGAAGGAGACCGGGCCGATCGGCACCCGCCTGGTGAAGCCGTGATAACCGTCCAGGCGCGGCGCGAGTTCCAGGTTGAGCGTCTCGCCATCCAGGCGCACCGCTTCGGCGGCGGCGATGCGGAAGGTCTCGATCAGCCGCGTCACCTCGCCAGCGGCGTCCTTGATCGGCTTGCCTGCTTCCACGCACAGCGCCAGCGCCAATTCGTCGCGGCGCTGCTCGAAGCGCGCCACGCAGTGTTCCAGCACCGCCTGGCGCGCCCAGGGCTTGAACGCGCGCATCGGCGCGGTGGCCTTTACCGCCGCCGCGATCGCCTTCTCCATCGCGCGTGCATCGGGCACGGCCACGCGGGTGGCGACCTTGCCGCTGTACTTGTCGCGGACCTCGAGGTCGGCGTTGGGGTGCTGCGGGCGGTTGGCCAGGTAGTAGGGGTAGGTCTTCTCGAGCATGGACGTCTCCCGGAGGGGCAAGGGGCAGGGTGCCGCCGACGGCGTTGCCGACACGTGAGCCGATGGGCGTAGGGTGGGCTTCAGCCCACCATGGCCGCACGGGGAAGGTGGGCTGAAGCCCACCCTAGGAGTTGTCGATCACCTTCAGCGACAACTGGCCGTCGGCCAGCCGCGCGCGCAGGGGCGTCCCCGGCGGCGCGTCCTTCGCGGTGCGCAACACGTGGCCTTCGCTGTCGAACATGATCGCGTAGCCGCGCTCCAGCGTCGCCAGCGGGCAGACCGCCTGCAGCGCGCGGGCGGACTGGCGCAACGTCAGGCGGGCGCGTTCCAGTCGATGGCCCATGCATTGCTGCAGCGAGCGTTCGCGTTCGGCCAGTCGCCGCTGCAGCAACTGCAGTCGCTGGCGCGGATGCTGCGCCAGCAGGCGCGCGTGCAGTCGCTCGAGCCGGGTCGAGCGGGTGCGGACCTGCTCGCGCAGCGCCGCGTGCAGGCGACGGTGCAGTTGCACGAGCCGTTCGCGGTCGCGCGCCAGCCGTGCCTGCGGGCGCTGCGCGTGCAGGCGGGCGAGCAGGTGGTCGAGGCGCTGGGTCTGCGCCTGCAGCCGGCGGCTTTGCAGCAGTTGCAGGCGTTGCGCCAACTGGCCCAGGTGCCGCCGCAGGGCAAGCGCGTCCGGCACCAGCAGCTCGGCGGCGGCCGAGGGCGTGGCCGCGCGCAGATCGGCGACGAAATCGGCAATGGAAAAGTCGATCTCGTGCCCGACCGCGCTCACCACCGGAACCGCGCTGGCATGCACGGCGCGGGCGACCGCTTCGTCGCTGAAGGCCATCAGGTCTTCCAGCGAGCCGCCGCCACGGGTCAGCAACAGCACGTCGTGGCGGCGCGTGGCCGAAGCCCTGCGCAGCATCGCCACGATCGCCGGTGGCGCCTCGCGGCCCTGTACCGGCACCGGTAATACTTCCACCTCGACCAGCGGCCAGCGCCGGCGCAGCACGCTCAGCACGTCACGGATCGCCGCGCCAGTGGCCGAGGTGATCACGCCGATGCGCCGGGCGAAGCGGGGCAGGGCGCGCTTGCGGGAGGCCTCGAACAGGCCTTCCGCCTCGAGCCGCGCCTTGAGCAGATCGAACTCGCGTCGCAGCGCGCCCTCGCCGGCCAGCTCCATATGTTCGGCGACCAGCTGGAACTCGCCGCGGGGTTCGTACAGGCCGACCCGCGCCCGCACCAGCACGTGCATGCCGTCGGCCGGCCTGAAGCGCAGCCAGCTGCTCTTGGGCTTGAACATCGCCGCGCGCACCTGGGCGCCGGCGTCCTTCAGGGTGAAGTAGAGGTGCCCCGAGGCCGGGCGCGACACGTTGCACAGCTCGCCCTCGATCCACACCAGCGGCAGCGCGTCCTCCAGCAGCCCGCGCACCAGCCGGTTGAGCGTGCTCGGGGTGAGGATATTGCGCGGCGGAGCGGCGGGTTGGTCGGGGGTGCGCATGGACCGTCGAGCCTAGCACGAAGCGCTTGTTGCACATGCGCTTGGGCGAGGTAGCGCAGGAATTACCTTATCCGCGGAACCCCTCTTTCGGGAGCCCCATGTGGGCGATGCCTTCGCTCCGGCTGCCGCAAGAGCATCGCCCACCTGGGGGCTCCTACCGAAGGCGCATGCGCGGCTACTTCCGGCGGCGAAGCCGCCACAGGCGGATCGACAGGTTGAAGGCGAACCACACGGAAAAGGTTGCGATCGGCCAGCTCAGCGCCTTGGGCCAGGCAATCGCCACGACCGCCAGCACGGTCAGCACGATGATGCCAACCAGCAGCGGGCCGCGTTCGGTGTCGCCGAGCACGCGGCGATCGGTCAGCACCGCGCCGACCGTGTTGGCGATGCGCAGCGCGCCGGCCGCGGCGCGGCTGGTGCTGCCGCCCGGGCGCTTGGGGCGCGGTGGGCGTTCGGTGCTGCTCTTTACCCGCGCGATATGCGGCCGGTGCCGACGCGGTGCCAGCACGATCTCGGTGGCGTTGGTGAGATCGCGTTCGTACTGCTCGGCCAGCAGCCCAGCGAAGCCGGTGTCCTCGACCGCCACGTCGATCTCGCGGTTGCCCAGCCAGCTGGCGATGTTGAGGTTGGACGAGCCCACGCGCGCCCACTGGCCGTCGGCCACGGCCGTCTTGGCGTGCAGCATCGAGCCGTTCCATTCGAACACCCGGATGCCGGCCTTGAGCAGCGGCCGGTAACCGGAGCGGGACATGCCGGCGACCAGCGGGATGTCGCTGGTGCCCGGCACCAGCAGGCGCACGTCCACGCCGTCGCGTGCGGCCGAGGCCAGCGCCTGCACGTACGGGGCCATGCCGACGAAGTAGGCGTCGGTGATCCACAGCGTGCGGCGCGCCATCGCGGCGACCTGCTGGTCGAGCCGGTACATGCCGGCGGTCGAAGGCTGGGTGGCGATCACGCGCAGGGCGATCTCGCCGGCCGTGCGGTCTTCCGGCGGCGGCAGCGCGAGGGGCTTGCCCATGCTCGCCCAGCTCTGCGCGAAGGCCTGTTCCAGCTCGGCCACCGCCGGACCGTGCAGCGCCACGCCGGTGTCGCGCCATGGCGGCACGCCGCGCGCGGCGTTGCCCAGCCAGCGCGCGCTGATGCACACGCCCGATAGAAAGCCGAGGTGGCCGTCGACCACCAGCAGCTTGCGATGGTCGCGGGTGATCCAGCCGAACGGCTTGCCCAACTGGGGCGGGTTGAATACGCGCACCTCGCCGCCGGCGCGGCGCAGGGTCTGCCAGAACCCATAGCCGGACTGGCCCAGGCAGCCGAGCCAGTCGCAGGCCACCGCGACCATCACGCCGGCCCGCGCGCGTTCGACCAGCGCATCGCGGAAGGCGCGGCCCACCTCGTCGTCGCTGATCAGGTAGTTCTCCAGCAGGACGCGCTGGCGGGCGCCGCGGATCGCGGCGAGCCAGGCGTCGAAATGAGCCTGCGCATCGATCAGCAGCTCGACCGCGTTGCCGCCGATCAGCGGCGCACCGGCAGCACGGCTCAGGGCTTGTTCGGCCAGGAAGCGGCTGGGCGCGGAGGGAATCAGCGGGGTCGTCGCCATGGCGGCGAGTTTAGGGCATGGGCCGTGCCGTGAATGTCGCCGGGTCGATGCGCGTCTCTTGCGGCTTCTGCCATGATCGGCACATGCCGCCCGCGACGCGCCTCGACGACACTGCCGCCTGCGCACAGCTCATCGCCGACCGGCTGGGGGCGCATCTGTGCGTCGCCGCGCCGCTGGGCCTGGGCAAGCCGCATGGCCTGCTCAACGCGCTGTACCGGCTGACCGTGGCCGATCCGGCCCGGTCGCTGAGGATCTACACCGCATTGTCGTTGACCCGGCCGCAGCCGAAGCCCGGGCTCGAAGCTCGCTTCCTCGCGCCCTTCCTGGAGCGGCACTTCGGCGCCGACTACGAGGATCTCGAGTACGCCCTGGCCGAGCAGCGCCACGCACTTCCCTCCAACGTGGCCGTTCACGAGTTCTACCTGCAGTCCGGCGCCTTGCTGCACGCGCCGCGCGCGCAGCGCGATTACATCAGCCAGAACTACACCCACGTCGCGCGCGACCTGGCCGCGCAGGACGTGAATCTCCTGGTGCAACTGGTGGCGCGGCGCGAGACGCCGGAGGGCGTGCGCTACAGCCTCTCCAGCAACCCGGACCTGACGCTCGACTTCCTGGCCCAGTGCGCCCGTGCCGGCAAGCCGCGGCCGCTGTGCGTGGCGGTGGTGCATCCGGACCTGCCCTACCTCAGCGGGCATGCGGAGGTCGCGGCCGACTTCTTCGACATGGAACTCGTCCCGGCGCGTTCGCCGCGCCTGTTCGCCCCCCCGCGCACGCCGGTGGGCGTGGCCGAATACGCGATCGGCCTCAACGCGAGTGCGCTGGTGAACGACGGCGGCTGCCTGCAGATCGGCATCGGCGCACTGTCCGACGCACTGGTCCACAGCCTGCTGCTGCGCCAGCAGGACAACGCCGCCTGGCGTGACGGCCTGCGCGCGCTCGACGGCGAGAGCCCGACCCTGGCGCTGGCCCGGCGCATCGGCGGGCTGGAGCCGTTCGAGGCGGGCCTGTATGGCGCCAGCGAGATGGTGATGGACGGCTTCATGCACCTGGCACGCGCCGGCATCCTCAAGCGCCGCAGCTGGGACAACCTGGCACTGGAGAAGGCCGCGGCCGCTGGCCGGCTCAATCCGGCCACGCCGGGCGGGCATTACCTGCGTGGCGCGTTCTTCCTGGGCAGCCGCGAGCTGTACGCGTGGCTCGACGCCACCGAGGCTACCGATCCGGATGCCATCGACATGTGCCCGGTCTCCAACGTCAACCAGCTCTATGGCGACCACCAGCCGCTGGCCGCGCTGCAGCGCCGGGGCGCGCGCTTCTTCAATACCTGCATGATGGCCACGTTGCTGGGCGGAGCGGTGTCCGACGCGCTGGAGGATGGCCAGGTGGTCAGCGGCGTGGGCGGCCAGTACAACTTCGTCGCGATGGCCCACGAGCTGGACGACGGCCGCTCGATCCTGCTGCTGCGCGCGACCCGCCGCGAGGGCGGCGAGGTACGCACCAACATCCGCTTCAACTACGGTTACACCACCATCCCGCGCCACCTGCGCGACATCGTGGTGACCGAGTACGGCGCCGCCGACCTGCGCGGCAAGAGCGACAGCGAATGCATCGAGGCGATGCTTTCGATCTGTGACGCGCGCTTCCTCGATGCGCTGGCTGCCGAGGCCAAGGCGAACGGCAAGCTTGCGCCGGGTTTCCGGATTCCCGAGGCATGGCGCCGGCATCGACCGGACTGCCTGGAACAGGCATTGGCGCCGCTCAGGCGCGGGGGGCTGCTGCCGACGTTTCCGTTCGGCAGCGACTTCACGGACGACGAGTTGCGGCTCGTCCCCGCCCTGGGCTGGCTCAAGGAGCATGGTGCGACGTGGCGCGGACGTCTTGCCGTGGCCAGCGCTTTCCTGCGGCCGGGCGAACCGGTGGCGGGCGAAGCGCCGGCGCTCGAGCGTATGCGGCTAGGCCAGCCCAGGGGCGTCGGCGAGCGCCTCCAACAGCGTCTCGTTTTGGCCGCCCTGCGCAAAAGCCGCCCCTTGTAGGAGCGTACCTGTGCGCGACCGCCATGCCGCAAGGCCGCGCACAGGGTGCGCTGCTACAACGGCGGCTTGACCACCATCAGGTAGAACACCGCCACGAAGGCGAAGAAGGCCGGGATGCCCAGCGCCACCCACAGCCGGAAGGCCCGCCAGTATCCCGGCGGCAAGGGCTCGCCGCGCGCCGCCGCGTCGACCGCCAGGTCCCGCATGCGCACCTGCAACACCACCACCGGCAACCAGCAGGCCACCGCCAGCGCGTAGAGCAGCGTGGACCAGCCGACCCAGCCGCTGCGCCAGGGAATCCCTGCCCAGTGCACCATCCAGAAGCCGCTCGCGGGCTGGAACACCACGGTGGTCGCGGTGAACAGCCAGTCGGCAATCACGACGTAGCGTGCCACCACCGCTACCACGCGCACGTCGCGGTGCAGGCTGACCACCAGCAGGTAGAAGGCCGTACCGATGCCGGTGCCGAACAGCAGCGTGGACGACAGCACGTGCAGCCATTTGACGATGAGATAGGCCATCAGCGCCGCTCGGTGGCGTACAACGCGCCGATCAGCGCCAGCATCGGCAGGTTCTTCAGGATCGGCCCGAACGGGTGCAGCCAGAACGCCGGCAGGGCGATCGTGATGATGGCCGTGTAGGAAAGGATGAGCGCCACCTGCGCCAGGTAAGTGATCCGCAGCGCACGGCCGTGCAACGCCAACGTGGCGATGCCCAGCACAAGGTCGAGCAGCGCGCCGCCATAGAGCGCGGCCGACGCCATGGGACCGTGCAAACCGACGTGCGCCAGCAGGTCAAAACTGCCTGCCACCGGGTACACGCCGAGCGATAGCAGCGCGGTTACCAGCCATACCAGCGCGACGGCGACCCGGCCCACGAGGGCCCAGACACGCCAGGCGAGCAGCACCCGCATGTCCGCCGCCTCGGCCCGCGACAGGAACAGGCGCGGCGGTCGCGGCGGATGGCCCAGCCAGTGCGTGGCGGGCGCGGCATCGGCCGTGTTTCCGCGGTCGAGCATGGCCAGCGCCTCGCGGTCCACCCAGTGCCCGCCGAGCCGGCCGACGCGCGCCAGCCAGGTCGTCGGGATGCCGAGCACGCGCAATCGCCCACCACCGAGCGCACGCCGCAGCACCGACAGGTAGCGCGCCAGCGAGAGCGCCTGCGGCCCCACCGCGGCC
Source organism: Frateuria sp. GZRR33 (assembly GCF_051900425.1). Lineage (NCBI taxonomy): Bacteria > Pseudomonadati > Pseudomonadota > Gammaproteobacteria > Lysobacterales > Rhodanobacteraceae > Frateuria > Frateuria sp. GZRR33. Next base: position 111,785 of record NZ_JBHZGK010000010.1, read on the forward strand.
AGGCTGGGTGGGCGCGCGTCGTCCTCCAGCAGGCGCACGATCAGCGCCGCAACGTCATCGACGTGGATCGGCTGGATACGCTGGCGCCCGCTGCCGGGCAACACCGCCAGCGGCAGCCAGGAAAGCAGCATCAGCATCCGGCTGCTGGCACCGGTCGAACCGAACACGAGCGAAGGCTGCAGCGCCGTCCCGGTCGGCACCATCGCGTGCAGCGCCGCGTCCCCGGCTCGCTTGCTGCGATGGAAGCGACTCGTCGCGTGTTCGTCGGCACCCAGCGCGGAGATCTGCACGGCGCGCGTGATGCCCGCGGCGCGACAGGCCGCGAACAGCGCGCGCGGCGTCTGTGTGTGGATGCGCCGGAACGTCTGCGCGCCATGCTCGGCGAAGATGCCCACGGCATTGACCACCGCGTCGATGCCCTGGAGCCGTGGCAGCCAGTCGGCCTGATGGATGTCGTGCGCGAAGTCCGCCTCGACATGGCCTACACCCGCGCCACCGCTACCCTGCCTGTGCCGGACGCCGCGCACGGGGCGATGGCCGGCCGCCTGCAGCGCATCGCACACGGCTCGCCCGATCAGCCCATCCGCGCCAAGCACCAGCACGCGCAAGCGCGCCTTGTTCCCTCCGGAGGCTTCCGTCATGCCCACGCCGCTCGCGCGCCTCAAACCCTCGTGGATTGCCCGCACCAACCTCAGCGGCGCAATCGCCGCGGTGTTGTCGAGCGTGGTGGTGGCGGCGTGTAGTGCGTGCGAAGCGCGCGCGCCGCTGGCCGGGGTGAATGCGCCCAGCCAATGGTTGTGGGGGCGGCGGGCGAAGCGGCACGTCGGGCCGAGCTGGCGTTACACGGCGGTGGGGTACGCGGTGCATCACTTCAGCTCGCTGTGGTGGGCGGGCATTTACGAGGCCTGGTGTCTGCGCTGGCCTGCGCCGCCCCGGGTGTCGGCCGCGCGCGCCGCGGCGGTGGCGACGGCCGCTTGCGTGGTGGATTACACGATCACGCCGCCCCGGTTCCGTCCGGGTTTCGAGCGGCATATCGGGCGGGCCTCGATTGCAGCCGTGTACGTGGCTTTCGGCGTCGGCCTGTTCGCTGGCGCCTGGGCTCGGCGCCGGTACGTCCGCTAGGGCGTGGTGCTTTTCTGAGCTCCCTCTCCCCTCCGGGGAGAGGGTTGGGGTGAGGGGTCGGGGCTCGCGGGGATGCCTGCGAGAGCGCTGCCTTGTTTGTCGTTCTCGCGTCGCCTCCCTGCGACTGGGCTCGCCTGCCGCGGGCTTCCGATCGCCTGCCGGCGCTAGGGTCACTTTCTTTGCTTGCCCGAAGAAGGTAGCCAAAGGAATGGCCCGCTAAACACGGGTGGCTAAACGGCCAGGTGCCTGTGCGCTCGGCAGTTGAGGCACAGAAAGGGCGCGAGGCCGTGCACGTTCGCCGCAGGTGGCTCCCTCTCCCCTCCGGGGAGAGGGTTGGGGTGAGGGGCCGGGGCTCGCAGGGGTGCCTCCTGCATGGGGGGCTTTGCTTGTCGTTCCTGCGTGGTATCCCCGCGACTTGGCTCGCCTGCGGCGGGCTTCCGATCGCCTGTCGGCGCTCGGGTCACTTTCTTTGCTGGCCCAAAGAAAGTAACCAAAGAAATGGCCTGGCTAAGCACGGGTGGCTAAAAAGCTAGGTGCCTCTTCGCTTTGCTTGGTCAGTCGCTCGCTCTTAGAGGAGCTGCCGCCGCTATACCGCGGGCGCTCGGGAGCTGAGGCCAGGGAGGCATCCGGCGGATTGGCAGGTATCGGCTTTTTGCGACTCTCTCTCGCGAAGAGGACATTCGTCCTTGGTTGTCCGTAGGGCTCGCAATCACGAAGCGAAACAAACAACGCGGCGTCGAGCCAAGAGGTCACGTAAGCTCCCCCGTTAGGCAGACATCTCGAAAGTAGAACTTTCTGGCATCGTTCCCGAGCCAGGAGGTTCCATGAAGAAGTCGAAGTTCACCGAGACGCAGATCGTCTCGATCCTCAAGCAGGCCGACGCCGGGGTGCCCATCAAGGACATCTGTCGCCAGGCCGGTATCAGCGTGCCGAC
>NZ_JBHZGK010000011.1:0-97651 GCF_051900425.1 Frateuria sp. GZRR33
CGGCCTGCTTGAGGATCGAGACGATCTGCGTCTCGGTGAACTTCGACTTCTTCATGGAACCTCCTGGCTCGGGAACGATGCCAGAAAGTTCTACTTTCGAGATGTCTGCCTAACGGGGGAGCTTACGGTTGCGAGGCCGCCGGCGACGCCAGTGATTGCCATGGCCTGAAAGACACCTGGCGGGTGCGCAGCCCGATGTCGCAAGCGCAACACGCTTGCAGACGACCGGCGCACTGGCGGAGTGCCCCTCATCAAGCCCACGACCGATCATTCCGTTGCGCTGGCCGGTGGTACGACGGGTTTGACTGGCAGCAGCACCCTCACGCCATGCCCGCGCTCGCGGGGCATGCTCTGGACCGTCCCGCCCAGGTGCGAGGTGAGCAGTTGCACCAGGCGGGTGCCCAGGCCGTCCTTCTTCGCTGGCGGGACGCCGACGCCGTCGTCTTCCACGCTAAGCACAACGCCTTCGGCGGAGGGTTGCAGGGTAATCTGCACGGTGCCGCCCTGCCCGTCCGGGAAGGCGTACTTGAAGGCGTTGGTGACCAGTTCGTTGGCGATCAGGCCGATCGAGACGGCGACAGGGGCGTCCACGAACATCGGTGTGGCCAGGACGCGGACGCGGATCGGGCGGACGTCACGCAGGAGTTCGGCCAGGCCGTGGCCGAGTGCGCGCAGGTAGGAGGCGACTTCCACCTCGCCATGCTTGCCGGATTTGCGAAGGCGCTCCTGCGCTTCGGCGATCACCCGGACACGGGCGACGGCCGACTCCAGGGCCTGGCGCGCGTGCGGATCGCTCTGGCGCATGGCCTGCAGGCCCAGCACCGAGGCAATCATCATCAGGTCGTTGCGTGTGCGATGCGCCAGTTCATCCAGGAGCAACGAGGTTTCCGCCTCCGCGTCCAGCAGCTTGCACACGGCCGAGCGCAGCGCGTCGATCACTACCGCGGTAGCTGCGCCGACCGCGACGAAAAGCACGAAGAACAACACTTCATCGGCAGCAGGCGAGCGGCGATGGAGCACCAGGCCGATGACCCCGTCGCCGAGCAAAGCGCTGAACAGGGTGGTGAACAGGCCGATGGGCCTGCCGAAGATGATCGACGCGAAAAACACGACCAGCAGGAACGGCAGATAGCGGTGCAGCGCCGGCGTGAAAAGTTGCTCCAGCCCCAGTACCGCCAGGACCAGCCCGAACGACACGATGTAGCCCGCCACGGCGGGAGGCCGCTTCCTGGACAGCACTGCGACGATCAGTTTTTCCATGCGCCCGCACCCCCGCCGGGGATGCAAGACTTGTGACTTCGAAGTTAAGCGGGCGCCAAGGAAGCGTGACGCCTGCCGAACCTAGGCAGCCCCGCCAGCCTGCGCCGTTCGCGTTTCCTTGGGATGCACGAGTTCTTCGATGGCCACGGCGATATCCGCCTGGCGGAATGGCTTGCCCAGCCGCGCCAGGCCGCGGGTGCCCTCCGCGTGGCCGCTGTAACCGGTGATCAGCAGGACAGGCAGGTCAGGCCGGGAGATGTGCAGATGACGCGCCAGTTCAGCACCGTCCATGCGCGGCATCTTGTAGTCGGTCACCACCAGATCGACGCGAAGGCCTTCGCGCAACTTGTCCAGCGCCTCGCCCGCACCGCTGGCTTCGACCACCCCATGGCCCAGTTCGCGCAGCATGGCAGCGGTGCCGTCGCGCACGAGTTGCTCGTCGTCGACCAGCAGCACGTCCAGCGGGCGCCTTGGTACCGGGACGCGGCACTCGTCGGCGTCGCGCCGTTGCGCCAACGGGGTCGAGGCGGTGACCGGCAGCCACAGCTCCACGCGCGTGCCCACGCCAGGCGTGCTGTCGATCGCGAAGTGACCGCCGAGCTGGGCAGCCAGACCGTGCACCATGGACAGACCCAGGCCCGTCCCGCGGCCGGTTTCCTTGGTGGAAAAGAACGGTTCGATGGCCCGCGAGAGGGTTTCGCGGTCCATGCCCATGCCGGTGTCGGTCACGGCGACGCGGACGTAGCCGGTGTCTGGAAGGTTCGGCGCCGGAGCCGAAACCATGCGTGCCAGCTCGATCGTCAGCGTACCGCCCCTGGGCATGGCATCGCGTGCGTTGACGCAGAGATTGAGGATCGCCAGTTCCAGCTGATGGGGGTCGGCCAGCACCTGCGGCAGATCGGGGGGAAAGTCCGTGCGCAGGATGATCGTCGAACCGACGGAGCTCTTGATGAGGTCGCGCATGCCATCGAGCAATCCGGCCAGCTCGACGGCCTGGGTTTCCAGGCTTTGTCGCCGCGCGAATCCGAGCAGGCGCTGCACCAGCAGCTTGGCGCGCTCGGCCGACTGCAGCGCGTTGGTGATGAGGCGGCCGGCACGCGCGTCGGCCTCGCCGAACCGGCGTTGCAGCATGTCGAGCGCGCCGGTGATCGGCATCAGCAGGTTGTTGAAGTCATGCGCCACGCCGCCGGTCAGTTGCCCAATGGTCTCGAGCTTCTGCGCCTCGTGCAGCTTGGCCATCGCATCTTCGCGGGCGGCGGCTTCCTCGATCACGCGTTGCTCGAGCGTGGCGGTCAGTTCGCGAAGCGATTGCTCGGTGGCGCGCTGGTCAGTTACGTCGGTATGCACGCCGACCCACTCGCGTATCTCCCCGCTGCGGTCGAACGTGGGAATGGCACGCACGCTGAAGGTGCGCCATGCGCCCTCGCGGGTGCGCAGGCGGTGCTCGCTCCTGAACATGCGGCGTGCTGCTCGTGCCTCCTGCCAGGCGGCAAGCGTCGGTTGCACGTCGTCCGGATGGAGCGCCTTGACCCAGCCGAAGCCCGCCGATTCGGCCGCGTCCTGCCCGGTCAGGCTTTCCCATCCGGGCTGCTCGCCCTCCATCTCGCCGTGCGCGTTGTTGGTCCACAACACGCCCTGTACCGCCCGCACCGCCGCCCGGAAGCGCTGCTCGCTGTCGTGCAGTGCGGCCAGGCGCGCGCGGGCTTCGTATTGTCGCCTGCGCCCACGCAGGGCGGCCTGCCCCAGGCTTACCAGCGTGGTGGGGTGGAACGGCCGCTCCAGGAAGGTGACGTTGCCCAGCACCGCCAGCAGGCGGGCGGAGGCCGGGTTGCGCTCGATGCCGCCACGATGCGTGACCAGGATGAACGGAAAGTCGGACCACTCCGGCTGGCCTTCCAGCCAATCGCAGAGGGGGCGCAGGTCGGCCTCCCGCAGGCTTTCCTCGGTGACCAGCGCGAACCCGGCGCCGGCGTCCATGCCGGCCACCAGCCCACCAAGGGAAGAGGACACCAGGGAACGGATGCCCGCTTCCCCGAGGATCGCGGCCGCGACATGGGCGTCGCGGCCATGGGGCGCCAGGATGAGGGCACGCTCGGAAAGATGTGGGATCACGCGCGGTCCGGCAGCAGGCGGCTTTCGGCATCGCCCGGGGCGATGCTCGGGATACCACGCAGAACGCCCTGGAACTGCACCAGCGGCTCGCCCAGCAAGAAGCCGCCGCGGCCGATCTGGTACTCGCGGATGGTGTCCTCGTGTGCGCTGGCGCGCTTTTTCACCACGGAGATCGCACGACGCACGCGGCCCTGGGCTTCGAAGTAGCGAAGCAGGATAACCGTGTCCGCCAGGTAGGTGACGTCAACGGGCGTCTTCATATCCCCGACCAGCCCGTGCTGGGCGACGGTGAGGTAGGTCGTGACGCCGCGCCGGTTGAGGAACTGCAGCAGTTCGTGGATGTGCAGCACCAGCGCCTGCTCCTCGGGCATCGCCGCCTGGTAGCCGTTGAGGCTGTCGATCGCCACCGTTTGCACGCCCTGCTCGACCAGTTCGCGGACACGGGCGGAAAACTCGCCGGGGGTCATCTGGGCCGCATCCACCTGCTCGATCACCAGCCCGCCGCCGTCGACCATGCCCTGGATGTCGATGCCCACGCCCAGCGCGCGCTGGAGGAACAGCGCCCGCTCCTCGTCGAAGATGAAGATCGCGGCGCGCTCGCCACGCTCCACCGCCTTGGCGAGGAAGGTCAGCACCATCAGCGACTTGCCGGTACCGGCCGGACCCAGCACCAGCACGCTGGAACCCCGCTCGATGCCACCGCCGAGCAGCGCGCTGAACTGGGGCGAGGGACAGGGCAGCTGGTCGCGCACGAAGTCCTCGCCATGCTCGCCTGCCACCAGGCGTGGATACACTTGCAGCCCGCCGCGGCGGATCACGAAATCGTGGTAGCCGCCGCGGTACTGCCGGCCCCGGTACTTGAGCACGCGCATGCGCCGGCGCTCGGCACCGTAGTCGGGCGACAGCTCTTCCAGGCGGATCACGCCGTGGGCGACGCTGTGCACGGTCCGGTCGGTGGTGTCGCTGGTCAGGTCGTCAAGCATCAGCACGGTGGCCCGCGACTGCGCGAAGTAGTGCTTCAGCGAAAGCACCTGGCGGCGGTAGCGCAGCGAGCCCTGCGCAAGCAGGCGGATCTCGGCCAGGCTGTCGAGCACCACCCGGTCGGGGCGGATCTGCTCGAACGCCCGGAAAATGCGACTGGTGGTCTCGCCCAGTTCGAGATCGGAGGAATACAGCAGGCTCTGCTGCTGCGCCTCGTCGAGAAGATTCTCCGGCGGCACCAGCTCGAAGATCTCCACCCCGTCGAGCGACCATCCGTGCGAAGCGGCGGTGTTGCGCAGCTCGTCTTCGGTTTCGGACATGGTCACGTAGAGCGCGCGTTCCCCGGCGGCCCGTCCGGCCAGCAGGAACTGCAGGCCGAGGGTGGTCTTGCCCGTGCCCGGGCTGCCTTCCAGCAGAAACAGGCAGCCCTTGGTCAGGCCGCCGCTGAGTACATCGTCCAGTCCGGCCACGCCTACGGAGGCTTGTTCGGTCATTCTGTTCAAATGGTCACCTTGTCGCTCGGAGTTCGCGTCAAGCGCGCGTTGATATCACACACGCCCGTAAAGCGGCGCGACGGGCTGAACGCAAGCACCCCCCGGTTCATCTACGGACGTGCCCATGCCCCGCTGCACGCCATCCAGCAGGCGATTATCCCGCACGGCACCCCCGCTGTCCCGGCCCGGGGCCCGTGCCCTGAACACGTCACCAACGCGCCCGGCGGTGTATCCCTATTTGCCTGGACCAGCCAGCCGCGGAGGACCGATGAGCGACGGGAGCCGGATCGAATGTGCCAGGCTGCGCGCCAAGGTGATGGGCGCCGCCGAGGCGGCCCGGTTCATTGCACCCGGCAGCACCGTGGGCATGAGCGGCTTTACCGGTTCGGGCTACCCCAAGGCCGTGCCGATGGCGCTGGCCGCGCGGATCGAGGCCGAGCACGCGGCCGGGCGGCCGTTCCGCGTGCGGGTGTGGACCGGCGCCTCGACCGGGCCGGAGCTCGATGGCGCGCTGGCCCGGGCCGAGGGCATCGAGTTCCGCCTGCCCTACAACTCCGATCCGCTGGTACGCGAGCAGATCAACGCCGGGCGGATGGAGTACTTCGACCTGCACCTGAGCCAGGTCGCGCCGATGGCGTGGCAGGGTTTCCTGGGAACGCTGGACACGGCGGTGATCGAGGTCAGTGGCATCACGGCCGATGGCGCATTGGTGCCCTCCTCCTCGGTCGGCAACAACAAGACCTGGATCGACCAGGCGCGCCAGGTGATCGTGGAGGTCAACCGCTGGCAGAGCGCAGCGCTCGATGGCATGCACGACATCTACTACGGCACCGCGCTGCCACCCAACCGCGTGCCGATCCCGATCTTGCGTCCCGGCGACCGCATCGGCCAACCCTACCTGCGCTGCGATCCGGACAAGGTGGTCGCGGTGGTGCAAACCGATGCACCCGACCGCAACCTGCCGTTCAGGGCGCCGGATGCGGCCGCCCGCGCGATCGCCGGCCACCTGCTCGAGTTCCTGCGCAACGAGGTGAAGGTCGGGCGGCTGCCGGCAGCATTGCTGCCGATCCAGTCGGGTGTGGGCAACATCCCCAACGCGGTACTCGGCGGCCTGGTCGACAGTCCGTTCGAGCGCATGAATGCCTACACCGAGGTGATCCAGGACGGCATGCTCGACCTGCTGGCGGCCGGCCGGCTGGGCGTCATCTCGGCAACCGGCTTCTCGCTCAGCCCCGAGGCGGCAGCCGCTTTCAACGCCGACGTGGCGCGCTATCGGGAGCGCATCCTGTTGCGGCCGCAGGAGATCAGCAACCATCCGGAAGTGATCCGCCGGCTCGGCTGCCTGGCGATGAACGGGATGATCGAGGCGGACATCTACGGCGCAGTCAATTCGACCCACGTGATGGGCTCGCGCATCCAGAACGGCATCGGCGGTTCGGGCGACTTCGCGCGCAACGCCTACATCTCGATCTTCATGACGCCCTCGACGGCCAAGGACGGGCGGATCTCCGCGATCGTGCCGCAGGCCAGCCACGTCGACCACATCCCGCAGGACGTGCAGGTGATCGTCACCGAGCAGGGCCTGGCCGACCTGCGCGGCTTGTCGCCCAAGCAGCGGGCGCGCTCGATCATCGACAAGTGCGCACATCCGGATTACCGCCCGGCCCTGGCCGATTATTTCGAGCGGGCCCGGGCGCACTCGTACGGGCAGCAATCGCCGTCGCTGCTGACCGAGGCGCTGTCCTGGCACCAGCGCTATATCGATACCGGGACGATGCGCCTGCCGTAGGATCGGCCCAAGCCCATCCTCTGCCTGCCATGGCCGGCGCGTGCGCTGCTGCACGCGGGCGCCACGGCGACTGTCCGAAGCTGGGCGACCCCACTCAACGCGCGGGCCCGCCATGCCATCCCCTGCTTCCGTCAACCGCCAGATCACGCTCGCCTCGCGCCCGGTCGGCGCGCCGACCCCGGCCAACTTCGACCTGACCGAGCGGCCGGTGCCCGAACCCGGAGAGGGCGAGCTGCTGCTGCGCAATCTTTACCTCTCGCTCGATCCCTACATGCGCGGGCGCATGAGCGATGCCGAGTCGTATGCCGCGCCGATGGCGGTGGGCGACGTGATGGTCGGTGGCACCGTTGCGCGGGTGCTGGCGTCCCGGCACCCGGACTGGCAGGCCGGCGACCTCGTGCTCGCCTACGGCGGTTGGCAGGACTACGCCCTTTCCGATGGCCGGGGGCTGAGCCGGCTGGACCCCGGCATGGCGCAGCCCTCGCTGGCGCTCGGCGTGCTGGGCATGCCGGGGTTCACCGCTTACATGGGACTGCTGGACATCGGCCAGCCGAAGCCGGGCGAGACCGTGGTGGTGGCCGCGGCCAGCGGCGCGGTGGGCTCGGTGGTCGGCCAGATTGCCAGGCTCAAGGGGTGCCGCGTCGTGGGCATCGCCGGCGGCAACGAGAAATGCGGGTACGTGGTGGACGAACTGGGCTTCGACGCCTGCGCCGACCACCGCGCGAAGGATTTTCCCCAGCAACTGGAAGCGGCCTGCCGGCAAGGCATCGACGTGTACTTCGAAAACGTCGGCGGCGCCGTGTTCGACGCCGTGCTGCCGTTGCTCAACACCAGGGCCCGCGTGCCGCTGTGCGGACTGATCGCCCAGTACAACGACACCAGGTTGCCGCCCGGGCCCGATCGCCTGGGTCTGCTCATGCGCACGCTGCTCACCAAGCGCATCAGGATGCAGGGTTTCATCATCTTCGATGACTACGGCCCGCGCTTCGGGGAGTTCCTGGCGGCGATGGGCGAGTGGGTCCGGCAGGGAAAGATCCGGTATCGGGAGGATGTCGTCGACGGTCTGGAGAGCGCGCCGCAGGCGTTCATCGGCATGCTCGAGGGGCGAAACTTCGGCAAGCTGGTGGTGCGTATCGCGGACGACTAGCGCTCGCGCGAGCCGCCGTCGCTCACCCCAGCCCGCTCCGGAAAAGCGAGGGAGCGGCCCGGTACCCACCGCGTGGCCAGGACGACCAGCGGGAACATCAGCGCGGTCACCGCCAGAGCGGCGTAATCGAAGCGCGCGCCATCGATGACGTGCTCCAGGCGCGGCGCGCCCTGGCCGTCGAAGCCCGCGACCAGCCGGTAGCAGACATTGCCGCCCCAATGGATGCCTATGCTCATCCACAGCGTGCCGGTCCTGACCACGCTCCAGGCCAGCGAGAGGCCGAGGATGGCGGAGAACAGCAGGTTCCCCGGGTCGATGCCCTCGTTCCAGGAGTCGTCGAGCGCGTAGACCAGCACCGTCAACGGGACATACCAGCGCAGCAGCCCGAAGCGCCGGCAGAAGGCCAGGCCGTAGCCGCGGATCATCAGATCATTGATGGCCGATGCCAGGAACATGGCGAACAGCGCCTTGCCCAGCAACGGCAACGCGAATGCGGTATCGCGCCAGCCGGCAAGCTCGAACTTGCCCATCGCGAGGAACACGAGGTTCTTCAACGCCCAGATGCCAAAGCCGATGGCGAAGCCGGTCCACAGGCAGCGCGACCAGCCGGCCGGCCGATCCAGGCCAAGCGACGCCATGCGCTCGACCCCAAGGGCAACGCGGCACACGACGAAGACGAGCAGGAAAAAACCGGCCACGTAGGCCAACCACACCGGTACCGCCACGCCGACAAGCCGCGGCACCAGGTTGACGTAAAGGTCGAGCACGGCGAAGCCGAGCAACCACGCGAGGATGGAGACAGGCCGATTCATCGATTCCCCCGGATGCCGCCTCCACGGCGGCGCTGCATGGTAATACGGCCGTCGTGCGGAGCCGAGGGCGACGGCCGCATCACGAACACGGCCACAAGCTCGGACCGCATCCGCGACCTCCCTCGACAAGGACACGCCCATGACCGCCGCCCCCGCCATCGACGATTACGACGCACGACCGCTCCAGGATCGCGTGGTACTGATCACCGGCGGCGCCCAGGGGATCGGACGCGGCATCGCGCAGGCGGTCCTTGGCGCGGGTGGCCGGGTACTGGTCGGCGATCTGGACAAGGAGGCCGGGCGCGCCTGCCTGGCCGAATGGGACGTGGGCGAGCGGGCGGCGTTCGCCTCGCTGGACGTGGCGCGCGAGGCCAGCGTGCAGCGTTGGGTGCAGGCGGCGCTCGCGCGCTTCGGGCGCATCGACGGACTCGTCAACAACGCCGGCATCGCCGACCCGCACCGCGCGCCGCTGGCCTCGCTCTCGCTGGCGGACTGGAACCACTACCTCGCAACGAACCTCACCGGCACTTTTCTGTGCAGCAAGCACGCCCTGCCCGCGCTGGCCGAAGCCGGCGGCGCGATCGTCAACATCGCTTCCACCCGCGCACTGCAGTCCGAGCCGGACACCGAGGCCTACGCGGCCAGCAAGGGCGGCATGCTGGCTTTCACGCACGCGCTGGCAGTCAGCGCCGGGCCATCGGTTCGGGTGAACGCGATCCTGCCGGGCTGGATCGCCACCGCCGCCTGGCAGAAGCCCGCCGAGCGCCACGCACCGAAACTCAGTCGCAGGGACCATGCCCAACATCCGGCGGGGCGTGTGGGCACGCCACGGGACATCGGGGCGCTGGCGGTCTACCTGCTGTCCGCGCAATCGGCGTTCGTCACGGGCCAGCACTTCGTGATCGATGGCGGCATGACGGTGAAGATGCAGTACGCCTGAAACGCAACGGGCGCCGTCCTCGCGGCGCCCGTGCCGTGTTGTCGTCCAACAGCGTGGCGCGCGCCGGATGCGCCGGCACGCCACGCGGTCACATCGACGGATCGGCCTCGACCCGGAACGCGTCGACCTTCATCACCACGCCCTTCGCCGGGTGCCTGCTCCCGTCGACGCGCACGAAGGAGACGCTGAGCTTGTCCAGGTTGTCCGGCCAGATCCTCTGCAGCACGTCGGTGGCCGGGAACACCAGCCGCGCGCCATGGCCCTGCGAGGCTGCCGCGCCCGCCATGCCCGACATGTCGTGCATGCCCTTCATGCTCGCCTTCATCTGGGCGACGCTGATCTCGAACGCGCCCACCGAGCCCAGCAGATAGGCACCCGCAGCCTTGCCCGTACCGGGCTGTGCAGGCAGGTTGAGATAGACGTTGTAGAAGTACCCGCCCTTGTGACCCAGGCCGGTCAGGTGCACACCATCGAGGACGACACGCACCGGCCCGTCTCCGGCCGAACCGGCGGCCGCCGGCTGCAGCATGAGCGAACGCACGCGGGCGGCGTCGGTCGCGCTGAGTGCGACGTCGACGTTGAGCGACTGCTCGTCGAGCGACAGCGCGCGCGACTTGCCGAACGGCACGCTCACGCGGGTGGCGGGACGCAGCGGGGTGGCGCTGCCGCTCATTGCGCTGGCGGCCAGCGCGGCGCTGCTCGACTGGGTGGGCATGGTTTCATCGTCGTAGTGGTAGCCGAGATAGGTCGTGGTGTCGGCGGTCCACACCCGCGGCATGCCAGCCACGGCCGGGCCGTAATAGAGGTTGCCCGACCAGTAGGTGTTGGTCGTCAGGGGCTCCTTGCGACCGCCACCGGCCTTCAGCCATGCGACCCACAGTCGATCGATGTTCGCGTGGTGCACCCAGAACACCGGATCCCTCGGCGAGATCCTGATCGAGGACATCGCTCCACCGATCAGGTTGTGCACGAGGTTGTGCGGCCGCGATTCGATGATGGTCTCGAACGCGTGCGTCTTGCCGCGCTGGAAGCGCAGCACGGTATCGGCGAAGGCATCGTAGCTGAGCGCCCCGCTGACGTCGGTGCCGGTACGGTCGCCGCGGTAAAGCGGCGAGGCAGGATCCAGGAACTCCGGGGGGATGGCCGGCGAGTCGTAGTAGTTCCAGTACGGCAGCACCAGGCTGGCGTCGCCGGAAATCTCCCGCAGCTTCGCCTCGAAGCGATGGATGAAGCCGCGGTGCCAGGCGAGGAAGTACGACACGCCGTGCGGGCAGTTCGCCCGATGCGTTTCGACCCAGTACGCCCAGCTGTTCGGGTTGGTGCTGTCCTTGACCGCCTTCATCGAGGCGACCGCGTTGTAGAAGGACTGCAACTGGGGAGTGAGGCAAAACACCTGCCAGCTGGGTCGCACGCTCACGGAGGTGGACATGGCCACCCGCGGCAACAGCGGAACCAACGCCAGCGAAAGCGAAGACTGAAGGAAGCGCCTTCTGGAAATCATGATCTTCTCCGTGGAGACCCGGGCCTCGCGCCCGGCCGGCGCGACATCCGGGTCGGCCGAACGGTCGTGGGACGAGGCCCATGACACGCAATCAACATCTGTGCTTCGGGCGTGAGGCACACAAAAACGGCAGTCGGGCATCTGCGCCGCACACTGCCGTTTCCTCCCGCCCGGGCTCCTGCCTTTAGGGGCCGGAGAAGTGAATAGCTGGACGCGTCAAAGGGCGGTCAAGGCAACCGCCGAACCCGGCTGGACAGGTGCGCGATGCATGCAGGAACGGGCGGCTCCAAGCAGCCTGGGCCACGCCATGCTGGTTTTTTCCTCTCGGCGCTCGCCTGCGGCTACCATGCACGATTAGCCCGCATCGGAAACAGCGTGCGCTGTCCGGGCAGGCCAGGCGTGGAGGGGAACGTGATCGAAAAATTCTCGACGGGCATCGAGGGACTGGACCAACTGACCGACGGCGGCTTCCTCCGCGGGTCGGCCTACATCATCCAGGGGCCGCCGGGCGCGGGCAAAACGATCCTCGCCAACCAGTTCTGCTACGCCCACGTACGATCTGGCGGACGAGCGCTCTACATGACGCTGCTGGCCGAATCGAGCTCGCGGATGCTCAACTACGTCAGCCAGATGGGTTTTTTCGAGGGCAGCGCACTGCCCGACGCGATGCAGTACATCAGCGGCTACGGCGTGCTCGAGCGCGAGGGCCTGCCCGGGCTGCTCAAGCTGGTCCAGCACGAGCTCAAGCGGCACCGCGCCACGGCGATGGTGCTCGACGGCACGTTCGTGGCGCAGTCGGTTGCATCGGAAAACGAGTTTCGCGCGTTCATCCATGCGCTGCAGGGCGTGGCCGGCATGGCGGATGCGGTACTGGTCATGCTCACCCACCAGAATCGCGATTCGAGCTGCCCTGAGCACACCATGGTCGACGGCTGGATCGAGCTGAGCGACGAGACCAGCGGCTTCCGCGCCTACCGCACGATCCAGGTCCGCAAGCACCGCGGCGCGGCGATCCTCCCGGGCAAGCACCGGGTCCGGATCACACAGCAAGGGCTCGCCGTGTTCCCCCGCGTCGAGAGCACGCTGGAAGCGACACCGGCGGCCAACGCTTCGCGGCATCGTGTGGCGTCGGGACACGCCGGGCTGGACACCCTTCTCCAGGGCGGCCTGCCGGCCGGTTCGGCCACGCTGCTGGTCGGTCCCACCGGTGCGGGCAAGACCACCCTGGGGCTGCACTTCCTTTCGCTCTCCACCGAGCAGGAGCCGGGACTGATGCTCGGCTTCTACGAGACCCCGGCGCACCTGCTGCAGAAGGCGCGCAGCATCGCCATCGACCTGGATAGCCCGATCCGGCAGGGTGCGCTGGACATCCGCTGGCTGCCGCCGGCGGAGAACGTGGTCGACGAGCTGATCCGCGACATCGTCAATCGCGCCCGCGCACGAAAGGTCAAGCGCGTCTTCATCGATGGCCTGGTGGCCATCCGCGACAGCCTGGTGATTCCCGACCGCATGCCCTACGTGATCAACGCGCTGAGCATGCAGCTGGGCGCGCTGGGCGCGAGCGTGGTCTACACGTCGGAAATCCCCGAGATGCAGCTCGACCAGGCGCTGATGCCCACCGACGAGCTCTCGGCGATGGTCGACAACGTGCTGCTGCTCAACACCGGGCGGCGCGCCAATGCGTTCCGTCGCTACCTTTCGGTCATCAAGCTGCGCGACAGCGACTTCGACCCCCGCACGCACGAGTTCCATGTCGACGGACACGGCATTGCCTTCGGCCCCGATCCGCGGGTAGCCGCGATCCGGGAAGCAGGCTGACATGCTGCGGGTACTTCTCGTCGAGGACGAACCGGACGTCTCGCTGGTCGCCGCCACCGTGCTGGAGGAGGCGGGCTACCATGTAACCGTGGCCTGCGATGGTTGCGAGGGGCTGGAGATCGCGCTGCAGGAGCTGCCCGAGCTGATCGTCACCGACTTCATGATGCCCTGCCTGAGCGGCCTCGAAATGATCGAGCGCCTGCGCGCGGCCGGCTACGAACGCCCGATCATCCTCACCACCGCCATCCCCGAGGACCACCTGCCCCGCCAGCCGGGGTACGACGCCTACCTGGCCAAGCCCTATGGCACGCGTGCCTTGCTGACGGTGGTCGAGGCGTTCCGCATTCAGATGGGGCGCTAGGCCCGTCGATCGCAGTTGACCACCCAGGCGATGCCGTAGCGATCCGCGAGTGGGGCCGCGAAGGGCATCAGCGCCATGGTCGTGCCTCGCGTGGGAAGGGACCAGGCGTAAGCCGGCGCACGGCCGGCGATCCGCCGGGTGCCCGGCTGCTGCATCCCCTGCAGGAGCGCACCTGTGCGCGACCGCCATGCCCGGACCTCGCCCAAAGGCTTCACACCGAGGCGCCCGAGCGAAGGCAAATGCCTGCCTGGGCGCACAGCCGCGCACCTACACGGTGGCGAGGGACGCGGGCGCGAGCGCCTGGGCGTGGATGCCCTGCACGGCACGTCCGGAGGGATCGGCGCGGCCTGCAAAGGACGGGTCCCACGCCAAGGCTGCGGGCGAGGAGCAGGCGATCGACTTGCCGCCAGGCACCGTGGCCGCGCAGGCCTCGCCGGGGAAGCACTTCTCGAACAACGCGCGGTAGAGGTAGGCCTCCTTGGTGGCCGGCGTGTTGTGCGGCCAGCGTGCCGCGGCCGCGGCGAATTCGCGGTCGCTCACCACCTGCCCGGCATGCGCCTTGAGGCCGTCGATCCAGCCGTAGCCCACGCCGTCGCTGAACTGCTCCTTCTGGCGCCACAGGATGGCATCCGGCAGCACACTGGCGAAGGCCTCGCGCAGCACCGCCTTTTCGATCCGACCGGGGCCGGCCATCTTGAAGCGCGCGTCGAAACCCATCGCCGCCTCGACGAACGCCAGGTCCAGGAACGGCACGCGCGCTTCCACGCCCCAGGCCATCATCGCCTTGTTCGCGCGCAGGCAGTCGTAGCGGTGCAGCGCGTCGAGCTTGCGCACGGTTTCCTCGTGGAAGGCTTCGGCCGAGGGCGCCTTGTGGAAGTAGAGGTAGCCGCCGAACAGCTCGTCGGACCCTTCACCCGAGAGCACCATCTTCACGCCCATCGCCTTGATGCGCCGAGCCAGCAGGAACATCGGCGTGGAGGCGCGCACGGTAGTGACGTCGTAGCTTTCGATGTGGCGGATCACTTCCGGCAACACGTCCAGCCCTTCCCAGAAGGTGTAGACGAAGCCGTGGTGCACGGTACCCAGCGCCTCGGCGGCCAGTTGCGCAGCGGCCAGGTCCGGCGAGCCTTCCAGGCCAATGGCGAAGGAATGCAGGCGCGGCCACCAGGCTTCGCTCTGGCCGCCGTCCTCGACGCGTTCGCGGGCGAAGCGTGCGGCACAGGCGGCGATCAGCGAGGAATCCAGCCCGCCGGAAAGCAGTACGCCGTACGGTACGTCGGTCATCAGCTGGCGCTGGACCGCCTGCTCCAGCGCGATACGCAGGTCGCCCGGCGCCCTGCCCTGCGTCGTCGCGTACGCGCGCCACGGACGTTCGTAATAGCGACGCAAATGGCCGGTGGCGCTGTCATAGACATGGCCCGGTGGGAACACGGCGACGTCCGCGCACACGCCGGCGAGCGCCTTCATCTCGGAGCCTGCGCACAGGCGGCCCGCCGTGTCATGGCCCCAATACAGCGGGCAGACGCCGAGCGGGTCGCGGGCGAGAAGGTAGCGCTGCGCGGCGCCATCCCACAGCGCGAAGGCGAAGATGCCGTTGAGGCGGGCGATCCACTCGACCGGGTCGCTGCCGTCCCGGTAGAGCGCGTTGATCACCTCGCAGTCGGAGCCGGTGGTGAAGTCGTAGCCGCTACCCAGGCGCAGTTCGCCGTGGTTGTAGATCTCGCCGTTCACCGCCAGCGCCAGCGCGCCGTCGCGCGAGCGCAGCGGCTGCGAGCCGCTGGCCGGATCCACGATGGCCAGGCGCTCGTGCACCAGGATCGCGCCGGCGTCGATGAACACGCCGGACCAGTCCGGCCCGCGGTGGCGCTGGCGCTGGGAAAGCTCCAGCGCTTGCCGGCGCAAGGCGGCGAGGTCGTCGCCCGGCGCCAGGTCGAACATGCCGAAAATGCCGCACATGATGTTCTCCTTTGCGATCGTCCACGATCGCGAAAGCCAAAGCGGGCATCCATGCCCGCACTCCTGACAAGAGCGCGCAACCTTTCGATCACGTGGCCCGAAAACGACGAAGGCCCGCACGGGGCGGGCCTTCGTCGCGTAGTTTCTTGCTCGAACTGACGGCTACGCGCAGGCCCCCTTGTGCAGGCGACGATTATTGTTCGAGCGATTTTCCAGGGCCGGCCGCACGCGTGCCGCGCAGGGCGCGGTGGCGGGGATGGAACGGGCGGTCGGCGTGGACATGGGACGAGTGGAGCAGTTTTCGGTCAGGGGCGCAAGCGGATGTGCGCCGGTCAGGCGTGGTGCTCGCGGAACGATTCGCTGATCCAGGACTTGGCCTCGGCCAGCTGCTCGTTGCGGTACAGGCGGAACTCGCCGGGCACGGTGAACCCCATGGTGCGGGCCACCAGCCGCAGCCAGTTGACGTCGGTCACCAGCGCGATGCGTTCCCAGCCGCTCCAGTGACGGAAACCGAGCTTGGTGTCGTCCCACATGGCGCCCGGCTCGAAACCGGTGAATTCGGGCCCGACGTGATACAGCAGGCGCAACTTGCGGTTGAGCGCGAAGGCGGCCTCCACATCCGGCACGAACACGTTCTCGTAGTCGGCCGCGGTTACCTTGCCGCGCGCGGTGAAGCCCAGCGCGCCGGCGGGGAGGTCGGTCATCTGCTCGATCATGGAGTCTCTCCGCGTGGTCGGAACCCCATCCAAGCGCGGCGGGCGCGGCTATGCAAGCTTGGGTGCGTGAAAGCCCGGGACATTGGCGGCCGACGCCCTTGTTCCGCGGGCGTCGGCACGCCCTGCGCCGATGCGGCGCGAACGGCGTTTGATCGAAGTGCCCGATACTCAGGCCGGCTCGACGTGGCGCACCAGCAAGCGCGCACTTTCCCGGCCCTGCCATTCGTTGATCGTCAGCTCATACACCGCGCGCAGTCTGGGCGGGGGCGCCGACGCGCGCACGTTGAACATCACTGCCTCGTGCACGGCACCATCGCGCGGATCGCGCAGGCTCAGTCGCCAGTGCCGCTCGCCCATCAGGCGCCATTGCGCGCACTCGAACAGGTTGTCGAACAGCGGCTCGGGGAAGCCCTGCCCCCACGGGCCGCCGTCGCGCAACTGGCGCGCAAGGTCCAGGGTGAAGGTGCCGGGCGGCAGTTCGCCATCGGTATAGAGCACGGCCTGCAGGCGCTCCTCGTCCAGCCACTCGCGCGCGATGACGTCGAAGGCTTCGGCGAAGCGCGGATAATCGGCGGCCTTGAGGCTCAAACCGGCGGCCATGGCATGGCCACCGAAGCGCTCGATCAACCCGGGCAGGCGCGCGTCGATCGCCGCAAGCGCATCGCGCACGTGGAAGCCGGCGATGGAGCGCGCGGAACCGCGCAGTTCGTCCGGCCGGTCCTCGTCGGCGGGCGCGAAGGCGATCACCGGACGGTGCAGACGCTCCTTGAGCTTGGATGCCACCAGACCGACCACGCCCGCGTGCCAGGTCGGCTCGTACAGGCTCACGCCGGTGCGCTCGCCCATGCCCTCCAGGCCCAGCGCGCCGATCATGGCTTCGGCCTCGGCGACCATCGCCTCCTGCAAATCGCGCCGTTCCTGGTTGATGGCGCTCAATCGCTCCGCCAGCGCGCGCGCCTGCACCGGGTCATCGGTCAGCAGGCATTCGACGCCCAGGCGCATGTCCTCCAGTCGCCCCGCGGCGTTGAGGCGCGGACCCACCGCGTAGCCGAGGTCGCTGGCGCAGACGCCGGCCAGGCTGCGCCTGCCCGCCTCCACCAGCGCGGTGATGCCGGGGCAGGCGCGGCCGCTGCGGATGCGGTGGATACCCGCTTCGACCAGCACGCGATTGTTGAAGTCGAGCGGTACCAGGTCGGCCACGGTGCCGAGCGCGACCAGGTCGAGCAGGCTACCGAGGTCCGGTTCCCTGCCCGCGGCGAAAGCCCCGCGCCCGCGCAGCTCCGCCCGCACCGCGAGCAGCAGATAGAACACGACCCCGACACCGGCGAGCGCGCGGCTGGGGAAGCCCTGGTTCATGCGCGCATCGCTGGCGCAGCTTTCGCACGCCGGCTCGCCATGCCCGCACGCGCGCACTTCGAGCACGTTGGGATTGACCAGCGCATCGGCTGCCGGCAACCGCTCTCCTGGCAAATGGTGGTCGGTAACGATCACGCGGATGCCGCGCGCCTTCGCCGCCGCGACGCCCGCGACGCTGGCCACGCCGTTGTCGACGGTGACGATCAATTGCGGCGCGGGCTCCAGCGAGGCGACCAGCGCCGGACTGAGGCCGTAGCCGTGAACGAAGCGGTTGGGGATCACGTAATGCACCCGCCGCGCGCCGAGCAGGCGCAGCCCGCGCACGGCCACGGCCGTGCCCGTCGCGCCATCGCAGTCGTAGTCGCCGGCGATGACGATCGACCAGTCGCCTTCGATCGCCTCGATCAGCAAGGCCACGGCGCGATCCAGCCCACCCAGCGCCTGCGGCGCCAGCAAGTGGCGCAGGCGGTGTTCGGCCTGGCCCGGATGCAACACGCCGCGTGCGGCATAGACCTGGCGCAGCACCGGATGGACCGCCTCGCTCCAGCCCTCGGGCGCACCCAGCAGCGAGCGGCGACGCAGCGTCGGTGTGTTCATGCCCTGCCGCCGCGCCAGAAGCGCCAGCGATGCCAGGGGCGGAGTTCCCCACGCTCGCCGCTGGCGAAGCTCAGCCGCAACGGACGTTGGCGGGCAAGCGTGTGGATCATGGGCCACCATGCGTCGGCGATCGATTGCGCGGGGAGATCCTGCAGGTCGATCAGCCAGTGCGCGGCGGCGTCCGCGGGAGCCATCCCCACTGCGGCGGTTTCCCGCGCACCGGAGGCGGGTGTGCGCAGGCGGTGTGCGATCCCTGCGCCGGCCGCAAGCGCCCGCAGCAGTGGATCGTCGCTGACCACGCCACGGAGCGACGTCGCCACGGTCGCTGGCAACGCACCCGCTCCCCACAGCCAGAGGCTGTTGACGGGTGGCTGCCCGGCGGCGCGACGCCTCACGTTCAGCGGATGCTGGTGCAGCAGCACCTGGATGTCGTTCTGCAGGATCCGCCAGCGGCGACCATCCGGCCCCTGAGGCAAGTGCTGCAGCAGGTTTTCGCCCAGTGCCTGCTCGGGTGCGGGAAATTCGGGTACCGCCGTCCCCTGCGGCAGTCGCAGGTGCCAGCGATCGGGAGAGGTCAGCTCCAGACGCATGTCCTGTTCCTCGAACAGCGGCGCGAGCGGCTCGGCGAACTCGGCCGCCTCCGCGGCAGTGAGCTGCATCTGCCCGCAGGCCAGCAGGCGGGCACCGTTCATGTCCGGCTCGACCCAGGCCGGGTCGGCGCAAATCCACAGCGCGTCACCGGCATCGCCAGCCGCCAGTTGCCGGGTGAGCGCACCGGCGGGTAGCGGTGGGGGGGCGTCGAACCATGCGGTCAGCCCGGCGAGGTACCCCCGCGGGCCGTCATCGAGGCGATCGGCGCGGGCCAGCAGACGGCGCAGCGGATGCGCGGGCTCGAAGCGCGCGAGCGCGGGCAGCCACAGTTCCACGCTCATGCGCTGGCCGCCTCCAGTTGCTCGTACAGCTCCAGCCATTCGGCTTCGAGCGCTTCCTTCTCGCGACGCAGGTCGCCCTGGCGCTGGCCGAGCTTCATCAGCTCGGCGGTCGGGCCGTTGTAAGTGGCCGGATCGGCCAGCTTCGCGTCCAGCGCGGCCAGGTCCGCATCGATCGTCGCGACGCGCGCTTCGATCTTCTTGACGCGCGCCTTGGCCGCCTTGTCCTGTTCGCGTTGGGCTGCGGAGGCACGGCGGCGGTCGGCGGCGGACCCGGTGGGCGCAGCCGGCTCGTTGGCCCTCTTTGCGGCCGCACCGCGCGAACGCAGCCAGCGGGCGTAGTCGTCCAGGTCACCGTCAAAGGGCTCCACCACGCCGTCGGCCACGCGCCAGAAACTATCGCAGACCAGACCGAGCAGGTGGCGGTCGTGCGAGACCAGTACCAACGCGCCGTCGAAGTCGGCCAGCGCGTCGGCCAGCGCCTCGCGCATGTCCAGATCCAGGTGGTTGGTCGGCTCGTCGAGCAGGAGCAGGTTGGGCTTGTCCCAGGCGATCAGCGCCAGCGCCAGGCGCGCGCGTTCGCCGCCGGAGAAGCCGTCGACCGACTCGAAGGCGCGGTCGCCAGCGAAGTTCCAGCCGCCGAGGAAGTCGCGCAACTCTTGCGCGGCCACGCCCGGTGCCTTGTCCTGCAGGTGGTCGAAAGGACTGGCGCCCTCGCGCAGGCTTTCGACCGTGTGCTGTGCGAAGTAGCCGATCTTCAGGTCCTTGTGTGCCTTGCGCTCGCCGGCCAGCGGCGGCAGCTCGCCGACCAGTGTCTTGACCAGGGTGGACTTGCCGGCGCCGTTGGGGCCGAGCAGGCCGATGCGTTCGCCGGCTTCAAGACGAAAACGAACATCCGAGAGGACCGTCTTTTGAAGATGATGCCCGTCCGCCAGGACGACGTTCGCCCCCTCTCCCCCCTGGGGAGAGGGTTGGGGTGAGGGGTCAAGGCTTGCCTCGATCACCATCGAAGCATGCTCTGAACCAACATCCCCGCGAGCCCCGCCTCTCACCCCAGCCCTCTCCCCGGCGGGGAGAGGGAGCGGAATCGCGTAACCGGCCGACGCCTCTTCCAACTGCAACATCGAATCAGGCAACCGCTCGGGCACCGCAAACTGGAACCGGAACGGCCGCTCCGCGCGCACCGCTTCGGTGCCAGCCAGCTTCTCCAGCCGCTTCATCCGCGATTGCGCCTGCTTGGCCTTGCTCGCCTTCGCCTTGAAGCGGTCGACGAACGACTGCAGGTGCGCGCGCTCGGCCTGCTCGCGCTCGTGCGCGATCTGCTGCTGGCGCAACTGCTCGGCGCGCAGGCGCTCGAAGGCGCTGTAGTTGCCGGTGTACAGCCGCGCCCTGCCCTCGTGCAGGTGCAGCGTGTGCGAAGTCACCGCGTCGAGGAACTCGCGGTCGTGCGAGATCACCAGCAGCGTACCCTGGTAGCGGCGCAGCCATTCTTCCAGCCAAAGCACGGCGTCCAGGTCCAAGTGATTGGTCGGCTCGTCGAGCAGCAACAGATCCGACGGCGCCATCAGCGCCCGCGCCAGGTTCAGGCGCACGCGCCAGCCGCCGGAGAATTCCTTCACCGCCCGCTCGTGGGTCTCCGGCGCGAACCCGAGGCCATGCAGCAGGCGGCCGGCGCGGGCACGGGCGTCGTAGCCGTGCAGTTCCTCGATGCGATGGTGGGCGCGGGCCATGGCTTCGGCGTCGCCACGGTCTTGGGCGTCGGCCTCCTCGCGCAGGGCGGCCGCGACTTCTTCGTCGCCACCGAGCACATAGTCCAGTGCGGCATCCGGCAGCGCGGGCGTCTCCTGCGCTACGGAGGCCAGGCGCAGCTTCGCCGGCATATCCAGCTCGCCCGCATCGGACTCCAGCCGTCCCTGCAGCACCGCGAAGAGGCTGGACTTGCCGCAGCCGTTGCGGCCGATCACGCCCAGGCGCCAACCGCTCTGGATGGTGAGATCGATGTCGGAGAGCAGCAGGCGGCTGCCGCGGCGGAGGGCAAAATGGCGGAACGCGATCATCGGGAGGGAACGTGCGCGGGTGACCCGCCATGATAGCCGGGCTTCGAATGCCTAGCCCATCGCAGAGGCCAGCGATCGCCGTGGCGCGGTTGTCATACATCTGCTACAACGGCGCCGCACAGGACCTTTGTGGAGAGGGGAATCATGGTCAAGCTCACTGGCGGTCTGGCGATGCTCGCCGCGATCGCGTTCGGCGCGCCGATGGCCGCGCACGCGGGCGACAGCCTGCTGATCCATCGCGTGCAGCAGGAACAGGGCATGAACCTGCCCACCCGCGGCATGACCATGGCGCAGGTGGAGAAGCGCTACGGCGCGCCCCAGCGCAAGCTGCAGCCGCGCGGTGGCGACAGCCAGAAGCACCCGGTCATCAACCGCTGGGACTACAAGACGTTCATCGTGTACTTCGAGCACGACCACGTGATCCATTCGGTGCTCAACACCCCGGCCGGAAACAACCACGATCCCGCGACGGCGCAGTAAACCGCGCCGGGAGCAAGGACAACGGATCCCCGCCAAGGCGGGGGTCCGTTTTTGTTCGTGCCTCATCGCTCCGTGTCAGCCGGTCAACTACACTTCGCCGTTTCTTAAACTTCAAGCGAGCGCGCGATGACCTCCTCCCCCAACCTGCGCCTGCCGGCCGAATGGGAACCGCAGGACGCGGTACTGATCGCCTGGCCGCATGAAGGCACCGACTGGGCCGAGCGCCTGGCCGAGGTGAATACCACCTATACCGCGCTGGCCGCCGCGGTTACCCGCTTCCAGCCGCTGGTCGTGATCGTCGCGAACGAGGCTGTACGCGCGGCCGCCGAAGGCGCGCTGCGTGGCTCGGGCGTGGACCTCGAACGCATCCGCTTCGTCGAGCTTCCGTACGACGACACCTGGCTGCGCGACTCCGGTCCGATCACGCTGGTTTCCGCGCAGGGCTTCCAGCTCACGGATTTCCGCTTCACCGGCTGGGGCGGCAAGTTCGGGGCCGAGCAGGACGATGCGCTGGTCGCCGGCCTGGTCGCTGCCGGGGTATTCGGCCCGGCAGCGCACGAGCGCGTGGACTGGGCGCTGGAAGGCGGCGGCATCGAGAGCGACGGCGGCAGCACCGTGCTGACCACCTGGCGCTGCCTGCACCAGCGCCACCCCGAGCAGTCGCGCGAGGCGATGGATGCGATCCTGCGCGAAAGCCTGCATGCACCGCGCGTGCTGTGGCTGGACCACGGCTACCTCGAGGGCGACGACACCGACGCCCACATCGACACCCTCGCCCGCTTCGCGCCGGGCGAGCGCATCGTGTTCCAAGCCTGCGACGACCCGGCCGACCCGCACCACCAGGAGCTGGAACGCATGGCTGCCGAGCTGGCCGCGCTGCGCACGCCCGAGGGCAAGCCGTATCGCCTCTCCCCGCTGCCCTGGGCGCAGCCGATCCTGGACGAAGGCCGCCGGCTGGCCGCCTCCTATGCGAACTACCTGGTGATCAACGGCGCGGTACTCGTGCCTGCCTACGGCGATGCCTCCGATGACGAGGCGGCCCGCATCATCGGGGCGGCCTACCCGGGGCGCGAAGTGGTGCAGGTGCCCTGCCGTCCGCTGATCTGGCAGAACGGCAGCCTGCACTGCATCACCATGCAGCTGCCAGCGGGTTTGCTGGGCTGAACGCACGCCGCCCGCCAACGCTTTGGCGACAACCGCATCGCCCCGCTCCGCTAAACTGCCTGTCTCGACTCGAAGGCAAGAGACAGGCATGACCGGCAAGACACTCAAGGTGGCGCTGCTGCAGGAAACCAACCGCGGCAGCCGCGACGCGAACCTCGACGCGATCGAGGCCGGACTGCGCGAAGCCGCCGCGGCGGGCGCGCAGCTCGTACTGCTGCAGGAGCTGCACAACGGTCCGTACTTCTGCCAGCGCGAGTGCGTCGACGAGTTCGAGCTCGCCGAAACCATCCCCGGTCCGGGCACCGAGCGCATCGGCAAGCTCGCGCAGGAACTCAAGCTCGTCGTGGTCGCCTCGATCTTCGAGAAGCGCGCCACGGGGCTGTACCACAACACCGCGGTGGTGTTCGATCGCTCCGCGGCGATCGCCGGCAAGTACCGCAAGATGCACATCCCGGACGATCCGGCGTTCTACGAGAAGTTCTACTTCACGCCGGGCGACCTGGGCTTCGAGCCGATCGACACTTCGGTCGGCCGGCTGGGCGTCCTCGTGTGCTGGGACCAGTGGTATCCGGAAGCCGCACGGCTGATGGCGCTGGCCGGGGCTCAGCTACTGCTCTATCCGACGGCGATCGGCTGGGACCCGGGCGACGAGCAGGCGGAGAAGGACCGCCAGCGCGAGGCGTGGGTGACCGTGCAGCGCGGCCACGCCGTAGCCAACGGGTTGCCGCTGCTCGCCTGCAACCGTACCGGGTACGAAGCCGATCCGTCCGGCGTGGGCGCGGGCATCCAGTTCTGGGGCACCAGCTTCGTGGCCGGGCCGCAGGGCGAGTTTCTCGCTAGGGCCGGTACCGACGGGCGTGAGCTGCTGGTGGTCGACGTGGACCTGGAGCGCAGCGAACACGTGCGGCGGATCTGGCCGTTCCTGCGCGACCGGCGCATCGATGCCTACAGTGACCTGCTCAAGCGCTATCGGGATTGAAATCGGTGGGCGCAAGCCCACCCTGTGAAACACCCCTGTAGGGTGGGCTTGCCGCCCACCACCCGCATCCCGGACCCCGCATGACCCTCCCCGATTCCGACGTCGCCCTGCCCGACCCGCTGCTCGACCAGCCCCTGGAGCGCGTCACCCGCGACGGCGTGGAATACGTGGTGCTGGGCACGGCGCACGTCTCGCGCGCCAGCGTGGCGGCGGTCGAGGCGCTGGTGGCCAACGAGGCGTTCGACGCGATCGCGGTGGAGCTCTGTCCCAGCCGCGCCGAAGGCATGCGCAATCCCGATGCCTTCAAGCAGATGGACCTGTTCCAGGTGATCCGCCAGGGCAAGGTCGGCATGGTGGCGGCAAGCCTGGTGCTGTCGTCCTTCCAGCAGCGGCTGGCCGCGCAGTACGGCATCCAGCCCGGCGCCGAGATGAAGGCCGCGATGGACGGTGCCGAGCGCGCCAACCTGCCGGTCTGGCTGATCGATCGAGAGGTCGGCACCACGCTCAAGCGCGCCTGGCGCAGCGTCGGCACGTGGGCGCGCTTCGGCCTGCTCGGTGGCCTGATTGCCAGCGTGTTCGAGCGCGAGCAGGTCGACGAGAAGGAGATCGAAAAGCTCAAGGAAGGCGACCTGCTGGAAAGCGCGTTCGGGGAGTTCGCGCAGAATTCCGCACCGCTCTACAACAGCCTGATCGGCGAGCGCGATGAATACATGGCCGCGCGCCTGCGCGAGCAGGCGCAGGGCGCGCCCGCCGTGCGCCGCGTGCTGGTGGTGATCGGCGCCGGCCACCTCAAGGGCCTGTGCGGACACCTGCGCCAGCAGCACGAGCCGCCGGCCCGGCGCATCGCCGAACTGGCCAAGCTGCCGCCCAAGGCGCGCTGGCCGAAGTGGCTGGCGCTGGGCCTGGTGCTGCTGGTGTTCGCGGCGATCGCGTATGCGTTCCATCGCAATCCCTCGCTGGGCGCGCTGGCATTGCGCAACTGGGTCCTGTTCACCGGCGGCTGCGCCGCGCTGGGCGCCCTGGCGGCAGGCGGGCATCCGCTGAGCATCTTGGCCGCCTTCATCGCCGCTCCGATCAAGCCGTTCCGGCCCGGTATTCCCGCCGGTGGCATCAGCGCCATGGCCGAAGCGTGGATCCGCCGCCCGCGCGTGGCCGACTTCGAGACACTGCGCGACGACATCGCCGAGTGGACCGGCTGGTGGAAGAACCGCGTGGCGCGGACCCTGCTCAACTTCATCCTGGTCAGCGCGGGCACCGTGATCGGCGAATACGCGGCCGGCATCCAGATCTTCAAGAGCCTGTTCTGAGGACTGCTCCGGGCGCGTGACGGGAGCCTCGCCATGCGCCTGATTTGCATCAGGGCGCTGCGTCAAGTTGTCCGTCGCGTGAAGCAGACACTATACTTCCGCGACTTTGTACCCCAAGCGTGGGAATGACTCGATGATTCGACTGCAACTGCTCGGCCTGACCGTGGCCGCAGCCCTCCTCGCCGCTGGCAACGCCCACGCCGCGGGCGACAAGGCCAACGGCCGCAAGCTGGTCTACACCTGCAACGGTTGCCACGGTATCGACGGCTACACCAATGCGTACCCGGACTATCCGGTGCCGAAGATCGCCGGACAGAACGAGCAGTACATCATCAACGCGCTGCACGGCTACAAGACCGGCGATCGCACGCATCCGACCATGATGGCGCAGGCGCAGAGTCTGTCCGACCAGGACATCGACGACATCGCTGCCTATCTCTCCAGCCTCGCCAAGTAAGCCTCGAAGGAATCCCGCATGAAGCGTGCGCTCACCCTGCTCTTCTTCGGCGCCGTGCTGGCGTTGTCCTCCACTGCGCTGCTGGCCGAAGGCAACGTCGACAACGGCAAGACCAAGGCCGCCGCCTGTTTCGCCTGCCACGGTGCCGACGGCAACGCGGTCGACCCGCAGTACCCGCGCCTGGCCGGCCAGTACAACCTGTACCTGCAGCAGGCGCTGCACGAGTACAAGGACGGCCGCCGAAACAACCCGATCATGAAGGGCTTCGTCGCCACCCTGTCCGACCAGGACATCGAAGACGTCGCCGCCTACTTCTCCAGCCTGCCGACCAAGCTGCACACGCTGGACGGGCACATCCAGGGCGACAAGTAAGCCAGCTCCAATCGAGCAAAAACAAAAGGCCCGCTTCCAGCGGGCCTTTTTCGTTCGCGCCCTCTTCCCGCCGGGGAGAGGGTTGAGGTGAGCGGCCAAGGCTGGGCGGAAACCCTGTAGGAGCGCACCTGTGCGCGACCGCCATGCACGGATTCAGACGCCAGCCTGCCGGTCGGGGGAAGAAGCCCCGCTGACGTTTCTGATGGAGATCATCGCGAGCCCCGGCCCCTCACCCCAGCCCTCTCCCCGGAGGGGATAGGGAGCAAAAGCACCTCTTCGCCGACCAGGTCTCACCCCATCGCCGAGCTGCCGGCGTGTTCCTTGTAGTACGGATTGCGCCCACCGCTGTGGTCGGTCGCATCGCGCACCGCCGTGATCTCCGGCACCCGCTCGCGCAGCGTCTTCTCCACGCCGTTCTTGAGCGTGACGTCCACCATGCTGCAGCCGTGGCAGCCGCCGCCGAACTGGAGCAGGACGGCGCCGTCCGAAGTGACCTCCAGCAGGCTCACGCGCCCGCCATGCGAGGCAATCCGTGGATTGATCTCGGCCTCGAGTACATAGCGCACCCGCTCGATCAAGCCCGCATCCGCGCCAGGAATCTCCCCCTTGATGCGCGGCGCGCGGATGTTGAGCTGGCCACCGGTCGGATTGGGCTCGTAGTCGACGCTGGCGCCGTCCAGCCAGCGCGCGCTGTCGCCTTCCAGGTAAAAGCTGAACCCTTCGCACTCGACCAGCCACTCGTTGCCGCCGAGATCACGCGGCTCGCAGAACTCCAGCTCGCAGTTGGCGGCCGGGGTGCCCGGCGCGGTCACGCGCAGCAGGATGCCCAGCTCATCGCCCTGCTGGGCCAGCAGGCGGCGGAAATGCTGCTGCGCGCGGTCGGAAATATCGATCATCGAACGGACTCTCCAGCGCCGGTGGGGATGCCCGGCGGAAACAGCACCATTTTAGTCCTGTTTCACCCAAAAGTCCGGATGCCCCGCTTTTTGTAGGAGCCCGCTTGCGGGCGATGCCTGGCGTTCAGACTGGAGAGCATCGCTCGCAAGCGGGCTCCTGCAATGTGCGTTTTGACTTTTTCCCGCGCAACTCGGACCCTCGTCTTTTTCCATGGCCGGAGCCCGCAATGAACCGCAACGACCTCGCCAACCAGCATTGCCAGCCGCGCAAGGGCAAGGAACACGCGATCACGCCAGACCAGGCGCAGGAATTGCTGGCGCAGCTACCCGGCTGGCAGCTCGCGAACGATGGCAAGGCCATCGTCAAGGACTTCCGCTTCGACGATTTTCACCGCACGCTGGGTTTCATCAACGCGGTCGGTTTTATGGCCAACCGAGAGGATCATCATCCCGACCTCGAGGCCGGTTACGGCCATTGCCAGGTGCTGTGGTCCACCCACGACGTGGGCGGTCTTTCGCTCAACGATTTTGTTTGCGCGGCCCGGGTCGAGGCGCTGCTGGCCTGAGCCAGCGATTGCTTTTTCCTTTATCGCCAAGGGCATCAAGGACTTTCTTCAAGTCCTCCGGCAGCGGCGCGGAGAAGCCATAGGCACGCCCCTCCAGTTCGAATCCCATGTGAGCGGCGTGCAGGAACAGCCGTTGCAGGCCCTTCTCGCGGAAGCGCTTGTTGGCCTCGCGATCGCCGTATTTGGTGTCCCCGGCCAACGGATGGCCGATGTGGGCGGCGTGCACGCGGATCTGGTGGGTGCGCCCGGTGCCCAGCGTCGCCTGCATCAGGCGAGCGCCGGTGAGCTGCTCCATTTCGCGGAAAAAAGTCAATGACGGCTTGCCGTTATCGGACACTCTTGCCATCCGTTCTCCGCCCTGGAGCACGGATTTCAAGAGCGGCGCGTTGACGTCGAAACGCGCCTTGGGCGGGTGGCCGACCATCAGGCACAGGTACTGCTTGGTCACCTGACCGGCACGGATCGCCGCCTGCAGCCCGGTGAGCCCGGCGCGGGTCTTGGCGAACACCAGCACGCCGCTGGTATCCCGGTCGAGCCGGTGGACCAGCTCCAGGTGCTGCTCCGGGCGGGCGGCCCGCAGCAGTTCGATGGCCCCGTGGCTGACGCCGGACCCGCCGTGGCTGGCGATGCCCGAAGGCTTGTCGATCGCCAGGAAATGCTTGTCCTCGAAGATCACCGCCTCGGCGACCGCGGCCACCATGTCGGCGGACGGCCCTCGCTCGGGCGCCTTCTCGGCCGTGCGAACCGGTGGAATCCGCAGAATATCGCCGGCACTGAGACGCGTATCCGGCTTGGCCCGCTTGCCGTTCACGCGCACCTGGCCGGTGCGCAGCAGGCGGTAGATCATGCTCTTGGGCACCCCCTTGAGCAGGGTCATCAAGGCGTTGTCGATCCGCTGGCCGTCGCGCTCGGGGCCGATATCGACTTGACGCACACCTTGAGGTGCGTCATGGGAAGTTACCGTCTGCATTGAAAAAAACCTGGGGTAATAGGATACTCGGCGGGCGCTTTATGTCCCCCTTCGAGTTCGTTCGTGGCGGGGACGCCCGTCCGCGACCAAAGGCGAGGATTGCGCCGGTGGCCACCCCGGCAGCCGGCCGTAAACTCCCAAATATCGTAACGGTTCGGGATGCCGTTGTCCGCCGCCAGGGGGTGGCGAGACGGCGAAGCGCGTGCCACGAATCACCCCGGTGTCGGACGATGCCGGTTTTATTTGCCGCCACCCGCAGCGGCGCGATCCCGGCAGGCAGCCTGAGTTAGGCGCCACCGTGGCACGCGACGCGCGGCCAGGCCGAAGGAAGAAAACTACAATGAAGCGCATGTTGATCAACGCAACTCAGCGTGAAGAGTTGCGCGTGGCCATTGTCGATGGCCAGACGCTGTACGACCTCGATATCGAGATTCCCTCCCGCGAGCAGAAAAAGGCCAATATCTACAAGGGCCGCATCACCCGCGTCGAGCAATCCCTGGAAGCCTGCTTCGTCGATTACGGCGCCGAGCGCCACGGTTTCCTGCCGCTGAAGGAAATCGCCGACCAGTACTTCACCCCGGGCCTGAACCCGAACAAGTCCAGCATCCGCGAGCTGCTGAAGGAAGGCCAGGAACTGGTCGTCCAGGTCGAGAAGGAAGAGCGCGGCAACAAGGGTGCGGCGCTGACCACCTTCATCAGCCTGGCCGGCCGCTACATGGTGCTGATGCCGAACAACCCGAAGGCCGGCGGCGTCTCCCGCCGGATCGAAGGCGAGGATCGGCAGGCACTGAAGGAAGCGCTCGACCATCTCACCGTTCCGGAAGACGTCGGCCTGATCGTGCGCACCGCCGGCATGGGCCGCGACGCCGAAGAGCTGCAGTGGGACCTGGACTACCTGCTGACCCTGTGGCGCTCGATTTCCGAGGCCGCGGCCAAGCAGAAGGCGCCGTTCCTGATCTACCAGGAATCGAAGCTCTTCATCCGCGCCCTGCGCGACTACCTGCGCAACGACATCGGCGAGATCCTCATCGACGAGGAGTCGCTCTACAACGACGCGCGCGAGTTCATGCAGCAGGTGATGCCCAACGCCCTGCGCAAGCTCAAGCTCTACAAGGACGACACCCCGCTCTTCTCGCGCTACCAGATCGAAACCCAGATCGAGAGCGCGTTCGACCGCCAGGTCCGCCTTCCGTCCGGCGGCTCGATCGTGATCGACCAGACCGAGGCGCTGACCGCGATCGACATCAACTCCTCCAAGGCCACCAAGGGCTCGGACATCGAGGAGACCGCGTTCAACACCAATTGCGAGGCCGCGGTGGAGATCGCCCGGCAGCTGCGCATCCGCGACGCCGGCGGCCTGATCGTCATCGACTTCATCGACATGGACAGCCCGCGCCACCAGCGCGAAGTCGAAGAGAAGTTGAAGGACGCGCTCAAGCTCGACCGCGCCCGCGTCCAGATCGGCCGCATCAGCCGCTTCGGCCTGCTCGAAATGTCGCGTCAGCGTCTGCGCCCGAGCCTGGGCGAGGCCACCCAGATCGTGTGCCCGCGCTGCGAAGGCCACGGCCACATCCGCGGCATCGAATCGCTGGCGCTCTCGACCCTGCGCCTGATCGAAGAGCACGCCATGAAGGACAACACCGGCCAGGTGCTGGTGCAGGCCCCGCCGGCGGTGGCCAACTTCATGCTCAACGAGAAGCGCGCCAGCGTGGTCGAGATCGAGCTGCGCAACAAGGTGCACGTGGTCATCGTCGCGGACGACAAGCTCGAGACCCCGCACATCGAGATCCAGCGCATCCGCGAAGCGGACATGGGTGAACACAGCAAGCCCAGCTACGAGCGCCTGACCGCGGTCGAGGCTGCACCGGTGCCGAAGATGGGCCAGACCCTGGGAAGCTCCGAACAGCCTGCGGTGAGCGGTATCGTGCCGGCCACCCCGGCGCCGGTGCGCGAGGAAGCGCCAGCCCCGGCGCCAGCCCCCGCGGCGGCGCCGCGTCCGCGTCCGGCCAGTGCGCCGGCTCCGCAGGGCGGCGTGATTTCGCGCCTGCTGGGATGGTTCCGCGGCAGCGCCACGCCGGCGTCGACGGAAACCAGCGAGCGCAAGCAACCCGCGCAACCGGCTGCGCGCCAGGGTCGCCGTGACGAGCGCGGCCGCCCGCAGCAGGGCCAGAACGCGCAGCGCAACCCGCGTCGGGACCAGAGCCAGTCGCAGCAGCAGCCCAAGGGCGGCTCTGGCAAGAACCCGCGCCAGCGCGGCAACGAGGCCGGTCCGCGCCAGCCGCAGCAGCAGGCCAGGGAACAGCAGCCGCGCCAGCCCAAGCCGGCCCCTGCCCCGTCGGCCGGCAACGACAACCAGGAACCGCGCAAGCAGGCGCCGGCCAGGCCGGAACGCGCCCCGCGTCCGGCGCAGGCGGAACAGCCGGCCGCCACGGCGGAGTCTTCGCCGGCGATCGATCCGATGAAGGAGATCGAGACGCCCATCGTTGCGCAGACCGATGCCAATGCCGCGGCGCCGGAAACCAAACCCGAGTCGGAAGGCGGCCAGCCGCGTCGCCGCCGCGGCCGTCGTGGTGGTCGCCGCCGCCGTCGCCACGAAGACGGAACGATCGTCCAGCATTCGGCGTCGCCCCAGCTCGATGAGCTGGATGACGAGGATCGCGAGGGGAACGAGTCCGATACGCCGGTGAAAAAGGCCGATCAGCGTTCGTCGATCGCTTCTGCCGCACCGACGGCCGTGGCCGCCGCAAAGGCCGCGACCGTCACGCCGGAACCGCGATCGCCCCAGGCCGAGGCGGCACCGGCGGTCCAGCCGCTGGCC
Organism: Frateuria sp. GZRR33; assembly: GCF_051900425.1. NCBI lineage: Bacteria > Pseudomonadati > Pseudomonadota > Gammaproteobacteria > Lysobacterales > Rhodanobacteraceae > Frateuria > Frateuria sp. GZRR33. The sequence continues at coordinate 30,836 of NZ_JBHZGK010000011.1, forward strand.
GAATCGCAGCCGGTCGAAGCCAGGCTGCCTGAAGCGGTCGTGCCGGCGCCGGCGCCCACCGCGTTCAATCTCCCCCCGCTCCCGCCGATTCCGGCAGCGGCTGCCGTCGAGGAATCCACGCCTGCATCGATGACGCCGGCCGCGGCAGCGCCCGTTGAGGACCCCCTTCCTGCGGCTCCGCCCGCCGACGCCATGCCGGGGGCAGTGGAGGACGCGCCCGCGACGCCGGTCGTGGCCACCGATGCCTCGACGTCGGCCACCGAGGGAGTAGCCACCGCAGCAGCGCAGACCCAGGCCGATGCGGAAGACCAGCAACAGTCGGCCGCCTTCGAAGCGCCTGCTGTGCTCCCGAAGCAGGGCGACCTGCTTGCACACGCTCCCCGCCCGTCAGAGCTTCCGACTACCGAAGCGACGGATGAGCAGGATGAGCAGGAGCCGCCGAGCGACCGGCACCCGCCGCGGGATGCAGCCCAGGGCTGACGGTCAAAATCGAGGCATGAAAAAAAGCCGGACGCATGTCCGGCTTTTTCTTGTCCGCGTCAGGCGGCCCATCGTGGTGTACCCCGGCGCGCACTCCTGGTAAGCGCCTCGCACATGAGGGAAAGGCCCGCCCTGCTTGCAGGGCGGCCTTGGGGCGTGCCTCACCCGACCTGGTTGGGCGCGTCGAGCAGCCCGTGCACCGTCATGAGGTGCGCGAGGCCGATGACGTGCTCGACCTGCAGCTTTTCCATCAGGCGCTGCTTATAGGTAGAGACGGTTTTCGGGCTGAGGTTGAGCTGGTCGCCGATCACCGTCAGCGGCTTGCCGCGGACCAGCATCATGGCGACCTCCAGCTCGCGGCTGGACAGCGCGTCAAACGGTGAGCCGCTATTGCCGTCGAGCGTGGCCAGGGCCAGTTGCTGGGCCACCGCCGGGGCCAGGTAACGACGCCCACTGGCTACCTGGCGCACGGCCACCAGCAACTCGTCGGCCGAGCAGCCCTTGGTGAGATAGCCCAGCGCACCCGCGTCGAGCAGGCGCTTGGGAAAGCGCGCGTCGTCGACCACGGTGATGATGATGATGTGGGTGTTGAGCTTGGCGCGGATCACCCGCTCGGTCAGTTCGATGCCGCTCATCCCCGGCATGTGTACGTCGACCAGCGCCACGTCGGGCGCCAGCGTGCGGATCAGCCGCAACCCCTCTTCCGCCGTCCCTGCCTCACCCTTGATGCGTACGTCCGGCTGCTGCTGCAGGATCATGCGAAAGCCGGTGCGTACCAGTTCGTGATCGTCCACGAGCACGATGTTGATCACTTCAAGCCCTCCTTGGGAATAGTGAAAGAAAAGTAGGTGGCCGCTCTCCGCAATGCAAGCGTTCGCGTGCCACGCAAACAAAAAACCCGCCGTGTGGCGGGTTTTTCGGGAGCGGAGATGACGACCGCTTCGTTGTTGGTGCCCAAGGGGGGACTCGAACCCCCACGCCTCTCGGCGCTACCACCTCAAGGTAGTGCGTCTACCAATTCCGCCACCTGGGCAGGTGTGTTGCGTATTACTTCGTCGAACCCGCCGGGGCGGGAACGTCCGACTTTGCCGGAGCGCCGGCAGTCGGCACATCGCTGTTGCTCCTCGCCGGAGCCTGCGGCACGTCGCCGTTGCTCTTGGCCGGAGCCGCGGGCTGCGCATTCTGGGCGGGCGCGGGCTTCTTGGCAAGCCCGGACATCACGCCGAGGTCGGCCTGCTCCGCCTGCGGCGCGCCGTTGCGGCTCAGGTAGATGCCCATGCCGAGGCTCAGCAGGAAGAACAGCGCCGCCAGCACCGCGGTGGCGCGGGTGAGGAAGCTGGCCGAGCCGCGCGCACCGAATACCGTGGCCGACGCGCCGCCGCCGAAACCGGAGCCCGCGTCGGCGCCGGCGCCGCGCTGCATGAGGATCAGCACGATCATCGCCGCGGCGATCAGGATGTAAAACACGCTGAAGATGACGAACATGTTCTGTAGGAATCCGTAGGCTTCAATGCGCTGCGGCGCAGATGCCGAGGAAATCGGTCGCGGTGAGCGAAGCACCGCCGATCAGGCCCCCATCCACGTCCGGCTGCGCGAACAATGCCGCGGCATTCGCCGCCTTGACGCTGCCGCCGTAAAGCAGCCGGGTCAGACGGGCAATCATACCATCCTCACGTTCCAGTTGGCTACGAATGAACGCGTGCGCCTGTTGCGCCTGTTCCGGCGAGGCGGTCTGGCCGGTGCCGATCGCCCACACCGGCTCGTATGCGATCACGGCGGTGTAGAAAGGCGCGATGCCGCAGTGCGCGAAGACGGCGCCGAGCTGGCGCGCAAGCACCGCCTCGGTCTGCCCGGCCTGGCGCTCGTCCAGCGTTTCGCCGATGCACAGGATCGGAGTGAGGCCCGCGACGCAGGCGGCGGCGAACTTGCGCGCCACCAGTCCGTCGCTTTCGCGGTGGTACTGGCGGCGTTCGGAATGGCCCACTAGCACCCACTGCGCGCCGACATCGGCCAGCATCGCCGCCGATACCTCGCCGGTATAGGCGCCCTGCCCTTCGTGCTCACTGACGTCCTGGGCGCCGAAACCGATGCCGCTGGCGCCGTGGCGCGCAGTGAGCTCGGCCAGGTACGGAAAAGGCGGGAACACCAGGACGTCGGCCTCCTGCGGGCGCTGCGCGGCGATCTCGGCCACCAGGGCCTCCGCCATCGAGCGGCTGCCATGCATCTTCCAGTTGCCGGCGACGAGTTTCCTGCGCATGCGATGCCTTCCGATGAAAAGCGGCAAGCATAGCGACCGCCCTGCAGCCCGGCAAACGGGTGCTGGCCGCCGATCGCGCGCTCGGCGATCATGCCGGAACCTGCTCCGTGGAAACGCCGATGCCCGCCGATCGCCCCCTCAGTCTGGTCACCGGCGCCTCGGCCGGAATCGGCGCCGCCTTCGCCCGGGAACTGGCGGCGCGAGGGCACGACCTCGTGCTGGTGGCGCGCCGTACCGAGCGCCTGCAGGCTCTGGCGGAAGACCTGCACGAGCGCCATGGCGCACGGGCGCACGTCCTGCCTGCCGACCTGGCCGATCCGACCGCGCCGCGCCAGCTGGTCGATGCCCTGCAGGAGCAGGGCCTGGTGGTCGACTGGCTCGTGAACAATGCCGGCTATGGCGTGCCGGGCACGTTCGATGCCAATGACTGGCCCGTGCACGCGGACTTCCTGCAGGTGCTGCTCAGCGCACCGACCGAGCTGGCATGGCGCCTGCTGCCGGGAATGCGCGAGCGTGGTTACGGCCGCATCCTCAACGTGGCCTCGCTGGCGGGACATGTGCCCGGATCGGCCGGCCACACGCTGTATGCGGCCAGCAAGGCATACCTGATCAAGTTCTCGCAATCCCTGGCGCTGGAGAACCGGCACAACGGCGTGCACGTCTGTGCGCTGTGTCCCGGCTTCACCCGGTCGGAATTCCATGACGTGACCGGCACCCGCGCGCTGGTCGGCAAGCTGCCGCGTTTCATGTGGCAGGACGCCGATACCGTGGTACGCGAGGGCATCGAAGCGGTCGAGCGCGGCAAGGCCGTGCACGTCACCGGGCGCGTGAACCGGGCGATCAAGGCGCTGGCCAAGCTGACGCCCGACCGCCTGGCACTGTGGCTGTCGGCACGCGAGTCCCGTCGCTACCGACAACTCGATTGACGCGCCAATGCCGTTCGACTGCGCTAACGTCCCCCGCCTGCCGCTCGCGAGACCGCCATGAGCCTGTTCCCGACCCAGATGCGCCCGCTTCCCTACCGCAAGCCCACCGAGGGTCGCGATTACTGGGTGATCGACGATGTCCTGCCCGACGCGAAGGCAGTACGCGAGCGCTGCCTGGCCCGGACCGACTGGGAGTACGGCTTCCCGACCACCGGCGAAGTCTGGCCCGGGATGCGCACCATGCCGGCGCTGGAATTGGACGAACTGGCTATCGTCGAGGCCCAGGTGAGGCGCGTCACCGGTGCGAAGAAACTCTGGGTCGGCGAGACCGAGGCCGGACAGAAGCTCAACCACAACTGCGTGCAGGTGGTCGGCGCGGTCGAAGGCGCGGTCAAGCCGCACACCGATTCGCTCAACCTCTGCCGCTACGCGGCCGTGCTGTACCTCAACCCCGCGGTGCCCGACAGTTGCGGCACCAGCTTCTTCCGCCAACGCATGCCCAACGGCCAGCTGGGCGGCAACATGGTGGCGCCGCCGCATCGCAACCTGGTCGATGCGCTGGGTAACCGTTTCGTGATGCCCAATGCGTTTGCCGAGGATGTCCGCGTGGCCCACCGGTTCAACCGGCTGCTGGTCTACAAGGCCAATATCGTGCACAGCGCCAGTGCGTACTGGGGGCTGGAGGACATGGCGAGCAAGCGCATGACCGCCGTGTTTTTCTGGATGGCGTAGCGGGCAGGTAGCGGGCCGGATGCCCTGGCGAGCCTTCTACCCCCGATGGGGGAAGGTGCCGCCAGCAACTGCTCGACGCGATCCACCTTCGCAGCGCTAGCTCATTTCGCTGCCGCCAGTCTGGTGGCGCGCGCTCGGTTGCCCCATCCGCCCTTCGGGATCCTTCCCCCGCGTGCGGGGGGAGGGATCCTTCAGCGCGGTCTCGTCAGATCAGCTTGATCTCGCGCAGCCGCTGCATCAGGTACTCGTGCGAGGACAGCGAGGTGTCGTAACGGCTCGGATTGTCCGGCGTCACGCATTCGGGCAGCGGGTCGAGCACGACGTCGGGATTCGGGTGCAGGAAGAACGGCACCGAATAGCGCGGCTTGCGCGCGTTCTCGTTCTGCGGATTGACCACGCGGTGCGAGGTCGACGGGTACACATGGTTGGTCAGGCGCTGCAGCATGTCGCCGATGTTGACCACGATGGCATCGCCCTCGGTGGTGATCGGCAGCCACTGGCCCTCGCTCAACACTTCCAGCCCCTCGGCGCTGGCGCCGACCAGCAGGGTGATGAAGTTGATGTCCTCGTGGGCGCCTGCGCGCACGTTGGGAATGTTTTCCTCGGTGATCGGCGGGTAGTGGATCGGGCGCAGGATCGAGTTGCCCTGGTCGGTCTTGTCCTCGAAGTAGTTCTCGGACAAGCCGATGTGCAGCGCCAGCGCGCGCAACACGCGCGTACCGAGATGGTCCAGCGCCTCGTACAGGCCGTAGCCGAAAGGCTTGAACTGCGGCACCTCTTCGGGCCAGAGGTTGGGCGGCATCACGTCGGCGAACTTCGAGTCGCGGGCGATCTCGCGGCCGACGTGCCAGAACTCCTTGAGGTCGGGAAAACGGCTGTCCTTGGCCGTCTCGACCTTGAACGGGGTATAGCCGCGCGCGCCACCGGAACCGGGCACGTGGTACTTCATCTTGGTTTCCGCCGGCAGCGCGAAGAACTGCTCGAAAGCCTGGTAGGCGCCGTCGATCAGTTCGCGCGGGATGCCGTGCCCACTGATGCAGCAGAAGCCGAACTGGCGGTAGGCCGCGCCCAGTTCCGCGACGAAGGCGTCGCGGTCGGTCTCGTAGCGGCGGATGTCGAGCGTGGGGACTTGCTTCATGGGTTTTCCGTCATGTGCACATGCGCGGCGGATTTTACGGCGTCGGCCAGCCAGCCGGCCAACTGCTGCACTTCGCCCGCATCGGCACCCTCGATGGTCACCCGCACCAGCGGTTCGGTACCCGACGCGCGCAGCACGACGCGCCCGCGTCCCTGCAGCGTGCGCTCGACCTCGGTCAGCGCATGGCGCACGGTATCGCTTGCCAGTGCCTCGCGCGCACCGGGCGCACGCACGTTGACCATCACCTGCGGCAGCTTCTGCAGACCCCGGCGCGCCAGCGCCAGGTCCTGGCCCGACGCGGCCAGGGTCTCCAGCACGGCCAGCGCGGCGATGATGCCGTCGCCGGTGGTGGCGCGATCCAGGCACAGGATGTGGCCGGAGGTCTCGCCACCGAGCATGCCGCCATTGGCCTTCAGCTGCTGCAGCACGTAGCGGTCACCGACGTTGGCGCGGATCAGCGGCACTTCGAGTTCCGCCAGCGCCTGCTCGAGGCCGTAGTTGCTCATCAACGTGCCGACCACCGGCCCGCGCAGGCAACCGCGCGCGAACAGGCTGCGTGCAAGCACGTAGAGGATGTCGTCGCCGTCGGCAATGGTGCCGTTGCGGTCGACCAGGATCACGCGGTCGCCGTCCCCATCGAAGGCGATGCCGACATCGGCGCTCTGCGCCAGCACCGCCTGCTGCAATGCCTGCGGATGGGTCGAGCCGACGTCGCGGTTGATGTTGAAGCCGTCCGGCTTGTCGCCGATGGCGGTCACGTCGGCGCCGAGTTCGGCAAATACCTTGGGCGCCACCTGGTAGGTCGCGCCGTGCGCACAATCGAGCACGATTTTCGTGCCGCGCAGAGTGAACTCCTCCGGTACGGTCGCTTTGCAGTACTCGGCGTAGCGGGCCACCGCATCGGCCACCCGCGTTGCCTTGCCAAGCTGTTCGGAAGATACCGTGACGAACTCGGCGTCCAGCTCCTCCTCGATTGCCTGTTCGATCTCGTCGGAAAACTTCTCGCCCATCGCCGAGAAGAACTTGATGCCGTTGTCGGTGTGCGGATTGTGCGAGGCGCTGATCACGATGCCGGCCGCCGCGCGCATCGAGCGGGTGAGGAAGGCCACGGCGGGCGTCGGCATCGGGCCGAGCAGGCCCACGTCCACGCCGGCGGCGACCAGGCCCGCCTCCAGCGCCGCCTCGAACATGTAGCCGGACACGCGCGTGTCCTTGCCGATCAACACCATCGGCTTGCGGGTCGACCCGCGAGCGAGCACCGCGCCGGCCGCGCGGCCCAGGCGCAGCATGAAATCGGCACTGATCGGCCATTGCCCGACCTGGCCACGGATTCCGTCGGTGCCGAAATACTTGCGTGTGCTCATCAGCTTTCCTTGTGGTGGCGCCACGGGGCGGGCGTCACCTAGATATCTCAGTCTTCGTCTGGCCAGCGTGGAGCCGGCGGACGCGTATCACGGCGCGGCGGCGTGTCGCCTTCGCGCACTGCACGCCAGATCGCCAGCGCATCGACGGTTTGCGCGACGTCGTGTACACGCACCATGCGCGCGCCACGCTGTACGGCGATCAACGCCGCGGCAGCGGAACCGGCCGCGCGGGCTTGGCCGGAGGGACGGCCGGTGAGCGTGCCGATCATCGACTTGCGCGACAGGCCCACGTAGACACCCGCGCCCAGGTCGGCAAAACGCTCCAGCGCACGCAGCAGCGCCAGGTTGTGCTCGAGTGTCTTGCCGAAACCGAAACCTGGATCGACCAGCACGCGCCGCTTGTCGATGCCGGCCAGTTCGCAGGCGAACAGGCGGTCGGTGAGAAAGCGGTGGACTTCGCCGACCACGTCGTCGTACTGCGGATCGTCCTGCATGCTGCGCGGCTCGCCCTGCATGTGCATCAGGCAGACCGGCACGCGCAGCTGGGCGGCCGCATCGAGCGCACCCTCGCGGCGCAACGCATAGACGTCGTTGATCATGCCCGCGCCGGCGGCGACCGCCGCGCGCATCACTTCGGGCTTGGAGGTGTCGATGGCGATCGGCAGCGTGGTGCGTGCGACCAGTTGTTCGATCACCGGGATCACACGGCGCAATTCCTCCTCGACCGGGACGTCGTCGGCCCCCGGCCGCGTGGACTCGCCGCCGACGTCCAGCATGTCCGCGCCCTGCTCCGCCATCGCCAGGCCATGCGCCAGGGCTGCGTCGGTATCGGCGAAGGCGCCGCCATCGGAGAACGAATCAGGCGTGACGTTGAGGATGCCGACCACGCGCGGGCGATCCAGCACCAGGTCGCGGCCGGCGCAGTCGAGCACGGTGGCAAAGGGGTTGTCGAACATCGATCGCTCAGGCCTGCCCGCCCAGGGCGCCCATGTGCTGGCGGTAATAGCGCAGCTCGTCGATCGAATCGCGGATGTCCGACAGCGCCGTGTGCGCCGACTCCTTGCTCAGGCCGCGCGCGATCTGCGGCGACCAGCGACGCGAAAGCTCCTTGAGTGTCGAGACGTCGAGGTTGCGGTAGTGAAAGTGCCGCTCCAGGCGCGGCATCTGCCGGTGCAGGAAGCGCCGGTCCTGGCAGATCGAATTGCCGCACATCGGCGACTTGCCGGCCGGCGTCCACGTCTTGAGGAATTCCAGCGTGGCCTGCTCGGCCTGGGCGTGGTCGGTGGTCGAATCGAGCACCTGCTGCCACAGGCCCGACTTGCTGTGCTGGTTGCGGTTCCAGCTGTCCATCGACTCCAGCCGGTCGACCTCGTGGCGGATCGCGAAGACCGGCCCCTCGGCCAGCACGTTCAATTCCTTGTCCGTCACGATGGTGGCGATTTCCAGGATGGAATCGTTGTCCGTATCCAGGCCGGTCATCTCCAGATCGATCCAGATCAGGTTGTCGTCGTTCGCTTGGTTCATGCGTCCTCCTTGGAGCGCGCAGTCTAGCGCAGGCGCCCGCCCACGGCCCCGTGCCATGCGATGATCGAAGCCATGCAGACCTTCCTCTGGCATGACTACGAAACCTTCGGCGCCGACAGCCGGCGCGACCGGCCGGCGCAGTTCGCGGGCATCCGCACCACGGCGGAGCTGGAGATCGTCGGCGAGCCGGTGATGTTCTTCGCCCGCCCGCCGCGCGACATGGCGCCGGATCCGGACGCCTGCCTGATCACCGGCATCACGCCGCAGCAGGCCGAGCGCGAGGGCGTGTCCGAGGCCGAATTCGCCGCCCGCGTGCACGAACAGCTCGGCGCACCTGGCACCTGCGGCGTGGGCTACAACTCGCTGCGCTTCGACGACGAGTTCACACGGCAGTTGCTGTACCGGAACTTTTTCGATCCGTACGGGCGCGAATGGGAAAACGGCAACTCGCGCTGGGACCTGATCGACCTGGTGCGCATGTGCCAGGCGCTGCGCCCGGAAGGGATCGTCTGGCCCACCCGCGAGGACGGCACGCCCAGTTTCAAGCTCGAACACCTGGCCACGGCCAACCACCTCAGGCAGGAGCGCGCGCACGACGCGCTGTCGGACGTCTACGCGCTGATCGACCTGGCGCGGCTGATCCGCGTGCGCCAGCCGCGCCTGTGGGAGTGGCATTTCGACCTCCGGCGCAAGCAGAAGGTGTTCGGCCTGCTCGACGTGGCGGGCATGACGCCGCTGGTGCACGTGTCCTCGCGCTACCCGTCCAGCCGGCACTGCCTGGCCGTGATCGCGCCGCTGGCGCCGCATCCCTCCCGCGCGGGCGAGGTGATTGTCTACGACCTGGACACCGACCCGGCGACCTGGATCGACCTGGACGAGGACGACATCGCCGACCGCATCTTCACAGCGCGGGCGGACCTGCCCGAGGGCATCGAGCGCATCCCGCTGCGCACCGTGCGCGCGAACCGTGCTCCGGCGCTGGCTCCGTTGTCGGTGCTGCGTGATCTGGACCATGGTCGACTCAAGCTCGACCTGCCGCGCTGCCTGCGCCACCACGCTCTGCTGCGCACGGCCGACGGCCTTGTCGACAAGTTGCGCCGGGTATTCGCCCGCTCTGCCGAAATGGCCGCGCCGGAAGATCCGGAACTCGCGCTTTACGGCGGCTTCCTGCCCGATGCCGACAAGCGCCTGCTGGCCGAGGTCCGCGCCACGCCGCCGGAGCAGTTGGGCCGGCGCGGCTTCCCGTTCCGCGACCCGCGCTACCCGGAGCTTCTGTTCCGCTATCGCGCACGCAACTGGCCCGACAGCCTGGATGCGGACGAGCAGGCGCGCTGGGAGGCCTTCAGGCTGAGGCGTCTCACACGCCCCACCCCGCTCACCGCACGCACGCTGGATGATTACCTTGCGCGCATCGCCGTGCTGCGCCAGGAGCGGCCGGACCAGACTGCCCTGCTCGACCAGCTCGAAGCCTGGCGTCGTGAACTCGCTCCGATCCCGGCGATGGCCGTCGACCTCTTGTAGGCGTGCCTCGGGCGCGACCCGCGGGACCTCCGCCTCGCGCCACCGGTGGGGTCGCGCCCGCCGGCGCTCCTCCAGGCGGGCACGGATGACCGATAATCGGCAGATGCCCTATTTCACCCCCGCCACCTTCCGCTTCCTGCGTGCCCTGGGCCGCAACAACAGCCGCGAATGGTTCGCCGCGCACAAGCCCGACTACGAGCGCCACGTGCGTGAGCCGTTCCTGGCGCTGATCGCCGACATGGCCGCCCCGCTGGCGAAGATCAGCCCGCACTACCGCGCAGACGCACGCAGGAACGGTGGCTCGCTGTTCCGCATCCATCGCGATACGCGCTTTTCCAACAACAAGCTGCCGTACAAGACCTGGCAAGGCTCGCGCTTCTTCCATGCGCGCCGCCACGAGATCCCGGCGCCCTCGTTCTACCTGCACATCGAGCCGGGCGACTGCTTCACCGGCGGCGGCATGTGGCACCCGGAGTCCGACACGCTCAAGAACATCCGCGGCTTCCTGGCCGAAAATCCGGAGGCGTGGAAGCGTGCGACCCGCGGCAAGGCCTTCGAAGGCCTGAGCTTCTGGGGCGAAAGCCTGAGCCGCCCGCCGCGCGGTTTCGATCCCGGCCACGAACTTGTCGACGACCTCAAGCGCAAGGACTATGCCGCGGGCGAGAACTTCGACGACGCGTTCGCCTGCTCGTCCGAACTGCTGCCGTGGGCGGTCGAAAGCTTCAAGCGTGTCGCGCCGATGGTCGACTACCTGTGCGCGGCGCAGGAGCTCGAGTTCTAGTCGCGGCTTCCTGTAGGAGCGCACCTGTGCGCGACCGGGGTGTCCGCGGTCGCGCACAGGTGCGCTCCTACAGGGTCGATCGCTGCCGACGCAGCAACACCATCGCCACCGCCATCCCGAGCACGGCGGTGGCAGCGACGTAGTGAGCCGGCGCCAATACGCCGAAGCGCTTCACCAAGAGCCCGATCAGCGGCGGCGTGAGCCCGCCGAACAGCGCGTAGGCGACGTTGTACGAGGCCGAAAGCCCGGAAAACCGCACCGCGGGCGGGAACGCCAGCACCATCAGCACGGGCACCACGCCGACCACGCCCACGGCAAATCCAGCCAGTGCATACAGCGCAACGAAATGCGTACCGCCCGCCGCCAGGTCCAGGTACAACGCGTATCCGGCCACCAGCAACCCGGCCGCGCCGAACAGCAGTGCCCGCGCCGGCCCGATCCGGTCGGACAGGCCGCCGTAGAAAAGGCACCCCACTGCTAGCGCGAACGACGCCACGTTGTTGCCGAGGAACGCGCGGGCCGCGGCGACGCCAAACGCCGACTGCACCAGCGAAGGCGTCATCAGGATCAACACCACGATCGCCGCAGTGAGCATCCAGGTCACCAGCATCGACAGCACCACTGCCGGTCGATGCCGGGCCGCTACCTGCGCCAGCGGCAACCCTGCGACGAGTTCCCGCCGTGCATGCATCGCCTCGAATACCGGCGTCTCGCTCAGCCAGCGGCGCAGCCAGACGGCCAGGAAGCCGAACACCCCGCCGATCAGGAACGGCAAGCGCCAGCCGTAGTCGAGCAGCGCCTGCGGCGATAACGACCGGTTGAGGCCTGCGGCGACCAGTGAGCCGATCAGGATGCCCACGGTAAGGCCGGATGTCAGGCTGGCGCAGGCGAAGCCGATCCGCCGCGGCGGCACGTGCTCGGCGACGAATACCCATGCCCCCGGTACCTCGCCACCCACGGCGATGCCCTGGACCACCCGCAACAGCAACAGCAGCAGCGGCGCCAGCATGCCGATCTGCGCATACACCGGCAGCAGGCCGATGCCCAGTGTGGGCAACGCCATCAGGAACACGCTCAGCGTGAACATCCGCTTGCGCCCGAGCTTGTCGCCGTAGTGCGCCATCACGATGCCGCCCAGCGGCCGCGCCAGGTAACCGGCGGCGAAAATGCCGTAGACCTTCACCTGGGCCAGCCAGGCCAAGCTGTCGGCCGGGAAGAAAAGCTTGCTGAGCGGGATCGCGAAAAACACGAACACCACGAAGTCGTAGAACTCCAGCGCCCCGCCGAGCGCCGCCAGTGCCAGCGTTCGCAGATCCGAACGTCCGAGGCGACGATCGGTGTTGCCGACGAGGGTCGCGCTCATCGGGTGTCAGGCGCGGCGGTTCTTGAACATCATGCCGACCCCGAGCGCCACCAGCGCCAGCGGCCACCAGGTGGCGAACAGCTCACCCAGGTGCAGGTCGAAGCCCAGGTTGCGCAACAGGAAAAGCAGGCCGATGACGATGAGCAGGATGCCGGGCACGCTGGGGCGCATCGGTTTTCTCGCAGGAAAGGAAGCGGCCACTGTGCGCATGCCGCCGGCGCCCGTCAACGTGCTGTTCAAGCCTGGGCGAACGGAAAGGCCAGCACGTCGGCAATCGTATCGGTACCGGCCAGGCACATCAGCAGCCGTTCGACGCCCAGCGCCACACCGGCGCAGTCGGGCATCGCGTCGAGTACCGCCAGAAGGTTCGCGTCCATCGGCACCTCGCGCAGTCCGCGGGCGCGGCGCACGACGTTGTCGCGTTCGAAGCGGGCACGCTGTTCGGCCGCGTCATTGAGTTCGTGATAGCCGTTGGCCAGCTCATGGGGACCGAGGTAGAGCTCGAAGCGCTCGGCCACCGGCGGATCGTCGTGGCGGATCCGGGCCAGCGCGCACTGGCTCGCCGGGTAGTCGTGGATGACCGTGATGCGATCGCGCGGAAAATCCGGCTGCAGGCGGTGCGTGATGAGCAGGTCCAGCCAGTCGTCGCGCGTCAGTCCTTCCGGGTCGACGGAGGATTCGCCCAGCGCCTGCCGAAGTGCGTCGAGCGCTGCAGTGAGCGGGTCCAGACCCAGCTTGTCCAGGAACAGCTCCCGATAGCTGCACACCCGCACTTCGGCGCGGCGCCCGACGAGGGCGAGCGCCGCCTGTACCAGGTCCTCCACCTCCCTTGCCAGGCGCCCGTGGTCCCAGCCGACCCGGTACCACTCCAGCATGGTGAACTCGGGATTGTGCCGCCCACCCGCCTCGCCGTTGCGGAAAACCCGGCCCAGCTCGTAGCAATCGCCCACGCCGGCAGCGAGCAGACGCTTCAAGGGGTACTCGGGGGACGTGCGCAACCAACGCTCGGGCGTGCCGGCATCGACGTGGCCACGAAAGGTCGTGGTGAAGCTCTGGATGTTCGGTTCGGTATTGCCGGCCGCCGACAGGATGGGCGTCTCCACCTCCAGTACGCCGCGTTCGAAGAAGAAGGTTCTCAGCAGCCGGTAAAGTTCGGCACGCAGGCGCAAGGCCGCTTGTGGCGGGCAGGTATTCATCGGGGCCAGCCGCCTCGATGCAGCACCACGCGACCGCCTTCCGCGTCAGCGAACGTACGCCCGTTCCTCTCCCAGAACGGATTGGCGTTCTGCACGACGGTAAAGCCTGCCGCGAGCATCGCTCGGCAGCGGGCGGCCCAGCCTTCCTCGTCCTCCAGATAGAAGACCAGCAGTTGCTCCTCGGGCGGCGACGGTGCAGGCGGTGCCCCGTGATCGTGGATGAACTCCAGGTGGTAGGCCCCCTTCGGATGTCCGAGGATCACGCCGTCGAAACCGTCGTGGCCACGAAAGGTCGAAAGCACTTCGAGGCCGAGGCCGCCGACGTACTGCGCGCCGATGGCGTCGATGTCCCGGCACGCCCGAGCAACGCGCATCACCGGGCCCTTCATGGCGTGTCGTGCCCGGCCAGCATCGCCAGCAGTTGCGCCTCGTCCCATACCGGCACGCCGAGCTCCTGCGCCTTGTCGAGCTTGGAACCGGCCGCCTCGCCGGCCACCACGAACGAGGTTTTCTTCGAGACGGAACCGGCCACCTTGGCGCCCAGCGCCTCCAGCCGCTGCTTGGCCTCGTCACGGCTCAGGGTCGGGAGCGTACCGGTGAGCACGACGGTCTGGCCTTCCAGCGGTGCGGCGGTACCCCGGGACTGTGGCACGGCGGCCAGCAGCCGCTGGATGGCGGCCTCGGCTTCGCGCAGCAGCGCCAGGTGGGTTTGGTCAGCCAGGAAAGCCGCCAGGTTCGTGGCGGCAGCCTGCGGCAGGCCGTGGGTGATCCATTGCGCTTCCCCGGCCGCGAGCAGGCGCTCGAGGGTTGGGAAGTGCTCGACCAGCAGTTGCGTGCTCTTCGGTCCAAGCTTGGACACCTTCGCGTGATCGAGCAGCGCGGCCAGTCCCAGCCTTTCGCGCAGGCGCGGCGAGGGGGCCGCCTCGTCACTGAAGGTGATGCCGGCGGCCAGCAGCGCGTCGACCACCCGCTGGTTGCCTTCCTGCGCGAAAAACCCGGCAATCGAAGCGGCCACTTCCTCGCCGATGTCCGGCAGCACGCGCAGCACGGCGGCCGGCATGCTGCGGACCCTCTCCAGGCTGCCCAGCCAGGTCGCCAGCGTGCGCGCCGTGCTTTCGCCGATGTGCATGATGCCCAGCGCGAACAGGAACCGTGGCAGCGTGGTGCGCCGGCTGGCGTCGATGCCCTCGACCAGGTTCTCGGCCCACTTGGTGGCGATCTTGCCGGCCTTGACCGTCTCCGGCGTGGTGCCCTCGCGCTCGTCGATCGCCTGCTTCATGGCGACGAAGCGCTCGACCGTGAGCTGGTACAGGTCGGCCGGCGTGCGCACCATGTCCAGTTCGACCAGTGCATCGACGAAGCGGGTTCCCAGGCCTTCGATGTCCATCGCGCGGCGCGAGGCAAAGTGGATCAGGGCCTCCTTGCGCTGCGCCGGGCAGACCAGCCCGCCACTGCAACGCCAGGCGGCCTCCCCTTCCTCGCGCATCAACGCCGAGCCGCATACCGGGCAGTGCGCCGGCATCGTCCAGGGGTGGGTGCCGGCCGGGCGGCGTTCGGTCTGCACGCGCACGACCTCGGGGATCACGTCGCCGGCGCGGCGCACGATCACCGTGTCGCCCACGCGTACGTCCAGCCGCGCGATCTGGTCGGCGTTGTGCAGGGTCGCGTTGGTGACGGTGACGCCCGCCACCTGCACGGGCCTGAGGCGCGCGACCGGCGTCGCCGCGCCGGTTCGGCCGATCTGGATCTCGATCGCCTCGACCTCGGTGCTCTGCTCCTGCGCCGGGAACTTGTGCGCAATGGCCCAGCGCGGCGCGCGCGAGACGAACCCCATCTCGCGCTGGCCCGCGTAATCGTCGAGCTTGTAGACCACGCCGTCGATGTCGTACGGCAGTTCGGCGCGCTTTGCGCCGATGCGCTGGTAGTAGGCGATGAGCCCATCGAACCCGCGCGCCACGTCCGCCTCCGGCGAGACCGGGAAGCCCCATTCGCGCAGTCGCGCCAGCGTCTGCGAATGGGTGGCCGGCAGCTCGCCGCCTTCGACCACGCCGACCGCGTAGGCGAAGAAGCTCAACCGGCGTTTCGCGGTGATCGCCGCGTCCAGCTGGCGCAGCGAACCCGCCGCGCCGTTGCGCGGGTTGGCCAGCGGTCTTTCGCCGTGCGTGCGGGCGTACGCGTTGAAGGCCTCGAAATCCTTGTGCAGCATGATTACTTCGCCGCGCACCTCCAGCACCCGCGGCCAGCCGGTGCCGCGCAACCTCAGCGGGATCGCCCGCACGGTGCGCAGGTTCGCCGTGACGTCCTCGCCGGTTTCGCCGTCGCCACGCGTGGCACCCTGGACGAACACGCCCTGCTCGTAGCGCAGGCTGATCGCCAGACCATCCAGCTTCGGTTCGACCGAGAACACCGGTTCGCGCCGATCCAGCGCCTGCTCGACGCGCCGTTCGAACTCGACAATTTCGCGGAAACGCTCGCGCTCGCTGTCGCCTTCCTGCTCGAAGGCGTTGCCGAGCGACAACATCGGCAAGGCGTGGCGCACCTCGGCGAAGCCGCCACGCGCGCGGGCGCCCACACGGCGGGTGGGCGAATCGGCCGTGACCAGCTCCGGATGGGCGGCCTCCAGCGCCTCCAGTTCGCGCATCAGGCGGTCGTACTCGGCGTCGGTGATGTCGGCGTCGTCGAGGACGTGGTAGCGGTAGTTCGCCTGCTCGATCCGCTCGCGCAGTTCGGCGGCCCGGGCCTGCCAGTCGGAAGTGTTCGGATGCATGGCGGGAGTGTAGCGACAGGCCCATCGACGCGGCACGTCGCCGCTAAGGAAGCCGAAAGGACACCGCGCTAGCGTGCCGGTGCCGACGGCCCAGAACCGCCGCGGGAGAAAAGCTCATGCGCCCGTTCCGATGGTTTGCCTGCCTGCTTTTCCTGGTCTGCGGCACCGCCGTCGCCAACGGCGGGCCGCTCGGTATCGACCACCGGCTGCACTACGACAACGCCGGCATCTGGAAGCGCAGCAACCAGAAGGTCCTGCTGTACGGCAGCATCGTCACGGTCGGCGCCGGCGCCATCGCCTTCGGCGACGACAACAAGCTGGGCGACACCTTCTGGCGGTCGGTCGATGCCATGGTCATCACCGGCGTGGGCACCCAGGCGCTGAAGTACACCTTCCGCCGCGAGCGCCCCTCGCAGACGGACGACCCGAACCGCTTCTTCACGCACGGCCAGAGCTTTCCCAGCGGCGAGGTCGCCGCGCTTTCCGCCGCCGTCACGCCCTTCATCGCCAATTACGGCGACGAGCACCCGGCCGTCTATGCGCTGGCCCTGCTGCCCGCCTATGACGCCGTGGCGCGCATGAAAGTCCATGCCCACTGGCAGAGCGACGTGCTGGTTGGCGCGCTGGTCGGTACCGGCGTCGGCCTGTGGGCCAGTCGGCGCGATTCGCCGCTGATCGTCGGCTGGCTACCGGGCGGGTTCAGCGTAGGCTACGTGCACCACTTCAAACCGTAGGCGGGACCTGCGCCGGCCCTCAGCGATGAAGGTGCCCGGAAGCCTCCGGCTGGTAGTCGATCTCCATGACGCGCAGGTGCCGTGGCCGGCCGCCGGGCATCGGCCAGTCGATCTCCTGGCCGCGCGCCAGTCCCAGCAGCGCGCTGCCCACGGGAGCGAGGACAGACACGGTGCCGGGCTTGCCGGCCGCGCCCGGATACACCAGCGACATCGTGATGCGCTCGCCGGTCCCTTCCTCGCTGAAGGTCACCGTGGAATTCATCGTGACCACGTCGGCCGGCATGTCGCCCGGTTCCCGTACTTCCGCCCGATCCAGTTCCGCACGCAGCGACGCGTGTTGCTGTGCTTCACCGGCCGGCAGCCGATCGAGCATGTTCTCGATGCGTTCGACATCCAGACGGGAAAGGACGATGGCGGGCCGGCTCATGGGGTTCTCCACGGAAAAAACCGGCGACGTGCCGGCAGGTCGGGACAGGCGAAAAGGTGCTGCGCAAAAAGCGCGGGCTTCTCCCCGGAATCTGGTGACGCCGGCGCAAAAACGCAAGCCCGCCACGGACCGGCGATGATGCATGCACCGAATGCACCCGGGCCCGTATCATGCGCCCCCATGCCGAACGACGCCGTCACGCCCGCCCCTCCCCTGCACGCGGGCGAGCCGGTCGAGGCGTCCTCGCGCGAGCGCTATCGCGGCCTGATCTGGCTGGTTTCGGCGGCGTTCTTCATGCAGGCGCTGGATTCGACCATCGTCAACACCGCAGTGCCCGCCATGGCCGAGGCACTCGGCGTCACGCCGCTGGGCATGCGCAGCGCGCTCACCAGCTACGTCCTGACGCTGGCGATCCTGATCCCGGCCAGTCCCTGGCTGTGTGACCGCTTCGGCACCCGCAAGGTGTTCGGCGCCGCGATCGCGGTGTTTGGCGTGGGGTCGCTGTTCTGCGGCGTTTCCCAGACGTTGCCCCAGCTGGTGGCCGCGCGCGTGATGCAGGGCGTCGGCGGCGCGGCACTGATGCCGGTCGGCCGCTACGTGCTGGTGCGCAGCATCGCCAGGCGGGAGTTCGTGGCGGTGATGAGTACGGTGGCTACCTTCGGCCTGCTCGGCTCGGTGCTGGGGCCGCTGCTGGGCGGTGCGCTGGTCGAGTTCACGTCGTGGCGGCTGATCTTCCTGATCAACGTGCCGGTCGGCATCTGCGGGCTGTGGATGAACAAGCAGGACATGCCCGAGTACCGCATGCAGCACGCCAACCGCTTCGACCTGCCGGGCTTCCTGCTGTTCGCCGCCGCTTCGGCGCTGTTGCTGACCGCCTCCGAGCTGGTCGGCGCCGAGCACGTGGCGTGGTCGCGCATCGGCGAGTGCACGGCGCTGGCGCTGCTGACCGGCGTCATCTATGTCTGGCACAGCCGGCGCACCGCGTTCCCGGTGGCCGACCTCTCGCTGCTGAAGGTGCGCAGCGTGTGGGTGGCGCTGGCCGGCAACCTGTTCACCCGGCTGGGCATCTCCGGCATGTTCCTGCTGCTGGTGCTGTTCCTGCAGGTCGGCTGCGGCTGGTCGGCACTGATGGCGGGCCTGATGATGGTGCCGCAGGCGCTCGGTTCGATCAGTGCCAAGTGGATCGTCAACCGCGCGCTGGCCAGGCTCGGATACCGTCGCCTGCTGCTGGGCAACACCCTGATCGTGGCGGTGCTGCTTGCCTCGTTCGCGTTGTTCGGCCGCACCACGCCGATCTGGGTGATCGCACCGATGGTGCTCCTGTACGGCGGTTTCGCCGGCATGCAATACACCGCGATGAACACGCTGATCTACCACGACCTGGACATCAGGCACGCCTCGATGGCCTCGTCGATGGCTTCCACGGCGCAGTACCTGTCGATGAGCTTCGGTATCGCGCTCGCCACGCTGCTGATGGAGTGGCTGCTGCAAGGCCACGCGCATTCGGATTACGTCGCCGCGTTCCGCTGGACGGTGCTGATCCTGGCGGTGGTCACCGCATCGGCCAGCCGTGTGTTCGGGCGGCTCAGCGCCGACCGTCCGGCGCGCAGGGAAGTGCCGGCCTGAGGACGGCGCGCGCCTGATAGGCTTGGCGGGCGTTTTCCAGGAAGCCCTCCATGCGGTCCATGTTGCTCCTCGCCACCCTGGCTGGCGGTCTCCCGGGTCCGGCCCTCGCTGCCGACGCGGGCGCGAACTTCCACCTGACCGGCCATCCTGCCGGCTGGCTCGCGCTGGCGCTGTTCGTGCTCGCCTATGTGGCGGTGGTGCTGGAGGAGCGCATCCGGATCGCCAAGTCCAAGCCGGTGATGCTCGCCGCCGCGCTGATCTGGGGCCTGATCGCCTGGCAGACGCGCGATGCCAGCGGCGGCTCGGGCGCCGCACGCAACGCGTTCCAGGCGATGTTCCTGGAGTACGCGGAGATCTTCTTTTTCCTCGTGGTGGCGATGACCTACGTCGCCGCCATGGGCGAGCGCAACGTGTTCGAAGCGTTGCGCGCGCAACTGACGCGCCGGCGACTGGGTTACCGCGCGCTGTTCTGGATCACCGGCACCATCGCCTTCTTCCTCTCGCCGGTGCTGGACAACCTCACTACCGCGCTGGTGATGTCGGCGGTGGTGCTGGCGGTCGGCGGTGGGCAGGTTCGCTTCGCCACGCTCTCGCTGATCAACCTGGTGGTCGCCGCCAACGCCGGTGGCGCGTGGAGCGCGTTCGGCGATATCACCACGCTGATGGTGTGGCAGGCACACAAGGCGGAGTTCTTCGACTTCTTCCGGCTGTTCCTTCCCGCGCTGGCCAACTGGCTGGTTCCGGCCGTCGCGATGCATTTCGCGCTGCCGAGGGGCTTGCCCGAGTCCGTGCCGGGGAACGTGCGCCTCAAGCCCGGCGGCATCGGCATCTGCCTGACCTTCGCGCTGACCATCGCGATCACCGTCCTGGGCAAGCAATGGCTTGGCATGCCCGCCGCCTACGGCATGCTCACCGGACTGGCCCTGCTCAACCTGCTGGCCTCGCGCATCGACCGCAGCCAGCGCCGCTATGCCCTGGCGCAAGGCATGGACGAGGAGCCCTACTCGATCTTCCGGATCATCGCCAACGCCGAATGGGACACGCTGCTGTTCTTCTACGGCGTATTCGGCTGCGTCGGCGGGCTGGCGGCGCTGGGCTACCTGGAGCTGGCGTCCCACACGCTCTACGGCACGTTCGGCGCGACCCTGGCCAACACCGCCATGGGTGTGCTTTCGGCGGTGATCGACAACATCCCGATCATGTACGCCGTGCTGCAGATGAACCCGCCGATGGACGAGGCACAGTGGCTGCTGATCACCCTCACCGCCGGCGTGGGCGGCAGCCTGCTCTCGGTTGGCTCGGCCGCGGGCGTGGCGCTCATGGGAGCATCCGGTGGCCGCTACACGTTCATGAGCCATCTGCGCTGGAGTTGGGCCATCGCACTCGGCTATGCAGCGAGCATCGCCCTGCACCTGGCCCTCAACGGCGCGTAGCAGGTTTGCAGGGGGCACACTTGTGCGCGCCCGTGTTGTTCCGGTCGCCACCTGCGCGCACATGATCCGCGTCACCAAGGAACACCATGCACCACGCCAGCGACATCCTGCTCACCCTTTTCCTGGTCTTCGTTGCCGCCCAGATCGGCGCCGAGATCGCCCAACGCCTGAAGCTGCCGGGCGTGGTAGGCGAGATCGCGGCCGGTTGCGTGATCGGCCCTTCCCTGCTCGGGTGGATCAGTCCCGATCAGGTCATGCCGGGCACGCCGCTGGACGTGCTGGCGGAGATCGGTGTCGTGCTCCTGTTGTTCTCCGTTGGACTGGAAACGCGGCTGGAGGACCTGAAGCGGGTCGGCAAGATCGCCTTCCTGGTGGGCGTGCTGGGCGTGCTGATTCCCTTCGGCATGGGCGGCGTATGGGCACACGGCAGTGGCTTTGACTGGGGCAAGTCGCTGTTCATCGCCGCTGCCTTCGTCGCAACGTCCGCGGGCATCACCGCGCGCGTGCTGCAGGAGCTGGGGGCGCTGCAACGGGTGGAGAGCAAGGTGATCCTGGGCGCCGCGGTGATCGACGACATCCTTGCCATGCTGTTGCTCGGCGTCGTGGTGTCGCTGCAGGGGGGCGGAGGCTTCGAACCGGTGAAGCTGCTGGCCGTCCTGGGCAGCGCGATCGGCTTCGTCGTTCTGGTCGGGCTGGGTGGCGCGCGGGTGATGCGATGGAATTCGGCTTGGCTGGAAAAACCGCACAGTGCCCACTCGCCCCTGGCCATCGTGCTCGCGATCTGCCTCGGGCTGGCGTGGTTGTCCACCCTGCTGGGCCTGGCCGCGATCATCGGCGCGTTCCTGGCCGGCATGATCGCCTCGGAAACGCGCCAGCAGCACACGCTCGAAAAGCAGACCCAGCCGCTGCTGGCCCTGCTGACGCCCTTCTTCTTCGTCGTCACCGGCAGCAAGATCGACCTGGCCCAGCTGGCCAGCCCCGATGCGGTGGGGACGCTGGCGATCGTCACCCTGATCGCGGTGGTCTCCAAGCTTGCCGGAGGCTGGCTCGGGTCGCTGTCGCTCGGGCGCAGCGCCGCGACCATCGTCGGTTTCGGGATGGTGCCCCGGGGCGAGGTCGGCGTGGTGGTGGCGAGCCTGGGCCTGGCAGCCGGCGTCTTCAGCGACCGCATCTACGCGATCATCGTGGCGATGTCGCTTCTAACCGCGATGGTCACGCCGCCGGTGCTGGCGTGGTTGCTCAAGCGCTATCCGGCCGATCCGAAGCTCAACCCGGGCGCAGGCGGATGACCGGATGATGCCGGGCAAGCACCCGCTGCATGCGCTCGATGCAGGCCTGCCGCAGCCGCACCGCCTTCTCCGCGTCGGAGTCGTCCAGGCGCTCGGCGCGCACGCGGTCGCGATGCTCGATCTCCAGCACCAGCAACCGATGGGCTTCGGCCAACCTTGCCTGGATCTTCTCGTCAAGGACCATGGTCATACACCGGGCGGCCCGCGGGACGCCCATGCTACGCGGCATTTGTGACAGGCGGTCGCTCCTGCGGCCGGACGGCTTGTCGGTGACCCCTGACACCTGGTCGGCATCCGCCGGGTCCGATCGGCGCGAAGTATGAGCGGCCGCCGAGCCGGCCGCCGTAGGGGAATTCTGATCCTGGCGTGAGCGCAGACAGCTGCCGGGTCACCCCGCGCCACCATCACGCCAGAGGGGCGGCGACCGAGCACGCGAGCCAGCCAAGTACCAGTGCGACCAGGACAAGCGTTGCCAGCAAGCCGGCAAGGTCGAACCATTCGTCGATGTGCATGTGCCGGGCCCGGTCCGAAAGCGCGGCAGCTTGCCTGCTGTTTCTTTCCCGGCGATGACAGGGGCGATTGCCAACGCCTGCCGGCGCGCGAGCGCAGCACCTCGCCGCGGCCGTCAGCCAGCCATGCGTGACCCCGGTTGCCGATCGCCGGCTTCCGCCTTGATCGCAGCACTTTCCTCTTCCCCGGGATAGACGCCTCGCAGCACTTCCTCGAAATGCGACCGTACCGCCTGGTTGCAGCCACAGGCGACGCGATCCAGCCCGCCTGCCGCGGTCACGCGCACGCCGCCGCGGCGGGTTTCCAGGATGCCACGGTCCTTGAGCTGCTTGATGACGCGACTGATGTAGCTGCGCCCGACGCCGAGCATGGAAGCCAGTTGCTCCTGGGTCAGCGGCACGTCATGGTCACCCGTGCGATCGAGGGCCGCGATCAGCCACTTGGCGGTCCGCTGCTCGATGGAGTGCGCCGCATTGCAGGCGACGGACTGGAACACCTGCGCCATCAGGCAGTCGGCATAACGTGCGAAAAGGTTGCGCAGGGTCGGCGACTGCATCTTGGCCTGTTCCAGTTCCAGCGCGCCCATCCGTAGCACCGGCCCGGGAAACTGCACCACGGCTCGCGAATACGACGGCAGCCGCCCCTGGCTGACGATGCCGCCGACCGCGCCTTCGCGACCCACGAGCGCCGTTTCGATGCCGCGCCCGTCTTCGAGCAGCACCACGAAGGAAATCAGGGTCGGGCCGCAGGGGAAATACACATGCCGCACCTGGTCCCCGGGCTCGTAGAGCACCTGGCCCGCCTCGACCCGCTGGGCTTCCAGATGAGGTTGAAGCAGGACCAGATCATCCTGGTGCAGCGCCCGCAACAGGTTGTTGGGCGGCGCGATCTCGCTCAACTCGCCCGATGATTGCGCGCGCTCGTGCTGGCTGGCCATGCAGACCCCTGACGCCGTGACAAAGCACACGGCGGAAACCGTTGCCCACGGATTTATGACGTTATTTCAAGATGATACACGTCACCACGGCGTGAGCGCACCGTCAGGGCACTGTCCACAATTGAACATACTTCGCGCGGAAACTCGCCTACAGTCGGGGGCACATTCCTCGCCACGCCCGTCGTAGAAAGCACCAGGCGAAGCGTACGCCCGCAACCCACACCGCAAGCGCCAAGCGGTCTCACAGGCCGAGCCCATGGGGTTTTCCCCCGACGTACATCATGCCAGCGGGTGCGAACCGGAGCCGTTTCATCTTCCGGCCGCGATACAGCCTCACGGCGCCTTGCTGTCGCTTGATGGCCGGGGCGTCGTCACTCAGCTCGCGGGAGACACGTGTCGGGCCATCGGCCTGGTACCCGAAGACTTGCTCGGCAAGCCCATCGATGCGCTGGTCGACAGCAAGGGGCGCGCGCTCGCACTGTTGATGGAAGAGCTCGACCCTCCGATGCCGGGCTACGTCGCCCAGTGGCATCCCCAGCCACCGGGAGCCGGCGCCTGGGAGATCACCGTCCATCCGAAATCCAAAGGCGCCATCATCGAATTCGAACCCGCCGCCATGCCACCGGCCGAGTCTGCCCAGAGCATCTCGGAACTGGCGCGCGCCATTGCCTCGCTCGAGCTGCCGAAAGAAGCCGACGCGCTGTTCGGCACCATGGCGGCGGAAGTACGCCGGCTCACCGGCTACGACCGCGTCCTCGTCTACCGGCTTCTCGACGACGAAGCCGGGGAAGTGGTGGGGGAAGCCCGCGCCGACGCCCTGCCCTCTCTTCTCAACCACCGCTTTCCGGGTTGCGGCGCCCCAGGGCAGGCGCGTGCGTTCTACCTGCGCAACCAGGTCAGGATCATCCCCGACGCGCACTACGTGCCTGCTCCCCTGCGAACCGCGGGCTCGGCAAACGCGGAGCCGCTCGACATGAGCGACTGTTCCCTGCGCAGCGTTTCGCCCATCCATCTGCAGTGGTTGCGGGCGATGGGCGTGGCCTCGTCGATGTCCATTCCGATCGAGGTGGACAACCAGCCCTGGGGACTGGTCGCCTGCCATCACAGCGCGCCCAGGCATATGGCCTACGAGGTGCGCGAGGCCTGTCGGCAACTGGGGCGGGAGTTCTCCCATCAGATCCAGGCCCGCGAAAAGGCCCGGCACCGTCGCCAGAGCAGCAGCCTGCGGGCCCTCCGGACCGCGTGGCTGGGCGATCTGCGCGTGGCGCTGGATGCCGATCGTCCGCTGGAGCTGGACCTGGCGCGGGTGGCAGGCATGGTCCCTTGCAACGGGGTCGCACTGGTGTCGCCCGGACGCGTCGAACTGCACGGACAAACCCCCGACCCGGCAGAAACGGCAGCACTCGCCGCCTGGCTGGCGCAGTCGCTGCACCGGAAAGTGTTCGCCACCCACCATCTTGCCGGCGAGCTGGCCGCGGCAGCGCCCTACGCAACGCAAGCAAGCGGCGTGCTGGCCACCGCGGTCGGCGAATCCGATCCCACGCTTCTGCTGTGGTTCCGGGCCGAGGAAATCACCCGCGTCACCTGGGCCGGCACCCCTCACGATGGATGCGACAGCGACGGCGAGAGCCGGCCAGCGGCGCTCTGCCCACGGTCCTCCTTCGACAGCTGGCAGCAGACCGTCCACCAGACGGCCCGCCGCTGGAGCCGTGCCGAAATCAACGCCGCGCGGCAGCTGGGGCGCTCGCTGGCGGCGCTGTTCCAGCAACAGGTCCTGCGTCGATTGAACGATCGGCTGCGGGACACGCTGGCTCAGCAGCAATCGCTGGTCGCGGAAAAGAACGTGCTCATGCAGGAAGTGCATCACCGGGTCCAGAACAGCCTGCAGATCGTCAATTCCATGCTGCAACTGCAGGCGCGTCAGACCAGCGATCGCGAAGTGCGTAATCAGTTCGAAGGGGCCGTCAACAGGCTGATGGCCGTGAGCGCCGTGCATCGGCACCTGTGGCGGTCCAGCGATGCGCAGAACGTCCGGCTGGGGCCGTACCTCAGGGAGCTGTGCGCCGACCTCATGTTTTCGTGGGGCGATGGCTGGTCCGGCCGGGTGGCGGTCGAGGCCACCGATACGGCTATCCCGAGCCAGACCGCCGTGACCCTTGCCTTGCTGGTCACCGAACTACTGACCAATGCGGCCAAATATGCCTACGCAGGCGCTCCCGGGCCGGTGGAAGTACGTGCCGATCGCACAGGCGACGGGGGACTGCGGGTCATGGTGCGAGACCATGGCCTGGGCATGCATGGCCCGGTCAAGGGCGGAGGACTCGGCTCCAAGCTCATCCGCATTTTCACCGCGCAACTCGGTGGTCACCTGGAAACGTCCACCGCTGAGAACGGCACGACCGTGACCATCACCGTTCCCACCGACAGTCGCATCGCCAGACCGCTTGCGGTAACGCCGCCCAAGACCCCCGCGTGAGGCACATACCTTTTCGCTCGCCGTCCGACCCCGACGGACGGCGACCCGCTAACATGCGCGCCGCTGCTCCATCACGAATCCTCCACCGGCCTGGGCACAGTTCTCGACGGCGGGGCCATGAAAATCCAAGGATGCAAATGCACGACGATCGGCCGGGCAATTCGCCCGCAGTCGGCCGTGAGCGGGACTCCGTTCGCGGCCATCTTCGTGATTCGACGGCAGAAATACACGCCAGTCTGGAAGGTCTGCCGATCTTTTCCGCCGTTCTGGCCGGACGTGCACGGACTGACGATGTAGTGCGCCTGCTGTGGGCTTATCACGCTTTCCACACGTTCGCTTCGCTAAACCTTCAGCTTGGGTACCAGGAACTGGAAGGACTTGGCGTCCGTGCACCGGCCAGTGGCCCCCTGGCCCTGCTGGCCCGGGACCTGGACGGGCTGGGCGCCAGGCCTCCCACGCGCATCGCGGTGGCGCAGGCCAGCACCAGGCCGCAAGCCGTCGGCTGGGTCTGGGTCGTGGAAGGTTCGGCCCTGGGCGCCAGGGTGATTCACCGGGCGCTGGACTCGCTCTTCGGCGAGAGCCAGGAAGGCCGTCGGTTTTTCCAGCCCTTGCCCGACAGCGGAACCCGCTGGCGAGCCGTGTGCTCGGGCATCGAAAACTACGGACGAGCACGAGACGCTCTTGGATGCATGGCCGCAGGTGCACACCAGGCCTTCGCGTGCATGGAGCGGAGCCTGAAACATGCCTATGACGAAAGCCTGACATGATCGCTGCGACCCATCCATCCACCGCGCTCGATCTCGACGCCTGCGCGCGCGAGCCGATCCACGCCCCCGGCTTCATCCAGCCCAACGGCCTGTTGCTCGTCATCGAGCCTGAAGGCGGAACCATCGTGCAGAGCGCCATCCCACGCACGCCCCGGTTGCAGAAGTACGCCTCGGTGCGCGGGCAAACCCTCGAGCGTGCGTTGGGCGGTGCGCTTGGCGGCATGGCGCAGTCCGTTCTGGCCACGCCCGAGCGCGGCACCGTCCATCTCGGCGTTGTTTCGCTCGACGACGTTGCGCATCACGTGACCGCCCATCGCGCCCAGGGCGCGATCCTGCTGGAGCTGGAGGAAGCCCGCCCCACCGAACTCGGTTCGCTCGAGGACCTCTACCCGCTCATCCGGGAGTTCATGGCCGACCTGGAGCGCGCCCCCGACACGGCGGCGCTGTGCGACCTGGCGACGCGGCAGCTGCGCCGTATCACCGGCCTCGATCGGGTGTTGATCTACCGCTTCGACACCGCATGGAACGGTACCGTGATTGCCGAGGCGCGCAACGAGGAGCTGCCGTCCTACCTCGACCTGCGTTTTCCGGCATCGGACATTCCTGCGCAGGCTCGCGAGCTGTACCGCACCAGCCGCCTGCGCCTGATCGCGAACTCCGACTACACGCCCGTGCCGCTGGAACCCACGATCAATCCCCTGACCGGCCAGCCCACGGACCTCGGTCAGGCACTGCTGCGCAGCGTATCCCCCGTGCATCTGCAATACATGCGCAACATGGGCACCGGAACCTCCATGTCCATCTCGCTGCTGCGCGAAGGCCGGCTGTGGGGGCTGGTTTCCTGCCACAACCGTTTGCCGTGCCGCGTGCCGTACAACGTTCGAACCGCCTGCGACCTGCTTGGCCAGGTCCTGGCGCTGCAGATCGCAGCCAAGGAGCACGCGGCGGACGTGGAGCAGCGTGTTTCCAGGCGGGCCATCCAGGCGCGTCTGCTCGCGCTCATGGCGGCGGAGGACGATTTCCAGAAAGGGCTGTCGCAGGAGCCCGGCCAGTTGCTGTCACTCACCCAGTCCGAAGGTGCGGCGATCGTGCACCAGGGTCGCTGCGTCCTGGTCGGCCGCACGCCAGGCGAACAGGCCGTGAAGGAGCTGGTGGGCTGGCTGGATTCGGCCCGGCATGGGGACGTGTTCCAGAGCGACAGCCTCGCAAGCGAACTGCCGGCAGCCATACGCTACAAGGATGCGGCCAGCGGCCTGCTCGCCGTTTCCATTTCGCAGATGCACGCCAGCTACGTTCTGTGGTTCCGGCCCGAGCTCGTCCACACGGTCAAATGGGGCGGCGACCCGCGCAAGCAGGATCACCCGCAACTGAGCCCGCGTACGTCGTTCGAAGCCTGGAAGGAAACCGTGCGGCTGCGGTCCCTCCCCTGGACGCAGGCCGACGTCGAGGGTGCGCTGGAACTGCGTACGGCCATCGTGGACATCGTGTTGCGCAAGGCCGAGGAAATGGCGGACCTCAATGAGCAGCTGGTCCGCAGCAACAAGGAACTGGAAGCGTTCTCCTACTCGGTGAGCCACGATCTCAGGGCTCCGTTCCGCCACATCGTGGGGTACTCGGAGCTGCTGCTGCAGTCGGCCGGCGAAAAGCTCGGCGACCAGGAGAAGCGGTTCGTGGCAACCATCATCGAATCGGCCAACTCGGCGGGAACGCTGGTGGACAACCTGCTGAGCTTCTCCCAGATGGGGCGAACCACGCTCGGCAAGGTCAAGGTGAACATGAGCCACCTGCTGGACGAGGTGCGACGGCTGCTCGAGGTGGACACGGCCGGTCGGGACATCGCGTGGAAGATCGACCCGCTTCCCACGGTCCAGGCCGACCCGATGATGCTTCGACTGGTGTTCCAGAATCTCCTGTCCAACGCGATCAAGTTTACCCGCGAGGCCGATTCGGCCGTCATCCAGATCGGTTGCGAGGCCCTGGATGACGAATACGTCTTCTGCGTGCGCGACAACGGGTGCGGCTTCGACATGCGCTACGTGCACAAGCTGTTCGGCGTGTTTCAGCGGTTGCACCACGTGGAAGAGTTCGAAGGCACAGGCATCGGATTGGCAAACGTACGGCGGATCATCGAGCGGCACGGAGGACGCGTCTGGGCCGAGGGCGAAGTAGGCAAAGGCGCAAGCGTCTATTTCACGCTTCCAAAGGCATCGGGGGGGCAGGCATGAAGGAATTGAGGCCGATACTGCTGGTCGAGGACAACCCCAAGGACGCCGAACTCACCCTGGCTGCGCTCGAGCGCTGCAAGCTGTGCAACGACGTGATCCTCGTGCGCGACGGTGCCGAGGCGCTCGACTTCCTGCGCAGCGAGGGGTCATACGCTGGCCGCGAGGACCCCGGCCCGGTCGTCATGCTGATGGACATCAAGATGCCCAAGATGAATGGCCTGGAAGTGCTGGAGGAAATCCGCCGCGACCCCCACCTGCGCAGCACCCCGATCGTGATGCTGACCTCCTCGCGCGAAGAGCAGGACCTGGTCCGCAGCTACGAGCTGGGCGTCAACGCCTTCGTCGTCAAGCCGGTGGACTTCCGCGAATTCTTCGAAGCGATCCAGGGGCTGGGCATGTTCTGGGGCATCACCAACGAACCGCCACCGCATCGCGGGAAGAGGGGCCCGTCGGCATGACGACATCGCAAGCCGAGAACCTGGACCAGGCGTCATGCATACGCATCCTCCTGCTCGAAGACAGTGCATTGGACGCCGAGCTGGTCACCAGCCAGCTTGGCGCAGCCGGCCTGCGTTTCGACCTGCACCGGGTGTGGACGCGCGAGCAGTTCCTCGAGGCGCTCGATGACGGCCCGGACGTGATCCTCGCCGATCACGTGCTGCCGCAGTTCGATGGCGATACGGCCCTCACGCTGGCCCAGGAACGCTCACCGGGCATCCCGTTCATCTTCGTCTCCGGAACCCTCACCGAGGAACTCGCCGTCCAGGCGTTGAAGCGGGGTGCCACCGACTATGTCGTCAAGCAGCGTTTGCACCGACTCCCCGAGGCGGTCCGCCGTGCGATCACCGAGGCACGGGAGCGCCATGCCCTGCGCACCACGGAGGCGGAGCTGAGCCAGAGCCGCAACCGGCTCCGCCAGATCGCCGATGCCCTGCCCGTGCTGATCGCCTATGTGGACACGAACCAGCGCTATCGCTTTGCCAACCGGGCCTACGAGGACTGGTTCGGGCTCACACAGCAGCAGATCCTCGGCCGTCATGTCGCCGACGTGACGGGCGAAGCCACCTATCAACGCGTGCGGCTGGCGATCGAGCACGTACTGGCCGGCGAACGCCAGAGCTTCGAAACGGCGGTTTCTTACCGCAACACGGCCCTTCGCCAGATGCAGATCGACTATGTGCCCGAGTGCGCGCCCGACGGGACGATCACCGGCTATTACGCCCTCGGCATGGATATCAGCAAGCGCAAGGCCGCGGAGGCTGCGCTTCGCAATCTCAACGAGACGCTGGAAAGCCAGGTACGCGAACGCACCCGTGCGTTGCTGCAGAGCGAGGCACGTCTGCGCGCGATGTTCGAAACCAGTCTTCAGCACCATGGCCTGGTTTCTCCCCAGGGCGAGCTGCTCGATGCGAACACCGCCTCGCTGGAAAGCATTCTGTGTACCCGCGAAGAGGTCGTCGGTCGCGCGTTCTGGGAAACACCCTGGTTCTCGGGCACGCCCGGCGCGCCCGAGGTGGCCCGCGCGATGGTGGAACGCGCCGCGGCGGGTGAAATCGTGCGGCAGGAGCTCACGCTCAGGTTGCCCACCGGAGAGCGCTCGTTCGACTACTCCATGCGCCCGCTGCGCGACCACAACGGAGAGCTTGTCGCCATTGTCCCCGAAGCGGTGGAAACGACCGCTCGCCGCCAGGCCGAAGAGGCCCTGCGCCAGTCGCAGAAGATGGAGGCGGTGGGACAACTCACCGGCGGCATAGCGCATGACTTCAACAACCTGCTGACGGTGATCGGCGGCAATATCGACATCGCCATGTCCCGCGCCGAACGCGCGGGCCAGCTGGAGCCGCGGGTCGCGGCCGCCCTGGAGAGTGCCCAGCGCGGGGCCGAACGTGCGGCCGCGCTTACCCAGCGGTTGCTCGCGTTCTCCCGTCGCCAACCCCTTCAACCACGACCGCTGGACCTCAACAAGCTGGTGCTGGGCATGTGCGAGCTGCTGCGCCGCTCGCTTGGGGAAACCATCGAGCTGGAGGTGTCCACGGGGCCCGGGGTCTGGAAAGTCGAGGCCGATCCAAACCAGCTGGAGGCGGCCATCCTCAACCTGGTGGTCAACGCGCGCGATGCGATGCCCTCCGGAGGCCGCATGGTCATCGAGACGTCCAACGCCTATCTGGACGCCTCCTATATCGCGAACAACGGCGAAGCGACGCCCGGCCGCTACGCCGTCGTCTGCGTCACCGACACCGGCTGCGGCATGTCGGAGGAAACGCGGGCGCGAGTCTTCGAGCCGTTCTTCACGACCAAGGAGGTCGGCCGTGGCACCGGGCTCGGGCTGTCCATGGTCTATGGTTTCATCACCCAGTCGGGTGGCCATGTGCAGATCGAATCCGAACCCGGTCAGGGAACCCAGGTAAAGCTCTATCTGCCACGGCTCCAGCGTGAAGCAGAGCAGGAATCGGACGCCCCCTGCCGCTCGGTACTGCAGGCGAGCCTGCAGGAAGAAACCGTCCTGGTCGCCGAGGACGACGACGACGTGCGCGCGTACACCGTCGAATGTCTGCGCGGACTCGGCTATCGGGTCTTGGAAGCGCACGACGGGGCTTCAGCGCTTCGCTTGCTGGAACGCCAGGAGGCTCCGGTGCGGTTGTTGTTCACGGACGTGGTCATGCCGGGCATGTCGGGCCGCGAGTTGGCCGATCGTGCCCGGGAGATCCATCCCGGTCTGCAGATCCTCTTCACTTCCGGCTACACCCGCGATGCCATAGCCAGCGGCGGGCGGCTGGAGCCCGGCATCGCGATCATCCCCAAGCCCTTTACCTATGCCAGCCTGGCGAGCAAGGTCCGCGACGTACTCGAAGGGCGATCCGGACCCTTGCAATAAGCGGCCGCGGCGACCCATGGGCGAGCCGGTGCAAAGCGCCGGCTCGCCGTGATGTTTCGCGTTACCTCCCGTGACTGCCCGGGAGCGCCGGCGACCCTGCCTGCGCTGCGAAAACCGTGAGCGTCCTTGGCGATCCGCAGACGAAATCTTGTCCTTGTGTTCACTAGTGAGTAGGCGCCACGTCGCCTTGCAGGCAAGCTTCCGGGGCTCAGCAAGTCGATGCCCACAACGCGTCGACCACAACGATGACGACGAACGCAAGCTTGCTGCATTTCCCGCCAGAGGGAGGTCGCATAGGCTCTAGACGGGATACGAGACACGGTGGCGGCACCCGGGAATTCAGCATTGAACTGGACGGCGAACAGCCTCCTCGGCTCGTTGTCGCCAGACGACGTGTCGCTACTGGCGCCCCACCTCCTGCCCTGGCCAGGCGAGGCTGGAGCCAGCCTCTACGCACCGGGTGACCATGTCGGCACCGTGTTCTTCCCGTGCGGGCCCAGCCTGGTTTCGTACCGGGTCATGCTCGAGGATGGGCGCGGCGTGGAGACGGCGCTCATCGGACGGGAAGGCGCGGTAGGCGGCATCGTCAGTCATGGCCGGCTGCCTGCCTACGCCCACGCCCTGGTGCAGTTTCCGGGGTGGTTCTACCGCATGGGAACGCGCCAGCTGGAGCAGGCGAAGATCAGCTCGCCCAGCCTGCGCCTCCAGTTCGCGCGATATGCCGATTGCATGGTGGCGCAGGTATTCCAGTCGGTCGCCTGCAACGCTGCGCATACCATCGAGCAACGTGCGGCGAAATGGCTGATCGCGGCGCTCGACCGTACCGGCGACAGCGACGTGCCGCTGACCCAGGAACAACTCGCCTCGATGCTCGGCGTCGGTCGAAGCTACATCAGCCGTGTCGTGCAGAACATGCGGCTGCGCGGCGTCCTCGAAACACGGCGGGGCACCGTGAAAGTGCACGACATGGCCGAGCTTCAGCGCGTGTCCTGCCGATGCAACGACACCGTTCGCCGGCACTTCGATGAGGTTCTCAAAGGTGTCTACCCGTCCGACGACGACGGTATCCGACCGGCGACCGGCATGCCGCCTCCCGGCATTGACGCTCCAGAGTGAGTTGGCGTCCGGCGGCCGTGAACGCTCGATATGAAGCGGAGAACTGCCGCTTCACGGGCCAGGTAGCCCGGAGGCCGACGCGCGATCACTGGAGTGGCGGAGAGAGTGGGATTCGAACCCACGGAAGGTTTGACCCTTCGCCGGTTTTCAAGACCGGTGCCTTAAACCGCTCGGCCATCTCTCCATTGGACGTTGGGCGCGTGGTTACGCCTCAGGCGATGCGATCCAGGCCCCGCAGATAGGGCCTGAGCGCGTCGGGTACGGTAATCGAACCGTCGGCGTTCTGGTAGTTCTCCATCACCGCGATCAGGGTGCGGCCAATGGCCAGGCCGGAGCCGTTCAAGGTATGGACCAGTTCCGGTTTGCCGGTTTCCACGTTGCGCACGCGCGCCTGCAGGCGGCGGGCCTGGAAGTCTTCGAAGTTCGAGCAACTGGAAATCTCGCGGTAGGTAGCCTGGCTCGGCAGCCACACTTCCAGGTCGTAGGTCTTGGTCGAACCGAAACCCATGTCGCCGGTGCAAAGCAGCATCCTGCGGTACGGCAGGCCGAGCAGCTGCAAGACCTTTTCGGCGTGGCCGACCATTTCCTCCAGTTGCGCGTACGAGTCGCCGGCGCGAGCCACCTGCACCATCTCGACTTTCTCGAACTGGTGCTGGCGGATCATGCCGCGGGTGTCGCGGCCGTAGCTGCCCGCCTCGGCGCGGAAGCACAGCGTGTGGGCGGTCATGCGCAGCGGGAGCGCGTCGTTGTCCTGGATGGTGTCGCGCACCAGGTTGGTCAGCGGCACTTCGGCGGTGGGGACCAGGTAGCGCTTCGATTCGCCGACTTCGGTAGCGAACAGGTCGTCCTCGAACTTGGGCAACTGGCCGGTGCCCTGCATGCTTTCGGCATTGACCAGCACCGGAACGTTGCATTCGAGGTAGCCGTGCTCGCCGGTGTGCAGGTCGAGCATGAACTGGCCCAGCGCGCGGTGCAGGTGGGCCAGCTGCCCGCGCAGCACGGTGAAGCGCGCGCCGGAGAGCTTGGCGCCGGCGTCGCCATCGAGCCAGCCGTGGCGCTCGCCCAGTTCGACGTGGTCCTTGACCTGGAAGTCGAAGTGGCGCGGCTCGCCCCAACGGCTGATCTCGACGTTGTCGTGCTCGTCCCTGCCGATCGGCACCGACTCGTGCGGAAGGTTGGGAATGCCCAGTGCGATGCCGGCAAGCTTGCACTGCACGTCACCGAGCGCCTGCTCGTTGGCCTTGAGCCGGTCGCCGATGCCGGCGACTTCGGCCATCAGGGGCGCGACGTCCTCGCCCCTGGCCTTGGCCTGCCCGATTGCCTTGGAACGGGTATTGCGCAGGTTCTGCAGTTCTTGCGTTTCGGTGGACAGGCGCTTGCGCTCGGCCTCCAGCGCTTCGACGGCTTCGACGTCCAAGTCGAAGTTGCGGGTTTGCTTGAGGCGCGCGGCAGTCTCGGCCAGGCGAGCGCGCAGGAGGGCGGGGTCCAGCATGGGGGCGTTCCGTCGGAGTGCTTGAACGGTCGATTATCGCCGTCGCGGCCACGCGCTAGCAACGCGCGGCCGCCCCCGAAGGCCTGCAGGCGCTACCTGTGGCCGCCTGCTGACCGAGACTCAGGCAGGCTTGCGTTCGCGCCGGCCGATCCACCAGGCCATCGCGGCACCAGCGAGCAGCCAGCCGATTACCTGCTCCACCAGCGCCGCCGCCGTGAAGCTGGCCGGGAATCGATACCAGTTCCAGTACGGCACCATGGTGCTCAGCCAGGCGAATACCGCCGCGGCGCCGGCCAGGCCAAGGCGGCGGCCCAGGCCGAGCCCGGGCACGCTCATCAGGATCGCCAGCACGAGCGCGGCGAGTGTGTCGCCCACCCACTGCGTCGCCAGCTGCGGGCCCATGTGGGTCATGTCCTCGCCTTGCGGCAGGTAGACCACCCAGGCGTAGGGCGCGGCGCTGGCCTTGGCGCCGTAGGCCTTGACGGCGGCCTCATCGTGCATCGCGTCCGGGTCGAGCCACGGAAGGATGTAGACGCCCGGCTCGTTGCCCAGGCCCTCGTGCAGGCTGGCCAGCACCATCTCTTCGTGGGCCGGCGGGCGGATGCCCGGGTTGCCCAGACCCAGCGCCATGTGGGCCACGGCACCCCAGATGAACATCACGATGCCGCCGATCAGTGCCGCGATCACGATACGCATGGTGCTCCCCTCCCCGGTTGGTCGGCTGACTCTAGGGAGGCGGACGGTCGGAGATCAAGCGCGGGGATGCCTGTCGCGCTACTTGTCGCGGGCCTGGCGGCGGGCCTCACGCAGGGCGTGCAGCTTCTCACGCAGCTTCTGCTCGAGACCGCGGTCGACCGGCTCGTAGAACAGCGTCCCTTCCAGCGCGTCGGGCAGGCATTGCTGGCCCAGCGCGATACCGCCGGCGGCGTCGTGGTCGTACTGGTAGCCCTTGCCGTAGCCCAGCCCCTTCATGAGCTTGGTGGGCGCGTTGCGCAGGTGCATGGGCACCTCGAGCGTGCCGGTGTCGCGCACCGCGGCGCGGGCCTTGTTGTAGGCCATGTAGGCGGCATTGCTCTTGGGCGCGATCGCCAGCCAGATGGCAAGCTGCGCCAGACCCAGTTCGCCCTCCGGGCTGCCCAGGCGCTCATAGGTGTCCCACGCGTCCAGCGCCATGCGCCAGGCGCGCGGCTCCGCCAGCCCGACGTCCTCGACCGCCATGCGGGTCATTCGGCGGGCCAGGTAGAGCGGGTCGCAGCCGCCGTCGAGCATGCGGCAAAGCCAGTACACGGCCGCGTCCGGGTCGGACGAGCGCACCGATTTGTGCAGCGCCGAGATCTGGTCGTAGAACTGCTCGCCGCCCTTGTCGAAGCGGCGTGTGCGGTCGGCCAGCACCTGGGTCAGGGTCGCTTCGTCGATGCGCCCGTCGTGGGCCAGCTCCGCGGCGATTTCCAGCAGCGTGAGCGCGCGGCGCACGTCGCCGTCGGCCGCCTGGGCGATCAGCTTCAGGGATTCGGCGTCGATCCCCAGGTGCAGGCGGCCCAGACCTCGCTCGTCGTCGGCGAGCGCGCGCTCCAGTGCGGCCACGATGGCCTCGGTCGATACCGCCTCCAGCACGTGGACACGGCAGCGCGAGAGGAGCGCGGAATTGAGTTCGAACGAGGGGTTCTCGGTGGTGGCGCCGACGAACACGATCACACCGCGTTCGATGTGCGGCAGGAAGGCATCCTGCTGCGCCTTGTTGAAGCGATGCACCTCGTCCACGAACAGCACCGTACGCCGGCCCTGCGCGAAGTTCGCCTCCGCCTCCGCCAGGGCCTTGCGCACGTCCGGCAGGCCGGAGAGCACGGCGGAGATGGCGTGGAAGTCGGCATCGGCGTAGCGCGCGACCAGCAGGGCCAGCGTGGTCTTGCCGCAG
Source organism: Frateuria sp. GZRR33 (assembly GCF_051900425.1). Classification (NCBI taxonomy): domain Bacteria; kingdom Pseudomonadati; phylum Pseudomonadota; class Gammaproteobacteria; order Lysobacterales; family Rhodanobacteraceae; genus Frateuria; species Frateuria sp. GZRR33. Next base: position 66,707 of record NZ_JBHZGK010000011.1, read on the forward strand.
CCTGGCGGGCCCCACAGCACCATCGAGTGCACCTTGCCCGCTTCCAATGCGCGGCGCAGCGGCGAGGCGGCCGCGGTCAGCCGTGGCTGGCCGACGATTTCGTCGAAGCTGCGCGGACGCATGCGCTCGGCCAGCGGCTTGAGCGCGTCGGACTCGGGGAAAAGGGAGACAGTCTCGGGCATCGCAGGATGATAGCGCCCGTTGCGTGGTGGGCGTGGCGGGTTGCCGGCCCGCGTCGCGCACAGGTGCGCTCCTACAGGGATGTCGTGCGCTGGCGGTAGAGGCTGTAGAGGGCGCCGCACAGGCCGGTCAACACGGCCGGGATCAACAGGCTCCGCTCGCGCAGGTGTGCGAACAGGAGAGCGCCGGCGACACCGCCCAGCATGAAGCTGCCGATGACCAGCAGGCAGACGCGCACCCGCAGGATGTCCACCTCCAGCCCGCGCAGGCGATGGCCGAGGTAGATCCCAAGGTCGGTGAACATGCCCGAGACGTGGGTGGTGCGGAAGACGGCGCCGCTGTAGGTACTCACCATGCCGTTCTGCAGGCCGCAGGCCATCGAGGCCAGCCACAGGCCGGCCGACCACTCCCGGTCCAGCAGCGGCACGGCGACGAAAAGCAGCAGCGATTCGATCAGCAGCGCCACGCCATAGGGCCGGCCCAGCTTGAGCGTGCTTTTCTGCACGATCGCACCGCTGGCCATCGCGCCGATGACGAAGGCGAGCAGGGAAAGCGTCCAGTGCAGCGCTTCGCCGCCGTCCCCGGTGCCCAGCGAGATGCCGAGCAGCGTGGTCGAGCCGGTCAGGTTGCTGATCGACTGGTGGCGGAAGCCCATGTAGCCGGCCGCGTTGACCAGTCCGGCGATGAAGGCGAGCACTGCGCCCCCCACCCACGCCCAGCGCGGCAGTTGGCGCAGCACGGGCATGGCCGGATCAGTCCTTCAGCGGATGGGTGGTCATCACCGGGAGATCGCCGATCACGTCGGCGCCCGGCGGCGGGGTGAAGTTGAAGGTGGAAGGCGGCAGGTCGACGTTGCGCTGCCAGTCGGAGAAGCGGATGTCGGTGACCGCGCCGAGCTGGTCGCGAAACACCATGCGCTCGAGGCCCTGCGCGCCGAAGCCCAGGTCCGCGTAGTCGAACTGCGGGTCCTTGGCCCTGGAGCTCAGGCGCAACCAGGTGAGGCCATCGCGCTCGCCGCGTTCGGTGACAGCGAAGTCCTTGTCGAGTTGCTTCAGATCGGTGATGACGGTGAGTGGGCTGTGCGCCTCTTCCGTGCTCTGCACGCGCACGGTGACCTGCTCCAGCTCCGGGTCGTACAGCCATACGCGACTGCCGTCGGCGACGATGGTCTGCTTGTACGGCTCGAGCGTGTCCCAGCGGAACTGGCGCGGTGCCTGCAACGCGAGCGTGCCCGAGCTGGTCTTGGCCCCCTGCCCGCTGGCATCGGTGAGGGTCTGGGTGAAATGGCCCTTGAGCGAATGCAGGTTGGTGGCGAAGGCGTCCAGGCGCTGGCGCGCGGGGCCGGTGGCCGCGTGGGCCAGGCTCGCAAGGGAAAGCGCGAGCGTGGCAAGGAAGATGGTGGCGAGACGGTTCATGGAAGCCCTGTTCCTGGGAACGTGCGGGAAATTTTCAGTCGCGGCGGCTTAATCGCGACACAAGCGGATTGTAGGCCGTGGGGCGGACGCATGGCCGCGACATAAGCGACACCCTGTAGGAGCGCCCTCGGGCGCGACCGCGGTGGTTCATGCATGGCGGTCGCGCCCAAGGGCGCTCCTACAGGGAATGGTGGCGCGGGTAAGCGGCTACTTCGGAGGGGGCGGTGCGAGCACTTCGCGGTTGCCGTTGTGCTGTGGCGCGCTGACCACGCCGTCATGCTCCATCTGCTCGATCAGCCGCGCGGCGCGGTTGTAGCCGATGCGAAGGTGACGCTGTACGCCGGAAATCGAGGCGCGGCGGGTCTGCGTGACCACAGCGACCGCCTTGTCGTACAGCTGCGCGTCGGCATCGCCACCTTCTTCGCCGTCCTGCGGCAGGCCCGAGTCATTGATGAACTTGCCGTCGGAAGTGGCCTGCACCTCCTCCAGCACGCCCTCGATGTACTGCGGTGCGCCCTGGGCCTTGAGCCAGGCGACCACGCCATGCACTTCGTGGTCGTCCACGAACGCGCCATGGACGCGCTCGGGCGTGGCGGTGCCGGGCGGCAGGTAGAGCATGTCGCCGTGGCCGAGCAGCGCTTCGGCGCCGGACTGGTCCAGGATCGTGCGCGAGTCGATCTTGCTGGAGACCTGGAAGGCGATGCGGGTCGGGATGTTCGCCTTGATCAGGCCGGTGATCACGTCCACCGACGGGCGCTGCGTGGCCAGCACCAGGTGCACGCCCGCGGCGCGCGCCTTCTGCGCCAGGCGGGCGATCAGCTCCTCCACCTTCTTGCCGACGATCATCATCATGTCGGCGAATTCGTCGATGATGATGACGATGTAGGGCAGCGGCTCCAGCGGCTCGGCGGCCAGGTTGGGCATCTCGGGATTGGGGCGGAACAGCGGGTCGAGCAGCGGTTGGCCGGCCGCCTCCGCGTCCTTCACCTTCTTGTTGAAACCACCCAGGTTGCGCACGCCCACCGCGGCCATCAGCTTGTAGCGGCGCTCCATCTCGGCCACGCACCAGCGCAGCGCGTTGGCCGCCTCCTTCATGTCCGTCACGACCGGTGCCAGCAGATGCGGGATGCCCTCGTAGACCGAGAGCTCCAGCATCTTCGGATCGATCATGATCATGCGCACGTCTTTCGGGCTCGCCTTGTAGAGCAGCGAGAGCACCATTGCGTTGACCGCGACGGACTTGCCCGAGCCGGTGGTGCCTGCGACCAGCAGGTGCGGCATCTTGGCGAGGTCGGTGACCACCGGTTTGCCGCCGATGTCCTTGCCAAGCGCCAGCGCCAGCGGCGATTTCATCTGGTCGTACCTGTCCGAGCGAAGGATCTCGGACAGGTAGACGATCTGCTTCCTGGCGTTGGGGATTTCCAGGCCGATCACGTTCTTGCCCGGAATCACGTCGACCACGCGCACGCTGACCACCGAGAGGCCGCGGGCGATGTCCTTGTCCAGGCTGGAGACCTGCGAGCCGCGCACGCCGGCGGCCGGTTCCAGCTCGAAGCGGGTGATCACCGGGCCGGGGTAAACGCCGACCACCTTGGCCTCGATGCGGAAGTCCTTGAGCTTGAGCTCGACCTGGCGCGAGAGCACTTCGAGTGTTTCTTCCGAATAGCCCGGGCCCTGCTCCGGTGCCTCGTCCAGCAACGACAGCGGGGGCAGCTCGCCAGGCTGCGAGGCGCCGACGAACAGCGGGATCTGGGTTTCCAGCTTGGCGCGCTCGCTCTTGGCCACCGGTGCGGGCGGCGTCTCGATGCGTACCGGCTCGCGCTTGGCCTGCTTCACGGCCTCGGCCTTCTTGACCACCTCGCGCTCGGCACGCGCCTGCTGCGCCTTGGCCACTTCCGGCGCCTGCTTGAGCTTGCCGCGCAGCCAGCCGAAGGCGACCAGCGTGCCCTGCCCGGTCCAGTCCATCACCTTGAACCAGGACAGCCCGGTGGCAAGCGTCACCGCGATCAGGAACAACGCCAGCAGCAGCAGCGGCGCGCCCTTCTCGCCGAACGCCTGCAACAGGCCGTGCCCGACCCACTGCCCGATGATGCCGCCGGTGCCCTGCGGCAGCACCGGCTCGCTGAAGTTCAGATACATCAGCGCCGGCGCGGTGATGAAGAAGAAAACGAAACCGATCAGCCGCAGCGAGGATTCCCAGGGATGCTCCGCTTTTTCGCCGCGCTGGCGCAGCACCTGCACGCCCAGCAGCAGGAGCAGCAGCGGGAAACAGTAGGAGACCCAGCCAAAGATGTAGCGCAGCAGGTTGGCGATGTTGGCGCCGACAGCGCCACCCAGGTTGCGCGCGTGTTCGACCGAACCGACGTGGCCCCAGCTGGGATCCTGGTCGTTGTAGCTGGCCAGGCAGACCAGCAGGTAGACGGCCAGCGGCAGCAACAGCAGCGCGCCCGCTTCACGCAGGCGGCGCTTGGCTTCTTCGCTCAGGCCAGTGGATTCAGGTGCTTTCTTTACGTTTGCTGCGCTTCGCGCCACCGGAGTGGATTCCCCTCGAGACTTCATCCCAAGTCTACACAGGGCACGCAGGGGGTAGTAGCTTGATTTTTCTGGAAAGGCGCCGGTTTGGAAGGCGTGGCTCTTCCGGCCGGAGAGCGGTGCCGGAATGCGGTCCGGGCGGAGCGGAACATCACGCCCTGCCGGACCGCTTACCCGCCTGAATCCCCGTTCCCCGGAGGAAGCGGGGATTCAGGCGCCGGGGATCAGGCCATGCCCTGCAGCGCAGGATGCACCAGCTTGCCGCCGTCCACGTTGATGCCCACGCGCAGCGGCTCGAAGTCGCGCCATTCCTTGCCGGCGGCCAGACGCTGCACGTACGGCAGGATCGCCGCCGAGATCGCCACCGAAGAGGTCTGCGGCACGGCGCCCGGCATGTTGGTCACGCAGAAGTGCGTCACGCCGTGCACGTCGTAGGTCGGCTCCTTCCAGGTGGTCGGCCGGGAGGTCTCGAAGCAGCCGCCCTGGTCGATCGAGATGTCGACCAGCACCGAACCCTTCTCCATGGTCTTGACCATGTCCTCGGTCACCACGCGCGGGGCCTTGGCACTGGGAATCAGCACGGCGCCCACGACCAGGTCGGCATCGCGCACTTCCTGCGCCACCGACGACTCGTAGGCGTACAGCGCAGTCACGTTCGGGCCCATCGCCATCATTTCGGCCAGGCGGTCCTGGCGCTTGTCGAACACCACCACGTTGGCGCCCGCGGCCGCGGCCAGCGCGGCGGCGTTGCCACCGGCGGCGCCGGCGCCCAGCACGACGACCTTGCCGCGCGGCGTGGAGGCCATGCCGCCGAGCAGCTTGCCCTTGCCGCCCTGCGGACGGTGCAGCAGCGTGGTGCCGATCTGGGTGGCGATGCGGCCGGCGATCACCGACATCGGCAGCAGCAGCGGCAGGCCGCCATTCTCCTCGACCGACTCGAACGCCACGCCGGTCAGGCCGATGTCGAGCAGCGACTTGGTCAGCGCCGGCTCGGCGGCCAGGTGCAGGTAGCAGAACAGCAGGTGGTGCTTCTTCAGCAGGGCCAGGTCGCCGGCGATCGGCTCCTTGACCTTGACGATCAGCTCGCCCTTCTCGTACAGGGCGGCAGCATCCGGAACGACGGTGATGCCTTCCTTGGTGTAGGCCTCGTCGGAGAAGCCGCTCTTCTCGCCGGCACCGGCCTGGATGAACACCTCGTGGCCGCGCCGGACCAGGTCGGCGGCAGCGGCGGGAACGAGGGCGACGCGCCCTTCGAGGGTCTTGGTTTCGGAAGGAATACCGATACGCATGGCAGTTAGCAATCCTGTGGGGTTGGGCCGGCGCAACGCGTCGACAGTGTGGGAAACCGATCAGTGGCGGCTTGAATCGCCCGTCGCCCTTCCCCATCCTTGCGGGTTCCAAGCGCCGACTCTGCGGCGCGGCAGCATCCATGTCGCGCCCGGTCGAGGCAAATAACGATCAAAGCCGCCAGCAAACCCAAGGATTATAACGATGAGCACCCCCAAACACAGCCGCCTGCTGATCCTCGGCTCGGGCCCCGCCGGCTACACCGCAGCGGTGTATGCCGCGCGCGCCAACCTCAAGCCGACGCTGATCACCGGCCTGCAGCAGGGCGGCCAGCTCATGACGACTACGGAAGTGGACAACTGGCCGGGCGACGTCGAGGGCCTGCAGGGCCCCGCGCTGATGCAGCGCATGGCCGAGCACGCCGAGCGCTTCCACACCGAGATGATCTTCGACCACATCCACGTCGTGGATCTCAACCAGCGTCCGTTCCGCCTCAAGGGCGATTCGGGCGAATACACGGCCGACGCGCTGATCATCGCCACCGGCGCCACCGCCAAGTACCTGGGAATCGCCAGCGAGGAGAAGTTCAAGGGGCGCGGCGTGTCCGCCTGTGCGACCTGCGACGGCTTCTTCTTCCGCGAGCAGGACGTGGTGGTGGTCGGCGGCGGCAATACGGCGGTGGAAGAAGCGCTCTATCTCGCCAACATCGCGCGCAAGGTCACCCTCGTGCATCGCCGCGACAAGCTGCGCGCCGAGAAGATCATGCAGGACAAACTGTTCGAGAAGGCCGCCGCCGGCAAGGTCGAGCTGGTCTGGAACAGCACCATCGACGAGGTGCTGGGCGACCAGTCCGGCGTGACAGGCGTGCGGGTGAAGGACGTCAATTCCGGTGCCACCCGCGATATCGAGGCGACCGGCTTTTTCGTCGCCATCGGCCATACGCCCAACACCGGCATTTTCGAAGGCCAGCTGGAAATGCACGACGGGTATATCAAGATCCGCAGCGGCACCAGCGGCATGGCGACCGCGACCTCGGTGCCGGGCGTATTCGCCGCCGGCGACGTGGCCGACCACGTCTATCGCCAGGCGATCACCTCGGCTGGGTTCGGCTGCATGGCTGCGCTGGACGCCGAGCGCTGGCTCGACCAGCAGCACCTGATCGGCTGAGTCCGGCCCGGCCGCCAGGGCATGCCGGAACGGGCGACGAACCCCGAAGGAGCGCACCCTGTGCGCGACTATCCGTAGCGCCAACCCGTCGATCGCGCACAGGGTGCGCTTCGACAGACGAGTCAAAGAAAAAGCCCCATGCGCGAGCATGGGGCTTTTCTTTCATCAAGACGCGAGGAGTGCGATCAGGCCGCCACTTCCACGCCCGAAGCCTGGGCGCCCTTCGGGCCCTGGGTGACTTCGAACTTCACGCGCTGGCCTTCCTGAAGGCTGCGGAAACCCTTGGAGTTGATGGCCGAGAAATGGACGAACACGTCCTCCCCACCGTCCTCAGGCGCGATGAAGCCAAAGCCCTTGGCATCGTTGAACCACTTGACCGTACCGAAACGCATTGCGTGAACCTCTGACTAGGACTGGATGCACCAAGGTGTTTGAGCTGGACCGCCGTTTCCCCTTGGTCAGCCGCCCCTGGCACGGACAAAAGTATCAGCATGTTTACCGGTAAAGCGCAATATGCGGGATTAACTTTCGTGCGATAACGCCATTAGCTGATTAGGACAGCATTGCCTTCAGCAATACCGGAACCTGTGCCGTGGCGGCCGCCAGATGGGCAAAAATCTCCTCGATGCTGATTTCCGCCTCGTCCCCGCAGCCGGCGGCGAAGTTCGCCACCAGCGACAGGCAGGCGTATTGGAGCTCCAGTTCGCGCGCCAGGGCCGCCTCCGGCATGCCGGTCATGCCGACCAGGTCGCAGCCGTCACGCTTCATGCGGGCGATCTCGGCGCGCGTTTCCAGCCGCGGCCCCTGGGTGGCGCCGTAACAGCCGCCGTCGATCACCGCGATGCCCGCCCTCCCCGCCGCATCCAGCAACGCCTGCCGCAGCGAGGCGGTATAGGGCTCGCTGAAGTCGATGTGCTTGACCTCGGCGCCCTCGACGTCGCAGAAGCTGGTGGCCCGGCCATGGGTGTAGTCGATCAGCTGATCAGGCACCACCAGCGTGCGCGGGCCCATGTCGCCTCGGATGCCGCCTACCGCGTTGACGCCGATCACCCGCCGTGCACCCAGCGCGTGCAGCGCCCACAGGTTGGCGCGGTAGTTGACCCGGTGCGGCGCCAGCGTGTGGCTTTCGCCGTGGCGCGCCAGGAAGGCCAGCCGCTTGCCGGCGAAGTCGCCCAGCACCACCTCGCCCGAGGCCGGGCCGTAAGGGGTTTCCAGCGCGCGCCGGCTGACGTTCTCCAGGCCCGGGAACTGGTACAGGCCGCTACCGCCGATGACGGCCAGGTCGATAAGGGAAGACTCTGCCATGGATCAAACCCGCAAACGGAAGAGAGGAAACGGGGGCGCGGGAGGCGCCGTAGGGTGGGCTTCAGCCCACGATTCGCACGCTGCGGCGGGACGTCGGTGGGCTGAAGCCCACCCTATGACCGCAACGCATAGATGGCCGGCAAATTGCGGCCCTGCTCGTAGTAATCCATGCCGTAACCGAACACGTAGCGGTCGGGCAGCTCCACGCCGTTGAAGTCCGAGGCGATGCCAGCCACGCAACGGTCATGCAGCTTGCGGCAGAGGCTCGCGATCAGTACGCGCCTGGCGCCGCGCTTCATGCAGTCGTCGCGCACGGCCTTGAGCGTGTGGCCCTCGTCCAGGATGTCGTCGACCAGCAGTACGGTGCGACCGGCCAGCGCCGCCTGCGGTTCGCGCAGCCAGCACAGGTCGCTGCCGGCGGTGGCGCCGCGGTAGCGGGTGGCGTGCACGTAGTCGAACTCAAGGTCGGTGCGGATCGACAGCGCGAGCTGGCCGGCGAACATCAGCGCGCCGTTCATCACGGTCAGGAACACGGCGCGCTCGCCGTCCAGGGCGGCGTCGATGCGCCGACCGAGGTCGGCGATCACGGTTTCGAGTTCGTCGCGCTCGAACAGCACCTCGGCGTTGGCCAGCGCCTGCGCCAGCGGGGGAAGCGGAGTGGTCATGCGTTTCCTTCGGGTTCGTGCAGCGCGGTAACGCGTGCGATGAAGCGGTCGCGCTGCGGATTGTCCAGGAGGCCCTCCCAGGTCGCGCCGATGGCGCCACGCAGCGGTGCGAGGCGCTCCACGGCGTCGTCGGCCAGGGGCGGCAATGCGGCGATCGCCTCATCCACCACCTCGGGGAAGCAGGCCAGCACCAGGTCGCAGCCGGCGGCCAGGTGGGCTTTCACCCGCGCGCCCACGCCACCGGCGGCGCCCGCTGCGGCCATGCTGATGTCGTCGCTGATGACGATGCCGCCGAAGCCCAGTTCGCCACGCAGGATGTCCTCGATCCAGATGCGCGAGAAGCCGGCCGGACGGTCGTCGACCGCCGGGTAGATCACGTGCGCCATCATTACCGCCTCGGCATGCGCCTCGACCGCCTCGGCGAACGGACGCAGGTCGGCGTCGCGGATGGCTTCCAGCGGGCGTGGATCGACCGCCTGCGCCTTGTGCGTGTCGGCAGCCACCGAACCGTGGCCGGGGAAGTGCTTGAGCACCGCCGCCATCCCGCCCAGGTGCATGCCGCGCACGTAGGCCTGGGCAAGTTCGCCGGCGATCGCCGGGTCCGCGTGGAACGCGCGCGGGCCGATCGCCGCGCTGCCGCGGGCGAGGTCCACGACGGGAGCGAAGCTGAAATCCACGCCGCAGGCGCGCAGCTCGCTCGCCATGACCCAGGCATGCTCCTCGGCCAGACGGACGGCATCGTCCGGATCGCGCGCATAGGCGGCTCCGATCCTCGACAGCGCGGGCAGCCGGGTGAAACCCTCGCGGAAGCGCTGCACCGGGCCGCCTTCCTGGTCGACCGCTATCAGCAGGTGCTCGCCACCGGCCTGGCGGATGGATTCGGCGAGGCTCATCAGCTGCTCGCGGTTGGTGTAGTTGCGTGTGAACAGGATGACCCCCGCCACGCCCGGCGCGACCAGCCAGTCGCGCTCGCGTGGTTCGAGTTCCAGACCGGCCAGTCCGATCAGCAGCATGCCTGCTCTCCTGCGGTCCGTTCGCCGTCGGCCGCGGCGCGCTCGGCCTCGGTCCAGTGCGCGAACGGGTGCGCGACCAGGTTGACGTTGTAGTAGCGCGCCAGCGCGCTGACCTCACGGCCCAGCCAGGCCGGGCGCGGAAACGCGGCATCGGTGGCGGGAAGCTCCACCTCGGCGACTACCAGGCCGGCGTTGTCGCCGAGGAACTCGTCGATCTCGAAGAGTGTCCCGTCGACCTCGACGTGGTGACGCACCTTCTCGAGCACACCGTCACAAAGCGAGGCCAGCATCGACTGTGCGTCCTCGAGCGGTATCGGGTATTCGAACTCGGCGCGTTCGATGCCGACGGTGGCGCTCTTGATGTTCAGCCACGCCCGCTCGCCTGCGAGGCGCACCCGCACCGAGGCGTGCGCGTGGCCCTCGTGCAGCGCCTGCGCGCCGACCAGGTAACCCTGGGCAATCTGCTCGCTGCGCACGATCGACTGGCGCCAGATGTCGCCAGTCAACAGGAATTTGCGTTCGATCTCGGTGGCCATCGGAAGCGGCAAGCGCAAAGCGGATCGTCAAGGATAGGCGCTGGGGGGCGTGATGGCGAGAACTGCGGCCGTACGGAGCGTTCCGTTCACCAGCCCTTGGCCGCGAGCGCGGGGAGGTGCGCCAGGCGGGAGTTCATTCCAGGCCGAGTGCCTTGGTGGTCATGCGCAAGGTCTCCCCCATCCGCCCTGCGGGCACCTTCCCCCGTAAACGGGGGGAAGGATCAAGGGGCACGGAGCGGCGGTCCCTAGCCTCCCCTCCCCCGCGAACGCGGCGCCGACATGCCGCAGACGCGCTTGCGGTCGGAATGCTTCCCTCGCCGCGAGGCCGTCGCGTCGCCCTGCCGCGAGAGAAGCCCGGTACCGCCTAGCGTCGCTCGAACAGCGCGATCGACTCCACGTGCGCGGTGTGGGGAAACATGTCCATCACGCCGGCGGCGGTGAGCTCGAAGCCGTGGCGATGCACCAGCAGGCCGGCATCGCGGGCCAGCGAGGCCGGGTGGCAGGAAACGTAGACGATGCGGTCGGTGCCCTTGCGCGGCAGGTACTCCAGCACCTGCTCGGCGCCAGCCCGCGGCGGGTCGAGCAGGATCTTGTCCCACCCGGCGCGGGCCCAGGCGCTGCCGCGTTGGTCCTCGAACAGGTTGGCGACATGGAACGGCGCGTTGGCAATGCCGTTGCGGGCGGCGTTGGCGGCGGCGCGCTCGACCAGCCCGTGCTCGCCCTCGACCCCGGCGACCTCGGCCACGCGCCGCGCGATCGGCAGGGTGAAGTTGCCCAGGCCGCAGAACAGGTCGAGCACGCGGTCGGTCGGTTGCGGATCGAGCAGCTCCATCGTCCGCGCCAGCATGCGCCGGTTCATGCCGGCATTGACCTGCACGAAATCCAGGGGCTGGAACTCCAGCTCCACGTCGGCCAAGCCCGCCCCGGCCGGCAGCCGGAAGGTCAGTCGCGGCTGCTCGGGCCACAGCGGGTGCACGCTGCTGACGCCGCCCGGTTGCAGGTAGATCGCGAGACCGTGCGCCTTGCCGAAGGCGACCAGCGCCTGGCTGTCCCGCTCGCTCAGCGGTTTGAGGTGCCGGAACACCAGGGCGACGATGTCGTCGCCGGCGGCGAACTCGATCTGCGGGATGTCGTTGGCCGCGTCCAGGCCCCCGATCAGCTCGGCCAGCAGGCCGATCCGGCCACCGATGGCCGGGTGCACCACCTCGCAACGGCTGATGTCGGCCACGAAGCGCGGGTTGGACTCCTCGCGGAACCCCACCAGCACGCGCCCCTTCTTGGCCACCGCGCGCACCGACAGGCGGCCCTTGCGGCGATAGCCCCAGGGGGCATCGGTGAGCGGCTCAAGCCAGCGTTTGGGTTCGACCTTGCCGATCCGCGCGAAGTTGTCCGACAGCACGCGCTGCTTGGCCTGAATCTGGGCCGGCGCGTCCAGGTGCTGCAAGGAACAGCCGCCGCACTGGCCGAAGTGCGCGCACTGCGGCTCGACGCGATGCGGCGAGCGCTCGAGCACTTCGAGCGTCTCGGCTTCGTCGAAGTTGCGGTGGCGCTTGCGTATCCCCAAGCGAACCTGCTCGCCCAGCAGTGCACCGCTGACGAACACGGTCTTGCCGTCGATGCGGGCGACGCCGCGGCCGTCATGGGCCAGGTCGGTAATGGTGGCTTCGAATTCTTTCATGGCACTCGTAAAACGCCTGCGCCCGGATCGGCGACCCGGGCGCAGCGGTCAAACAGGGGAACGGAGGGCGCGGCTTACTTGCGCTTCCAGGCGCCCGAAGCGTCCTGATAATACCAGCCCGCGTGGGCGCGCTCGATCCAGCCCTTGGCGAAGGTGGCGCGGATCTGCGGCTCCCACTCGGGGTGGCCGTTGGCGCGGGCAATCTCCCGATACAACGCATTGCGGTCGCTGTTCTCGTCCGCCACGGCGGCGGTGGCCTGCGCGCGCTTGCTGAGCGGGATCTTGCCGGCATCGTGCACGGCCACCAGCCCGTCCTTCGTAAAGCCCACCGCGCCGGAGTCGAGCAGCGCCTGCAAGGTGTTCTGGAAGCGCGCCTGCATGCGACCGCGGATCGCCTCGGTGGCCGGCGTCTGCACACGGATATCGGGCGTGTCGGCATACGCGGCCGGCACCAGCAGGTCGAGCAGCATGGCCGAGGGGCGCGCCGGCTCATGGGTCTGCGGCGCGGGCTTGGTGTCCTGCGCCGGCGCGCTGCCCTGGTCGATCACCGTGCCGATGAAGCGGTCGGCGGCCTTCTGCGCGGCGGCCTCGGGAAAGTACACGTTGATCGTGACGCAACCGACCAGGGCGACCATCACGGTGGTCAGCAGGGCATAGACGAGCTTGCGCATGAATGGGCTCCTGAGGGTGTGTTTCAGCGGACCTGCGGGCCGCCGCCTTCGGTGGCCGCCTTCAGCCGGCTCACCAGGGTGGGCCAGTCGACCTCGTGCTGGTGGCCGATGACCTGGAGGTGCGGCAAACCGCTGCCCTCGACGATAGTGTAACCGTCCCCGGTATTCTCCAGCCCGCTCATGTGGCAGACCGTGCCGACCAGCGTGCAGTTGAGGCCGATACGCGCGTAGCCGAAGGTCTTGAAGAGCTTGAGCACCGCGCCTTGCAGGCCGGCGGCGATGCCGCCGCCACCGACGGAGGTGAGGTTGTTGACCGCGCGCTGGCTGATCCGGCCGCCTTCGTCGGCAAGCAGGTGTGCCTCGAACGCAACCGGTTGCCAGTCGACCAGGCGAAGGTTGGCGATGCTGCCGTGCAGTGGGCCGGTGATGCTGCCGAAGTCGAACACACTGGTGATCGAGCCCAGATCCAGTTGGCGGAAACCGATGTCCGCCGCCAGCACCGGGCTGGGCCCGAACGGCTGCGTCAGCGCAAGCTGGGTGATGTCCACGAAGCCGTTGAAGACGTTGACCGACAGGCCGCCGGACAACTCTACCGTGTCGTCCACCCAGCGCAGCGACGGGATCGCGCCGCCGAGCGTGCCGGGGAACTGCGGCCAGCCCATCGTCTTGCTGAAGGCGGCCATGTCCACGCCGGTGACGGCCAGCGAGGTTTCAAGCCGCTCGCCCCTCGCGGCGGCGGGACGCCAGTCGAGCTGGCCCACGCGCACCGTGCCGCCGAGCAGGGCGACCGCCAGCGGCTGGGTCAATCCGAGCGTGCCGCCCTGGCTGCGCCACTGCGCCCTGCCCGGTCCGAACGGCAGGCGGTACAGGCGCAACCCGCGCCAACCGAGGCTGGTGGTGGGTCGATCCGTTTCCGCGGACCAGTCCAGCCCGCCGTTGAGGTCATCGACCGCCAGCCGGCCGTCGGCGGTCGCCAGGCCGAGATGGTCGGCGCTGAAGGCGAAGCCGCGCGGGCCGTCGTCGCGCAGGTCCAGGTTGCCGCTCAGGGCGCCGGTGACGCGCACCTCGTGCAGGCCCAGCGTATCGAGCCAGGCGGCCCCATAGCGGTCGTAGGCAGCGGGAAACCGGGCTTGGAAGCGCTCCAGGCGCAACTTGTCGAGGTTGCCCTTGGCATCGAAGGCCAGCGCGCCGTCCAGTTGCAGCGCATCGGCATCGTTGACGCGCAGGCGGTTGATGGCCAGCGCACCGCCCTGGCCGACCGCGGCCACGTTGAGCTGTACCGGGTGGTCGGGAAGCTTCGCGTAGATCGGGCCGAGCAGCAGCTCGCCACCGTGAAGGGTGGCATCCACGGTAAATCGCGCCGGGCCGCCCTGGGTATCGATGCCCAGCCGGCCATTGGCATCGACGCCCTGCCCCGCCAGCGTCCCGCTGGGGCTGTCGAAGCCCACGCCATCGAGGCTGAATTCACCCGACGACTGGATGCCGTTGTCGTGCACGTCCAGCGCCAGCTCGGCATCCAGTTGCCCGCCCGTGGGCCGGCCGGACCAGACCGTACCGAGCAATCCGGCCAGCCACTGGGCGGGAAGGTTCTTCAGTGTGATCTGCGCGTGGGTGGTCTGGTCGAGTGGAATCCAGGCGCTGGCGCTCGCCGCGGACTGGGTGATATCCGCCTGCAGGGTGTTGGCGCGTTGGTCGATCACCAGGTGCACGTCGGAATGGCCCAGTGCCCCGCCCGGTGCCCCGCGCAGGGCGACCGCGCCGTCCAGCAACCAGCGCATCTGCAGGTCGCGCGACAGGACGCCTTCCAGGTCCAGCCCGACCCGACGCCAGCCCATCGCCGCGACGTCGGCGCGCGCGGCGTGGAGCTTCAGCGCCAGCCCGCCGTTGCCGTCCTCGCCGACGTGCAGGCTCACCTGTTGCAGCCGGACGCCGGGCACCGCAACCACCTTGGCGGTCAGGTCGACATCCGCCCAGGCGGGTCCCGTCCACGCGGCGACGAGGAGCAGGCCCAGGCACAGCAGCAGGCGGCGGGAGGGAGGGAGCATGTGCCATCATTCTGCCAAAGCCAGCTGAACGACATGGATTTCGTCAATGAGCACAGCCGCCTTTCTGCGCCAGCCACCGCCCGCCAGCCTCCCCCTGCCCTATGTGCTGGTGGCCGACGACGACCCGGCCAGCCGCCGCTTCCTCGGTGACGGGTTGCGCGCGCTGGGTGCGCAGGTGCACGAGTGCGCCGACGGGCAGTTGGCGCTGGCGCGCGCCGCCATCGAAACCTTCGACCTGCTGCTGCTCGACTGCCGCATGCCCGGCGCCGGCGCGCGCGACGTGCTGGCGGCCTTGCGCGCCGATGCGCAGGCTCGGTCGGCCGACACACCGGCCGTCGCGACCAGCGCCGAGGTGTCGAGCGAGGATCGCCAGCAACTGCTGGCCGCGGGCTTCAGCGAGGTGCTGCTCAAGCCCTGCGAACTGGAGGCGCTGCGCCCGCTGGTTACGCTCGCCCGCAACAGCGGTCGCCACACACCGCTGCTCGATGACGCCGCCGGACTGGTCAGCAGCGGCGACGCGGGCACGATGCAGGCGCTGCGTGGGCTGCTGCGCGAGGAACTGGCGACGCTGCTGAAGGAACTGGACCTTTTCTGTCGCGAGCCGTCACGACTGATCGACCGGCTGCACCGGCTGCGTTCGGCCTGCGGCTTCTGCGGTGCGGCCGCACTGGCGCTGCAGGCGACGCATCTGCAGCGCCAGGCGGAGGCTGACGGTTCCGTGGGCGAAGGGGCGCAGGAAAGGTTCCGCCAGACGCTCGTCGCGACGCTGGCGGCACTGGACCGCTGAGCCCCGCCACAGCTCGCATGCCGGAGGATGCCATCCGCCCGCCTTCGGACCGGTAGGCGAGGCACCTGTCCGGCCTGAATCAGCCCGCCTGACGCCGGGACATGGCGGCGGCCAGTACACGCCATGCGTGCAGTTCGCCACCGCCGAGATGGAAACGGATGACCTCGCGCATCAGACGGCGCAGCGCCGCCAGCCCGGCCGCGTCGGGACATTGGTCCATGGCGAGCGCCAGCAGGTCCGCCCCGCGGATTCCCCGCGGCGCGCCCGCCGGGCAGGTCACCGGGCCATGCTCGACCTGATAGCGATACCAGCCTTCCGGCACCACCGGTTCGCCGCTGTCGGCCTCGCTATCCAGTTGCAACGCATAACCGATGGCCGTGAGCAGGTCGCGCTCGAAGCGCCGCAGTTGCCAGGCCAGCATGCCGGGCCCGGCAAGGCGCGGCAGCGTGCGCGCGTAGGCCTCGAACAGCTCCGGCAGCGGATCCTGGCGGCCGGTCAGTCGCACCACCAGTTCGTTGAGGTAGAGCCCGGCCAGCCCGGCATCGCCGGTCAGCCGAAGCGGTGCACCGGTCGGTTCGGCCGCGCGCAGGGTGGCCAGTTCGCCGCGCAGCAGCAGGTCAAGCGCCAGCGGCTGGAACGGTTCGAGCTGCGCACGCTGCACCCGCGCCCGCTCGCGCCGCACGCCGCGCGCGACCACGCCCAGGCGGCCGTGGTCGCGGGTGAGGCATTCGAGCAGCAGCGAGGTCTCCCGGTAGGGCCGCGCATGCAGGACGTAGGCGGGCTGCTGGTCGAGGAGCATGGGCTAGAGGCGGGAATCGGAGACGGGAAACCGGGATTCGCCAGGCGGCCGGCCAGGATTGCCGATGCCCGATCCCCGGCTCCAGGCATTCAATCGGTATATCCCAGCTTCTTCAGCATCGCCTCGTCGTCCACCCAGCCCTCGCGCACCTTGACCCACAGCTTGAGGAACACCTTGCGCTCGAACAGGCGTTCCATGTGGCGCCGCGCAGCGCTGCCGATGGCCTTGAGCTGGGCCCCGCCCTGCCCGATCACGATCGCCTTCTGGCCGTCGCGCTCCACCCAGATCACGGCATGGATTTCGGCGACGCCGTCCTCGCGGTCATGAAACTGCTCGATTTCGACCGTGGTGGCGTAGGGCAGCTCCTGGTCGAGGCGGAGCATGAGCTGCTCGCGCACCATTTCCGCGGCGAGGAAGCGCTCGCTGCGATCGGTGATCTCGTCCTCGCCGAACACCGGCGGGCGTACCGGCAGGCGCTCGAGGATCGCGCGCTCCAGTTCCTTCAGACCCTTCTGCTTGAGGGCGCTGACGTAATGGATGTCCTCGAACTGGTGTGTGGCGGTCAACTCGGCGACGAAGGGCAGCAGCGCGCCCTTGTCCTTGGCCAGGTCAACCTTGTTCATCGCCAGCAGGCGCGGCACGTTCTGCTCCACCAGCGCGGCGTACAGCGCCTCGTCCTCGTCGGTCCAGCGACCAGCCTCGATCAGCTGCACGGCCAGATCCACCTCGGCCATCGCCGTGCGAGCGGCGCGGTTGAGGCTGCGGTTCATCGCACGCTTGGCGCCCCGGTGCAGGCCGGGCGTATCCACGTACATCACCTGCCCTGCCTCACTGGTGGCGATGCCCAGGATGCGGTGCCGGGTCGTCTGCGGGCGCGGGCTGACGATCGAAAGGCGAAAACCGATCAGCGCGTTGAGCAGGGTCGATTTGCCCACGTTCGGGCGGCCGACCAGCGCCACCGCGCCACAACGATAGTTCTCGTGGGGCAGCTCGCCGGCGGTTTCGGGTGCGTCGTTCATGGCAGGAGGTGTTCCGGGGACAGGAGGCAAAGCATGGCGCCGCCGCGCCAATGGCGCCAGCGACGGGGAAAGAAGGGTTCAGGCGGGCGGCAGCGGCTCGGTCAGCTGGCCGAGTACGATCTCGGCCGCGTCCTGCTCGGCGGCGCGTCGGCTGGGGCCGCTTGCCGCGGCGCGCAGCGGCGCCGGTTCGGCGATGCTGCAGGTGACTTCAAAAACCTTGGCATGGTCTTCGCCATGGCTGCCGGCGAGCTCGTAGACCGGCAACGGCAGGCCCCGCGCCTGCAGCCATTCCTGCAGGCGCGTCTTGGCGTCCTTGGAGGATTTGGGCAGGTCGGCAACCCGTTGGGCGAACAGTCCACGTACCGCATCGCGGCAGGCATCGAAGCCGCCGTCGAGATACACCGCCGCGACCAGTGCCTCGAACGCATCGGCCAGGATCGAATCGCGGCGGAACCCACCGCTCTTCAGTTCGCCCGAACCGAGCTTGAGTCCGTCACCCAGTTCCAGTTCGCGCGCGACCAACGCCAGTGCCTGGCCATTGACCAGCTGCGCGCGCAGCCGCGAAAGCTCACCCTCGCTGGCGCGGGGATGCGCCTCGAAAAGCATTTCCCCGACCACGGCGCCGAGCAGCGCATCGCCCAGGAATTCCATGCGCTCGTTGTTCGGCCGGCCCGCGCTGCGGTGGGTCAACGCGAGCTCGGCGAGCGCGGGGTCCCGGAAGCGGTAGTCCAACTTCACTGGTGTCAGAGCGAGGGCACGTTGCCCTGCAGCGGCACGCTCTTTTCGAAGTGCAGCAGGAAGTCGATGTTGTAGACGAACGGCACCTGCTTGTCGTAGGCCACGTGCAGCTGCGTACCGTTGGTGCGATCGATGGTGATGTCCTGCGGCTGGATGGTGGCGTCGTCCACGTACTGGAAGCCCAGCTTGAACATCAGGTCGCGCCGGATCTCGTCCAGCGACTTGCCATCGGAGCCCTCGGTCGAGACCTGCGTCATCGCCTTGGCCACGCCCATGTACTCGGTGTAGGCCGGCACCAGCTTCATGGCCATGTAGCCGAAGAAGGCCACGACGGCCAGGACGATCAGGAACCCGATCAGGGTGATACCCGCTTGCTTGCTCTTCATAGTCCCCTCGCTATGCCGCTGCGGCGGCTACCTCGTCTGTATTCTGCGCGCCGACCTGGCCTCGGGTCACGGGCGCCGCCAGTGGCGCCCGTCACGTCCTGCGTCAGTGGATGATCTTGCCAATACGGCCGAAATCGATCCAGCCGTCGTGCGTGCCCTTCCAGCTCAGCCAGATCAGGAACGCCTTGCCGGCCAGGTTCTGCTCCGGCAGGCAGCCCCACCAGCGGCTGTCGGTGCTGTTGTAGCGGTTGTCGCCCATCACGATATAGCAGCCGGCCGGTACCTTGGCGGGTACCTTCTCGTTGGGGATCGACAGCGGCACCGAGTACGCCGGCATGCGGGCAATCATGTGGTCGATGCTGCCCGTGCCCTCCGAACGCGGCAGATGCTCGGTCCAGACCGTGGCGCCGTAGTCGCGCATCAGCCGCGACTCGTCGCCATTGGGACGGCCCTCGAACGGCCCGGTCAGGTCGGCAGGCACCGGCTTGCCGTTGATGAGCAGCTGGTCGCCGTGTGACTCGATGGTGTCGCCCGGCAGGCCGATCACGCGCTTGATCCAGTTCTGGTTCGGCACCGGGGCATGCGGGTCGGAACAGCTGATGTCGCCGCTGCGCACCCATTGGCCGTTCTCGTCCTGGCACAGATAGCCGGGGAAGCGGAACACGACCACGTCGCCGCGCTTGGGCTCACCCAGGTCCAGGAACTTGTTGTTGAAGGCCGGCATGCGCAGGCCGTAGGCGAACTTGTTGACCAGGATGAAGTCACCCACGTCGAGCGTCGGCATCATCGAGCCGGACGGAATCCGGAACGGCTCGGCCACGAACGAGCGCAGCACCAGCACCACCAGTACCACCGGAAACAGCGATCGCGCCCAGTCCACCGGCACCGGATCGCGGTACTCCTCGCCGGCCGCGTCGAGGCGCGCCTTGCGCTTGTTGTACAGGAACAGCCGGTCCAGCCCCCACACCACGCCGAAGAGCACGGTGAGGGCAAGCAGGATGGCGGAAAAATCGAATTCCATGCGGGACTCCTTGAAAAGCCGGGAATGGTCGATCGCCAATGGTCAATCGGTGGCACCAGCGCTCCGAATGACGACTTCCGATCCCCGGTTCCCGGCTAAAAGCTATTTATCCACTTTCAGGACGGCAAGGAAGGCTTCCTGCGGAATTTCCACGCGGCCGACCTGTTTCATGCGCTTCTTGCCTTCCTTCTGCTTCTCCAGAAGCTTCTTCTTGCGGCTGACATCGCCGCCGTAGCACTTGGCCAGGACGTTCTTGCGCAGCGCCTTGACCGTGGAGCGGGCAATGATCTGCGCGCCGATGGCAGCCTGGATCGCCACGTCGAACTGCTGGCGGGGAATCAGGTCCTTCATGCGCTCGACCAGGTCGCGGCCGCGGCGGTCGGCGTGGCTGCGGTGCACGATCAGGCTGAGCGCATCGACGCGGTCGCCATTGATCAGCACGTCCACGCGCACGAACGGGCCGGCCTCGAAACGCTCGTGGTGGTAGTCCATCGAGGCGTAGCCGCGGGACACCGACTTGAGGCGATCGAAAAAGTCCAGCACCACCTCGGCCAGCGGCATCTCGTAGCTGATCTGGACCTGCGTGGCCATGTACTGGATGGAGCGCTGCACGCCGCGCTTTTCCTCGCACAGGGTGATGATGTTCCCGATGTAATCGGGCGGCGTAAGAATGTTCGCGACAATGATGGGCTCGCGGATCTCGTCGATCTGCGGCACCGGCGGCAGTTTCGCCGGGTTGTCCAGATCCATCACCGTGCCGTCGATCTTGAGCACCTCGTAGACCACCGTCGGTGCGGTGGTGATGAGGTCGAGGTCGTACTCGCGCTCCAGGCGCTCCTGCACGATTTCCATGTGCAGCATGCCGAGGAAGCCGCAGCGGAAACCGAAGCCCATCGCCTCGGACGATTCGGGCTCGAAGAACAGCGCCGCATCGTTCAGGCGCAGCTTGTCCAGCGCCTCGCGCATCGCCGGATAGTCGTCGGCCGACACCGGAAACAGGCCGGCGAACACACGCGGCTGCATGGTCTGGAAACCCGGCAGCGGCTTCTCCGCCGGCTTGGCGGCCAGGGTCAGCGTGTCGCCGACCGGCGCGCCGTGCACGTCCTTGATCGAGGCGTTGATCCAGCCCACCTCGCCGGCGCCGAGCTTCTCGAGCTTCTTGCGCTTGGGCGTGAACACGCCGACGTCGTCGACCTCGTGCACGCGGCCGGTGGACATCACCAGCAGCTTGTCGCCGGGCTTGATCTCGCCCTGCATCACGCGCACCAGCGAGATCACGCCCAGGTAGTTGTCGAACCAGGAGTCGATGATCAGCGCCTGCAGGCGGTCGGTATCGCGCGGCTTCGGCGGCGGAATGCGGGCGACGATGGCCTCGAGCACTTCGGTGACGTTCTGGCCGGTCTTGGCGCTGATCGCCACGGCGTCGTCGGCGTCGATGCCGATCACCGCCTCGATCTCGCCCTTGACCTTCTCCGGATCAGCCGTCGGCAGGTCGATCTTGTTGAGCACCGGCACGACTTCGAGCCCCTGCTCCACTGCGGTGTAGCAGTTGGCCACCGACTGCGCTTCCACGCCCTGGGCCGCGTCGACCACCAGCAGCGCGCCCTCGCAGGCGGCCAGCGAGCGCGACACCTCGTAGGAGAAGTCGACGTGCCCGGGCGTATCGATGAAGTTGAGCTGGTAGGTCTTGCCGTCGCGCGCGGTGTAGGGCAGCGACACGGACTGGGCCTTGATCGTGATGCCGCGCTCGCGCTCGATCGGGTTGTTGTCGAGCACCTGCGCTTCCATCTCGCGTTCGCTCAGGCCACCGCAGAGCTGGATGATGCGGTCGGCGAGCGTCGACTTGCCGTGGTCGATGTGGGCAATGATGGAGAAGTTGCGGATCAGTTCCATGGAATACGCTGGTAGGGCTTTCGCGGCCTGCAAGGGCCGCGGACCGCCGGGATGGCGATACGAACCCGGTATTGTCGCATGGAAACGGACACCGCCCACCAGGCCCTCTCATGCGGCAAAGCCCGCTTGCGAGCGATGCCCTGCCGCCGGCATCGCCCGCATGCGGGCTTCCAAGGTCACGCGCGAGCCTACTTGTCCGAGGGCACCGTCAGGGCGATGAAGCGGGTGTCGTCACCACGGCGCACCAGAAGCAGCACCGTATCGCCCGGTTTGACGTCCTTGGTCGCCGCGCGGAAGGCCGACACGCTGCCGACGTTCTGCTGGCCCACGCGAAGGACCACATCCCCCGGCTGCAGGCCGGCGCGCGCCGCGACCGGGCCGGTGATGTCGGCGATAAGCACGCCTTCGCCCTTCTTCAGGTCGAGCTGCTGGCGGGCATCCTGGTCCAGCTCGCGCACACTCAGCCCCAGCGCCGCCGAACCGGACTGCACCGGCGAGCGGTCATTGCCGCTCGCGCCGGTCTTGTCGTGCGGCGCTTCGCCCACCGTCACCTGGACGGTCTGCTTCTTGCCGTTGCGCAGGATCTCCACCGGTACCTTCGTGCCCGGCTTGGTCATGCCGACCACCGGCGGCAGGTCGCCGGCGTCCATGATGGGCTGGCCGTTGTAGCCGGTAATGATGTCACCAACCTGGATGCCGGCCTTTTCGGCGGCGCTACCGTCCTGCACCACGCCCACGATGGCCCCGCGCGGGTTGTCCATGTTGAGCGCCTTGGCGATCTGGCTGTCCACGCCGCGCACCTGCACGCCGAGCTGGCCCCGGGTGACGTAGCCGTGGTCCTTGATCTGCTGCACGGCGTTCATCGCCACGTCGATCGGGATGGAGAACGACACGCCCAGGTAGCCGCCGGTGTTGGAATAGATCTGCGAATTGATGCCGACCACCTGGCCCTGCAGGTTGAACAGCGGGCCGCCGGAGTTGCCGCGGTTGATCGGTACGTCGGTCTGGATGAACGAGGTATAGGGCTGGTCGCCGCTGCCCAGGTTGCGGCCCACGGCACTGACGATGCCCTGCGTCACGGTGTAGTCCAGCCCGAACGGCGAACCGATCGCCAGCACCCACTGGCCCGGCTCGAGCGAACGCGATTCGCCGATCGATACCGCCGGCAGGCCGCTCTGGTCCACCTTGAGCAAGGCGATGTCGTAGCTCGGGTCGGTGCCCACTACCTTGGCGTTGAGGGTGCGCCGGTCCTGCAGGCGCACGGTGACCGCATCGGCGCCGTCGACCACGTGGTTGTTGGTCAGGATGTAGCCGTCGCTGGAGATGATGAAACCCGAGCCGAGCGAGGTGTGCTCCTGCTCTTCCGGCGAAGGCATCATCGGCATGCCGAAGAAGCGACGGAACAGTTCCATCTGCGGATCGTCCGGCATGCCCGCCTGCATGCGCGGCTCGCGGCGCTGGCCGTTGTACTTGGCCTCCACGTGCACCACGGCGGGGGCGTTCTTCTTAACGATGCCGGTGAAGTCCGGCAGGTTGGCCATCGCCGGCGCGGGCGCGCTCCTGGCTGCAGGCGCGTTGGTCTGTGCAGCCGGCGGTTCGGCCTGGGC
This sequence comes from Frateuria sp. GZRR33, assembly GCF_051900425.1. NCBI lineage: Bacteria > Pseudomonadati > Pseudomonadota > Gammaproteobacteria > Lysobacterales > Rhodanobacteraceae > Frateuria > Frateuria sp. GZRR33. Next base: position 89,451 of record NZ_JBHZGK010000011.1, read on the forward strand.
GCAACCGGTCGTCACCAGGCCCATCAGTACGCAGCAGGCCAGGGTACGCAGGGGAATTCGGTTCATGGGCTCTCCTCCTTCAGGCAAGAAATAGGGACGCGACCGTGCACGGCCCGCAAGGCGGGCCGGCCGATGGCTAGAGGGAAGACGACCGCGGCGGGGACACGCGGACGCAGGTCACTGGGCGCTGGCAGCCGCCTGGCGCGGATAGCGGGCGCTGGCCGCGCGCTGCGGGTCGATCAGCAAGTAGTAGCCCGGTTCGTCGCTGGGCGCGCGCACCGGCTGCACGCGATAGGGCGACAGGCTGCGGGCATAGGGCATCAACTCTGCACCATAGCTCTCCCCGAGCGTGGCGGCAGCCTGCTGGCTGTAACGGGACGCGGTGTCGCCGCTGAGCCAGGGCGGTACCGCGGCGGGCGCGGCCGGTTCTGCCGGCACCGTGAGCCCGGCGGCCGGCGAGCTCTGGGCCAGACCCGTGGACGCGCGATCCTCGTCCGTCACCGGTCGGGCGATCATCAGCGCCGCCACGGCGACGCTGGCGGCAATGGCGCCGCCGGCGGACCAGCGCAGCCAGTGCGGCGCGCGGCGCCCCGCCCTGACGCCGGATTCCTGCGCGATCGCCTGTTCGACGCGTGCGGCGAACCCGGCCGACGCGAGCGCCGGCAACTGCCGGCGCAGACCGTCGCCCGCCAGGTGGTAGCGCGTCCAGGTCTGCCTCAGCTCGGCGTCATGCTCGAAACGGCGCAGCAGGAAGCGCAACTCCTCGCGGGCGAGTTCGCCGTCGATGCCGGCCGAAAGGTGTTCACGTTGGTCTTGCGTCATGTCGGTTGATCCTCGCGGTCCGAGAGCAGTGGCCGCAGTTGCTGATCGATCGCCTCACGCGCACGGAAGATCCGCGAACGCACGGTACCGATGGGACAGCCCATCGCCTCGGCGATTTCCTCGTAGCTCAGGCCGTCCACCTCGCGCAGCGTGATGGCGGTCCGCAGCTCCTCTGGCAGCGCTTGGACAGTGTCGAAGACGGTTTGTTCAATTTCCTGCCTAAGCAGCTCGCGCTCGGGCGTGGCGCCCTCCTGCATCCGCTCGGCGCCGGTCAGGAAAACCGCGTCTTCGGCCGCGATGTCGTCCATTGGCGGGCGGCGCCCCATTGCGACTAGATGGTTCTTGGCCGTGTTGACCGCGATCTTGTACATCCAGGTGTAGAACTGGCTATCGCCGCGGAACGAGCCGATCGCTCGCCAGGCGCGGACGAACGCTTCCTGCGCCACGTCCTCGCACTCGGCGTAGTTGTTGACGTAGCGGGAGATCAGGCCGATCACCTTGTGCTGGTACTTGCGCACCAGCAGGTCGAAGGCGCGCCGGTCGCCGTTTTGGACACGCTCGACCAGGGCGCTATCCAGTTCGTTTTCGCCCATCCGGGCCGTCTCCTTCGATAACCGCTTGGGTGGCGCCAGCCGGATGGTAACGCGCCGGCCTCAGACAAGCGGCAGCAGCGCAAGTTCACACGGGCGTCACGATGGCTGGCCAGTCCAAAAAAAGCCGTCGACGGGCGACGGCACGCATTCAAGATGCGGCGTGGATGTCCCGGATCAAGGGTGCCGGTTGGGTGGGCTCGGATTCACGCCACGTTGGCCTGGGGCTCTGCCAGCAGGCGCTGGCGCTCGGCCAGCAGGCGGTCGAAGCTGGCATGCGGCAGCGGGCGGCAGAACAGGTAGCCCTGCAGCTCGTCACAGTGGTTGGCGCGCAGGAACTTCAGATGCTGCTCGATCTCCACGCCCTCGGCCACCACGCCGCGCTTCAGGCGATGCGCCATCTCGATGGTGGCGCGCACGATCGCCTCGTCGTCCGGGTCGATGCCGATGTTGCGCACGAAGCTCTGGTCGATCTTGATGCGGTCCGCCGGCAGTTTGCGCAGGTAGTCGAGCGAGGCCGCGCCGGTGCCGAAATCGTCGATCGCGATGCGGCACCCCAGCCGGTGCAGGCCGTGCAGGTTCTCCACCAGATTGGGCACCGCCTTGATGCTGATGCTTTCGGTGACCTCCAGCTCCAGCAGTCGGGGGTCCAGGCCCGACTCGGCGAGCGCCGCCGTCACGGTGTCCAGCAGGTCCGGTTCCATCAGCTGCACGGCCGAGAGGTTGACGCCCAGGCGCAGGCGCAGGCCGTACTTCTCCTCCCACTCGTGCGCCTGGCGGCAGGCGGTGCGCAGCACCCAGGCGCCGAGCGACACGATCAGGCCGGTCTCCTCGGCCAGCGGGATGAACACGCCGGGGCTGATCGGGCCCAGTTCCGGGTGCTCCCAGCGCACCAGCGCCTCCATGCCGACGATGTCCTCGCTCTCGGCGTCGACCTGCGGCTGGTAGAACACGCGCAGTTCGCCGTTGCCTTCGGCATGGCGCAGCCGGGTCTTGAGCAGCACGTCGTGCTGCTGCGCCTGTTCCGGACTGATCTCGTAGAACTGGAAGTTGTTGCGACCCTGGCGCTTGGCCGCGTACATCGCCTCGTCGGCGTGCTTGAGCAGGGTTTCGGCGTCGAGCGCATCGTCGGGATAGAAGCTCACGCCGATCGAGGCAGTGACCTTGAGCGGTGCGTCCTCGCCGGCGATCTTGAGCGGCGCCTCCATCACCTGCACGATCTTCTCGGCCACGCGCAGCACGTCGTCGTTCTTGATGATGTGGCGCAGCACCACCACGAACTCGTCGCCGGCATAGCGGGCCACGGTGTCGGAGGCCCGCACGCTGGAGCACAGGCGGTGGGTGACCGTCTTGAGCACGTGGTCGCCGGCGGCGTGACCGAGCGTATCGTTGATGTCCTTGAACCGGTCCAGATCGACGAACAGCACCGCGAAGGTCTCCCGGGTGCGGTGCGCCTCGCGGATGATGGTGTCCAGGCGGTCGTTGAACAGCAGGCGGTTGGGCAGGCCCGTGAGCGCATCGATCAGGCCTTCGGCCCGGCCTTGCTCGCGGGTCAGCCGCAGCTCCTGCGCATGCGCGAAGCGCGCGGCGGCGCAGCGCAGCACCGGCTCGACCAGGCCCATGTCGCCGAACGGCGTACGGCTGCCGACCAGCAGGGCGCCCAGCACCGAGCGCCGTTCGTCGAACAGCGGCAGGCCCGCAAAGCCGGATACGCCAAGCATCTCGATCAATGGATCGCTCGCGGCGAGCTTGCAGGCATCGGCCGGGTGCAGCACCGCCTTGCCGTCCAGCACCTGGCGCAGCACGCCCTGCTGGGCCGGCGCGGGCCAGGGCTGGTCCTCGCCACGCCACAGCTGGATCAGCAGGCCCGGACCGGACGCGCCTTCCGCTGGCCGGGACGACCACAAGGCGAGATAATCCAGGCCCAGTTCGTCCACCAGCAGGCGCGCGGCGACCTTCTGCGTGTCGATGCCACTGGCCGAGGCGAACATGCGCGAGAGCAGGCTGAGGGCCGCCTCGGCGCGGATGTCGGCGCGGTCGCTGCGGAACAGCAGCGCAATGGCTTCCTGTTCCCCGTGGCGGATCCGCCGTGCGCTGGCCTGGCCGGTGTCGGCGCCACGGCTGGAACGCCGTTGGCATGCGTACCATCGCCGATCGGCCTGCTGCAGCACGTGTTCGATGCCGATGCCCTCGAACGCCAGCAGTTCGCGCAGGCCACGGCCGACCAGTTGCTCCACCTCGAGATGGCTGTGCCGCACCACCGCCGAACTGGTTTCCAGCACGCGCTCGGTCTGCGGATCGACGATCAGCCACTCGCTCGCGTCCTCCTCGAACGCGAAGCGGTACTGGTCCGGCCCGGCCTGCACCGGCGGGGCCGCCTGCGGCCGGGCGCGGCGCCAGCGGGCGACCAGCTCCAGCTCCACCTGCGAGCCGTACAGCCAGTCGGCCATACCCGCCGGGAGCTGCCCGGGCTTGACCGTGGCGCCATCGGCGATCACCGCGATCATGGGCGCCTCGGCGCAGGCCGGGATGCGGCGCAACTGTTCGCAGGTGGCCTGGGCATCGGTCTCGTCGCCCTCGAACGCCACCACCGCCAGCATGAGCGGCGGTCGACCGTCCAGCAGCAACTCCGCGTGCGGCACCCCGCGTGCGGTATGGATGGTGGGATGGCCCGCGCCGTCCAGCGCGTCGAACATGTTCCGGCGCAAATCGCGCTGGGCGGCGACCACCAGGATGCCGGCGTTCACGCGGTCCTCCGCTTCAGGCGACAAGCCAGCGGCCGTCGCGCAGGCGCGGACGCAGCGGGGCGTCCGGCTGGCCCTTCATGCGCATGGCCATGTCCCCCAGGTGGTCGACCAGCGCCGGCGAGGCATCCAGCAGCACCACCCGGCGCACGTGGCCGGCGGGCGGCTTGGCCAACTGGCGCAGCAGGGTGCTGTCCATCGCCGATAGCGGCGGCTCCAGGCCCATCAGCAGGTAGACGCCGAAATGCATGCTCTGCTGCATGTAACGAAGCGCGGCGCCCAGGCGCTGGCTGCCCGGCACGCGCGCATGGGCGTCGATCAGGTTGCCCAGTCCCAGGTCCGGCTGCCACAGGTAGACCGCCTGCCCGCTCCGCCGCACGACGGCGCGGAACTGCTCGATCAGTGCCTGGCTGTCGCAGCCCTCGAGCAGGATCAGCCCGGCCGGCGCAGCCAGGATGCGCTCGAAGATCTCGATGCCGGGAGGCGGCGGGGCGGAGGCCAGCAAGGGGTTCATCGGGCGTACGTTACGGACTTGCGGACGAAGCGCAATAGCGCCAGGTCACCGTTCGGAAAAGTGGGACCGCCGGGACGACCGGCCCTCAACTCGCATTCATCCGCACGCAGCGGTATGGTTCTGGGCTCCCCCGGCTACACCACCCAACGCCATGTTCGAAGGATTGCGCTTCAATCACTGGAAGACGAGCGTGGACGATGGCGGCATCGTCACCCTGACCCTGGACCGCGCCGACAGCAGCGTCAACGCAATTTCGCGCGACGTGCTCGATGAACTGGCGCAGATCGTCGAACGCCTGGCGATCGAGAAGCCTGCTGGCGTGATCGTCCACTCCGCCAAGGTTTCCGGCTTCGCCGTGGGTGCGGACATCAAGGAATTCGTGCGCTATGCCGAGCAGGACACCGTGCTGGAGAACATCCGCCACGGCCAGCAGGTCTTCGAGTCGCTGGCCCGCCTGCCCTGCCCGACCGTGGCCGCGGTGCACGGTGCCTGCATGGGCGGTGGCACGGAGCTGATCCTGGCCTGCCGCCAGCGCATCGCCGCCGATGACGAGAAGACGAAGATCGGGCTGCCCGAGGTCATGCTCGGCATCCATCCCGGCTGGGGCGGCACGGCCCGCCTGCCGCGGCTGATCGGCGCGACCGAGGCGCTGCCGATCATGCTCACCGGCCGGCCTCTCTCGGCCAGGCGCGCGCAGGCGCTGGGCGTGGTCGACCGCGTCGCCCCGCCGGCCGAGCTGCTGGCCGAGGCCCGCGCCCTGCTGCGTCGCCCGCATGCGCGGCCGTTCGCGCAACGTGCCAAGGCCTGGGCGACCAACTGGTGGCCCGTGCGGCAGATCCTGGCGCCGATGGTGACCAGGCAGACCGCGGCCAAGGTGCGCAAGGAGCATTATCCGGCCCCGTTCGCGCTGATCGATGTCTGGCAGAGCGGCGGCGCCAGCATCCAGCAGCGGCTGAAGCTCGAAGCGCGCTCGGTCGCGAAGCTTGCGCAGACGCCCACGGCGCACAACCTGATCCGCGTGTTCCTGTTGCAGGAGCGCCTCAAGGGGGCCGGCGGCGGGGTCGACCCCGGCATCCGCCGCGTGCACGTGGTCGGCGCCGGGGTGATGGGCGGCGACATCGCCGCCTGGGCGGCCTACAAGGGCTACGACGTGACCCTGCAGGACCGTGAGATGAAGTTCGTCCAGCCCGCGCTGGACCGGGCCCGCGGCTTCTACGAAAAGAAGCTCAGGACGCCCGAAAAAGTGCAGGCCGCCATGGGCCGCCTGCGCCCCGACGTCGAAGGCGCCGGCGTGGCTACGGCCGACCTCGCGATCGAGGCGATCTACGAAAACGCCGAGGCCAAGCGCGAGCTCTACGCGAAGATCGAGCCGCAGTTCAAGGCGCAGGAAATCCTTGCCAGCAACACCTCCAGCATCCCGCTGGACGAACTGCGCCAGGGCCTGTCCGCCCCGCAACGCTTCCTCGGTCTGCATTTCTTCAACCCGGTGGCGCAGATGCCGCTGGTCGAGGTAGTGCGCCACGACCAGCTGGACCCCGCGATCGAAAAGCGGGCGCTGGCCTTCTGCAAGGCACTGGGCAAGGTGCCGGTGGCAGTCAAGGGCACGCCCGGCTTCCTGGTCAACCGGATCCTGATGCCCTACCTGCTCGAAGCCTTGCGCCTCTACAGCGAAGGCGTGCCGGGCCCGGTGCTCGACCGCGAGGCGAAAAAGTTCGGTATGCCGATGGGGCCGATCGAACTGGCCGATACCGTCGGCCTGGACGTGTGCGCCTCGGTCGGCAAGGAGCTGGCCCCGTTCCTCGGGCTGGAACTGCCCCCTGGCATCGAGGACAAGCTGGAGGCCGGCAAACGCGGCAAGAAGGATGGCCAGGGCCTGTACGTGTGGCAGGACGGCAAGCCGGTCAAACCGGAGGTCGACCCCGGCTACACGCCGCCGCCGGACATCCAGGACCGGATGATCCTGCCGATGGTCAACGAGGCGGTCGCCTGCCTGGCCGACGGCGTGGTGGACGATGCCGACCTGCTCGACGCAGGCGTGATCTTCGGTACCGGATTCGCTCCGTTCCGCGGTGGCCCGATCCAGTACATCCGCAGCGAGGGCGCATCGGCCGTGCGCGCGCGCCTGGAGCAGTTGGCGCAGCGCCATGGCGAGCGGTTCCTGCCCAAGCAGGGATGGGACTCACCGGCGCTCGGCCAGCCCACGACCCTGTAACCCGCAGGGCACGCTTCAGTCCGTTGCACTCAACGGCAAGGTGGGCCCAGGCCCACCCCTGCTCACCACATCAGATCGTCAGGAACGCCGTCGTCGTCGCCCGCCGCCTGCGGATCGACCAGCAGCGCAAGCTGATGGGGGTCGATCTCCCGCACCTGCTCGGCGATGGCCTGGGTCACCAGCAGATAGCGGCCGTTCTGCTGCACGACACCCAGGTGCCCCAGATTGAGTGCGGCCAACTGGTCTGCGTCCACGTGCACGCGCCGGATCTTGCCGCCGTACTCGAAATGGCGCACCTGGTCGACCTCGGCCTTGTTCAGCACCTGGCCTTCCAGCAGCTTCTGGATCTTCGCCTTGCGCTCGCGCCTGAGGCGCGCCTGCTCGGCGGCCTCTTGCTCGGCACGCTTGCGCTCGGTGGCTTCGGTCTGCGCGCGGATGGCATAGGCCTTGGCCAGATCCATCTCGCCGTTGTCGCGGCGCGGCTGCGCTGCATGCGGCTTGCCCTTGCCCTGCGGCTGACGCCCGCCGCGGGGCGGCTGGGATGGCGACTTCGCGCGCTGCTCCTCGCGCACCTGCTTGACGATGCCGCTCTTCAGCAGCTGATCACGGAGAGAGTCGGCCATGATCGAAGCTCCAGTTGCGTTGGTTTTTCCAGGCGCGCCGTGCGCACCCGGTGCTTGTCAGTAATGAGGCGGCGGTGGTTCGCTGTGCGGATCGCTGCCCTGCGCCGTGCGCATCGAAGCCAGCTCGGCACGCAGGTCGTGCAGCACGCGCTCCAGCGCCACCAGCCGCATCGCCTGTTCGGCATCGGCGGCCGCAAGCGCGGCCACCGTGTCGTCGAGGAAAGTGAGGCGTACCTCGAGTTCCTCCAGGCGGCGCTCGATGTCAGACATGGTCCACTCTCAGCGAACGTCCGCGGCCGATGCCGTAATAGGCCAATCCCGCTTCCTCCACCTGCGCCGGGTCGTACAGGTTGCGCCCGTCGAAGATCGCCGGGTCCTTCAGCGCGCCACGGATGCGTGCGAAGTCCGGCGCGCGGAACGCCTTCCACTCGGTCACGATCGCCAGCACGTCGGCACCTTCCAGCGCCTCGTACGCGTCCTCGCACAGCTTGAGGTCCGGCCGCTCGCCGTAGATGCGCGTGGTCTCGGCGCGTGCCTCCGGATCGAACGCGCGCACCTTCGCGCCGGCGGCCCACAGCATCTCCATCAGCCGGCGGCTGGAGGCCTCGCGCATGTCGTCGGTGTTGGGCTTGAACGCCAGCCCCCACAACGCCACGGTCTTGCCCTTGAGCGCGCCGCCGTAGTGCCGCTCGATCA
>NZ_JBHZGK010000012.1:0-91232 GCF_051900425.1 Frateuria sp. GZRR33
GCGCCCTTGGGCGCGACCACCATCCCGGTCGCGCCCAAGGGCGCTCCTACATTGGAAGGCCCGGAATCCCTCTGTAGGGACTCCCGGCTCAGGCAGGCAGCGTTTCGGGAAAGCGGATGCTCGCGATGTGTTCGCAGCCGTCGCGGGTCTGCAGTTCCAGCGGCCAATGGAAGCGCTCGCTGATGCGCTGGGCGATCGCCAGCTCGAAGCCGTGCCGGTCGATCGCCGGCGCTTCGTCCACCCGGTTGGAAACGGCCACGGCGCCAGGCAGCACCGTGATCACGATACTGCCGTGATCGGCCTGCTGGCTGGCGTTACGGATCAGCTGCCAGCACAACACCATGAACACCCGCGGCGAGGCACGCAGCGCAAACCGCGCCGGCTCCTCGATCCTGAGGTCGACCGCCCGGCCTTCGAGCATCTGCTGCAGGTCATCCATGCCCTTATGCAGCACGTCATTGACGACGAACTCCTCTTCGCCGGCGCCCAGGTCCGACTCTCGGGCCAGGATCAGCAGCGCCTCGATCAACGCTTCCATCTCGCGCGTGGCCCGCTGGATGCGCTTGACCGAGCGCACGCCGAACTTGCTGAGCTCCGATTCGTCCGAGAGCATGTCGGCGGACATCTTGATCACCGTCAACGGACTGCGCAGCTCGTGGCTGGCATCACGGGTGAAGTTGCGCTCGCGCTGGTTGTAGCCGGCAATGCGCGTGGCAAAGCCGTGCAGGCCGCGCGCAAGCGTGACCAGGTCGGCGTCGGTCTGGTCGGACAGGTGCGTGGGCGCCAGCGCGTCGACGTCGGGCTCGTCGTCCCAGCTGTCGATCACGCGCGCGAGCCGGCCGACCGGCCGCCACTGGCGACGTGCCGCCAGCCACGCCAGCGCGCTGATGATCGCAAGCAGCACGACTACCGCCACCAGCGGCGCGACGTTGTAGACGCCCAGCATGACGCAGACGATCACCCCAAGCAGATGCAGGCCGAAGATCAGCGCAAGCCGGCGATGGAACGCGCCGGCCTGGCTTCGACCCTCACCCTGCTTCCGTGGCAATCCCCTGTCCATACCTGTTGTTGCGATGCTCACCCCGCTCGATCAGGCGGTGGCCGTCGCCACTTCGGTTTCCAGGTCGGCCAGGCGGTAGCCGGCCGAATGGATCGTGTGCAGCAACGGTCGGTCGAACGGTTTGTCGATCACGCGGCGCAGGTTGTAAAGGTGCGAGCGCAGCGTGTCGGAGTCGGGCAGCGTGTCGCCCCAGATCTCCCGTTCGATGTCGCGGCGGCTCACCACGCGTGGCGATTCGCGCATCAGGATCGCCAGCAGCTTCAGGCCGATCGGCGAGACGGTCAGCTCCTGGCCGCCGCGGGTCAGCCGCAGCGTGGCGGTGTCCAGCGTCATGTCGCCGACGGTGAGCACCTCGGAGGAAACCTGGCGGCGATCACGGCGGATCAGCGCACGCAGGCGCGCTTCGAGTTCGCGCACCTCGAACGGCTTGACCAGGTAGTCGTCCGCGCCGGCCTCCAGCCCGATCAGCTTGTCCTCGAGCGTGTCGCGCGCGGTGAGCATCAGCACTGGCGTGGACTTCTTGGCGTCCTTGCGCAGCTTGCGGCACACATCCAGGCCATCCATGCCCGGCAGCATCAGGTCCAGCACGATGACGTCGTAGCTGTTGGATACGGCCAGGTGCAGGCCGCTGACGCCGTCGGCCGCGTAGTCCACCGAATATCCCCGGCGCTCCAGGAATTCTCCAACCATTTCAGCAATTTGCCGGTTGTCCTCGACTAGCAGGATCAAGCCGGACTGTTCGTCGCGCAGGCTCATGGTCCCTCCGTTGGTGGTGTTCACAAATGTGAAGAGCTAACGATCCGACGGGTGACAGCAACGTGAAATTTTTAAGGCGTGATTCAGAACGTGTTCCGGCGCCCATTCCGGAGCCCCGCCGCTCACTGCAGCAACGGTGCCAGTTGCGCCCATACGGTGGCAAACACGGCCGGCTCGCCCGCGGCGGTGGGATGCAGACCATCGGCCTGCATCAGCGACGGGTCAAGCGCCACTTTTTCCAGCAGGAAAGGCACCAGCGCCGTGCGTTTGCTGCGCGCGAGGTCGGCGTATACGCCGCGCAGGGCATCGCGGTAGCGCGGGCCGTAGTTCACCGGCAGCTCGATGCCGACCAGCAACACCCTGGCGTGTGCCTGCCGGGCCATGTCGATCATGGCCGCGAGGTTGTCCTTCATCGCATCCAGCGGAAGGCCGCGCAGGCCGTCGTTGCCACCGAGTTCGAGTATGAGCACGTCCGGCTTGTACCTCGCCAGCAACGCCGGCAGGTGGTGCCGCCCGCTCAGCGTGGTCTCGCCGCTGATGCTGGCATTGACCACGCGCCAGGGCGGCTCCATCTTGCCGAGACGTACTTCCAGCAGATGCACCCAGCCCTGGTCCGCGGCGATGTTGTGCGCGGCCGACAGCGAATCGCCCAGCACGAGCACGGTTTTCGGCGCGGCCGCCAGCGCGGCCCCGCTCCATCCCATCCACAGCACGGCCAGCCATCCGAGGAGTCGACGCATGAGCGAACCTTCCCAACCGCTTCTGGAGGCCCGCGATGTTAGCAAGACCGTCCGCGGGCCCGAGGGAAGGCTCGACATCCTGGCCGGCGTCAGCCTCGCGGTGCATGCGGGCGAGAGCTTCGCCATCGTCGGCGCGTCCGGCTCGGGCAAGACCACCCTGCTCGGCCTGCTGGCCGGCCTGGACGTGCCCAGCGCCGGCGCCATCCACCTGCAGGGCCATGCGTTGCAGGCCATGGACGAGGAGGCGCGCGCGGACCTGCGCCGGCGGCTGGTCGGTTTCGTGTTCCAGTCCTTCCACCTGCTTCCGGCGCTCACCGCGGAAGAGAACGTGATGCTGCCGCTCGAACTGGAAGGCCGCGACGACGCGCGCGCGCGTGCGAACGAGGCGCTCGACGCGGTCGGCCTGCACGCGCGCCGGCGCCACTATCCCGCGCAGCTCTCCGGTGGCGAGCAGCAGCGGGTGGCGATCGCTCGCGCCTTCGTGCATGGCCCGCGGGTGCTGTTTGCCGACGAGCCGACCGGCAACCTGGACCAGCGCACCGGGCGGCATGTGGCCGACCTGTTGTTCGCGCTCAACCGCGACCACCGCACCACGCTGGTCCTGGTGACCCATGACGCACAGCTGGCCGCGCGTTGCAGCCGGGGCGTGGAGTTGATCGAGGGCCGCGTCGCCGCGCCGGCTGCGAAGGGAACCGAAGCATGATGCAGAGGCCTCGCCGCAATTTGACCCCTCCCCTGCACGCAGGGGAGGGCTGGGGAGGGGTCACGCGCCGCCGCGAGATGGAACAACCCCTCCCGACCTCCCCCTGCATGCAGGGGGAGGAGCACATCCCACGCAGGACCACCGCATGAAGCTGCTGCGCCTTGCCTTGCGTACCCTGCGCCGCGAATGGCACCTGCCCGAACTGCGCACGCTGGCCGCCTCGCTGCTGCTCGCCGTCGTGGCGCTGGGCGTGGTGGCCACGCTTGCCAGCCGTGTCGAGCGCGGCCTGCTCGCCAGCGCCGCGGAGCTGATCGGCGGCGACGCCGGCCTGTCCGCCCCGCAGGCGCTGCCGCCGGACTATGCCGGCGAAGCCCGACAGCGCGGCCTGGCGGTCACCCGCAGCGCCGGCTTCCCCAGCGTCGCCTTCGCCGGCGAACGCGGCCAGTTGCTCGATGTCGATGCGGTCGATGGCGCCTGGCCGCTGCGCGGAACGCTGGAACTGTCCACGCATGGCGCCTCCGCCGCCGGCCACGGACCGGCCCCCGGCACGGTGTACCTGGACCATCGCGCACTGGTGGCGCTCGGCCTTGACGTGGGCGACCGCGTGCAGGTGGGCGGCCAGGAACTCACCGTCGCGGCCGAGCTGGTCAGCCAGCCCGACGGTGGCCAGCTGGTGGCCCTCGCCCCACGCGCGTTGATGAACCTGGCCGACGCGCAGCGCGCCGGGCTGCTCGGCGAAGGCAGCCGCGCACGCCATCGCCTGCTCGTCGCCGGGACGCCCGCCGGCGTCGGCCGCTGGCTCGCCTGGGTCAAGGGCCATCCCCTGCCGCAGGGCGCGGAGCTGGTGACGCCCGAGCAGACCCAGCAACGCATGCGCAACGCGTTCGATCGCGCCGGCGCGTTCCTGCGCCTGACCGCCCTGCTCTCGGCGCTGCTGGCCGGCGTGGCGATCGCGCTGGCGGCGCAGCGCTACGCCCGCCGCAAGACCCCGGAGATCGCCCTGCTCCGCGCCCTGGGGACCGCCCGCGCCCGCGTGTTCGCCCTGCTGCTGTCGACCCTCGGGGCGCTCGCGCTGCCGTCGGCGCTGCTCGGCGTGGTGTTGTCCTGGGGCCTGGCCGAGGGCGCCTGGCGGCTGGCGGGCGCGACATTCGTGCACGTGCCCACTTCGATGCCCCTGCTGCCGGCCCTGGCTGCCGCCGCGATGGGCCTTGCCGTGCTGGCCGGCTTCGCACTGCCGCCGCTGGCACGGCTGGCGGAGGTGCCGCCGGTGGCCGTGTTCCGGGCGAGCATGGGACGGCGCGTGCGCCGCGTGGATGCGCTCTACCTGGTGCCGGTGCTGGTCGCCCTGGCGCTGATCTGGACCCAGAGCGGTTCGGCGAAACTGGCCGGCATCCTGGCCGTCAGCCTGTCTGGCGTGGCGTTGCTCGCCGCCCTGCTCGCGCTGGTGCTGCTCTGGTTCGCGCGGCGCATTGCTCCGGGCGCGCATCCGGCCCTCCGGCTGGGCCTGGCCGCGCTGGCGCGACGGCGCGGCCTGAGCACGGTGCAGGCGACAGCGCTGAGCCTCGGCCTGGTCGCGTTGTTGCTGCTCGCAGTGGTCGCGCCCGCGCTGCTGGAAGGCTGGCGCCGCGAGCTGCCACCGGACACGCCCAACTGGTTCGTGCTCAACCTGCAGGACGACCAGCGGGCGGACTTCACCGGGCGCCTGGCGCAACTGGGCGCGCAGGGGCTCAACATGCTGCCGCTGGCGGTGGGCAAGCTCACCGCGATCAACGGCAAGCCGGTGGACCAGCTGCACTTCGCCGACCCGCGCGCCAGGGAATGGGTCGACCGCCAGCTGCGCCTGTCCTGGACAGGCACGCTGCCGCCGTCCAACCGGGTTGTCGCCGGCCGCTGGGCCGGAGCGGATCCGCCGCGCGCGGAGGTCTCGATCGACACGATGTGGCGTGACATGTTCGGCCTCAAGCCGGGCGACCGCATGCGCTTCGATGTCGGCGAAGGCTCGCTGGAGGCGAACGTCGGCAGCGTGCGCGAGGTCGACTGGAGCTCGTTCCGGGTGAATTTCTTCCTGCTGCTGGACCCGGCGCACGCGAGCGAACTGCCGCACACCTGGCTGGCCAGCTTTTACCTTCCACGCGGACATGCCCAGGCGCTGGCGCGGCTGTCGCGCGACTACAGCAACCTGAGCCTGGTCGATGTCGATGCACTCCTCGACCGCGTGCGCGAAATCGTCGCGCAGGTGGGCGGCGCGGTGCGCTGGGTGCTCGGCTTCAGCCTGCTGGCCGGCGCGCTGGTGCTGGCCGCGGCGCTTGCCACCAGCGCGGCCGAGCGCCGGCACGAGGCCGCACTGCTGCGCACACTGGGCGCACGGCGCGGCCAGCTGCGGCTGGCGGCGGCCTGCGAATTCGCCATGCTCGGCCTGATCGCCGGCCTCACGGCGGCCCTGGGTGCGGCCGTTGCGGGCTGGTGGCTGGGTCGGGCGGTGTTCCGCCTGGACGGCTTCGTACCGCCCGTTTGGCCGTTGATCGCCGCCGCCCTGGTGGCCGCGGTGGTGATCATGCTGCTGGGCCTGGCGGGCACGCGCCGGGTCACGCGCACCTCGCCCATGCGGCTATTGCGGGAGCAGTGAAGGGAATCCAGACTGATGCTTTGAACGGGAGGAACCCCGATGACCGAGCAGAAGCCCTCACCCGACCAGGACCGCCGCACGGTGGCAACGGGAACCAGCATCGGGGTGGGCTCCGGCCTTACCATCGGCGTGGCGCTCGGCCTCGCGCTTCACAACCTGGCGCTGGGCATCGGGGTCGGCATCGCGATGGGCGCCGGCCTGGGCACTTCGCTCAGTGCGGCCCGCATCAGCGCGCGCAAGCGCAAGGCCCCCGAACAGCACCGCTGAGCCGCCCTCAGCACCCGGCCCGGAGAACGCCGTGTACACCCTCTACTACGCCCCCGGCACCGCCAGCATGGTGGTGCACCTGGCGCTGCTCGAAACCGGCGCGCCGCACGAGCTCAGGCTGGTCGACCTGGACGCCAGGGCGCAACACGACCCCGCCTACCTCAAGCTCAACCCGCGCGGCGTGGTGCCCACGCTGGTGGTCGACGGCAAGCCACTGAGCGAGTCGGCCGCGCTGCTGATGCTGCTGGCCGAGCGGCACCCGGAGTCATCGCTCGCCCCGCCGCCAGGCACGCCTGAGCGGGCCGCGTGGTACCAGTGGATCGTCTATCTCAGCAACACGCTGATGTCCGCCTACCGTTTCTGGTTCTACCCGCACGAACTGGACGACACGCCGGCCGTGCGCGCGGCCCTGCAGCGTCGGATCGAGGGCGTGTGGGACCTGCTCGATGCCCATCTGGCCGCACACGGTCCGTACCTGCCCACTCGGTCAGGCCTTCGACCTCGTACAGCCGCTGCCAGCGCTCGGCGAGCGCTTTTCGGGCGCCGACCTGCTGCTGACCATGCTGATGCGCTGGTCGCGCAACATGCCGCGCCCGGCGACCGGTTGGCCGGCGTTGAAGCGCCTGGCCGACCTGGTGCGTGCACGGCCAAGCGGTAGGCCGCTCGAACCGATGAGCGCGCGCCGCTGGCTGGAACGGCTGAAGTCCGAGTGGCTGCTGCTCGCCTTCGCCCTGCTCACGCTGGTGCTGGCGCTGGTCGATCCGCAGCCCGTCGCCGCCTGGCGGCGCTGGCTGCAGGGTCCGACGCTGGCCGGGCTGGCCGGGCTGCTGATCGCCATCCAGGGCATCCGCGACAGCGCGCTGGTGCAGCACGCCGCCGCACTGTTCGCCGCGCGCGCGCACTCGCTGCGCGGCCTGGGCTTGCTGCTGGTGACCGCCACGGCGCTGCTGTCGATGGTCCTCACCAACGATGTCAGCCTGTTCGTGCTGGTCCCGCTGACGGTGGCCATCGGCGCCCTGTCGAACCTCCCGGTGCTGCGCATGGTGGTGCTGGAAGCGCTGGCGGTGAACGCGGGCTCGACGCTGAGCCCGATCGGCAATCCGCAGAACCTGCTGTTGTGGCAGCACGGGCAGTTGCCGTTTCTCGGCTTCGCCTCGGCCATGCTGCCGGCAGCCGCGGTGATGTTCGCGCTGGTGGCGGCGCTGACCTGGATCTGGCTGCCGCGCGAGCGGGTCGCGCTGGCACCGCAGGCGCTCGATCGCCAGGCGGTGGCACGTGGGCTGGCAACGCTCTCGGCGGTCGCGTTGGCGGCGATGGTGGTGCTGATGGAATACGGGCACGCGGCCCTCGGCGCGGCGGCGCTGCTACTGGTATTCGCTCTCACCGCGCCGCGCAGCCTGGCGCGTGTGGACTGGTTACTGCTGCTCACCTTCGCCGCGATCTTCCTCGGACTGGGCCACCTGGCCGAACTGCCCCTGGTGGACGCCGCGCTCGATCGCCTGGACTTCGGCCAGCCGCTCACGCTCTACCTGGGGGGCATCCTGGCCTCGCAGCTGATCAGCAATGTGCCGGCGACCGTATTGCTGCTGGATCGCGCGCAGGACCCCATTGCGCTGGCGGTTGCAGTGAACGTGGGCGGCTTCGGGCTGGCGATCGGCTCGCTGGCGAACCTGATCGCCCTGCGGCTGGCGCGCCAGCCACACGGGCTGCGCGCGCTGCATCGCGTGTCGGTGCCGTTCCTGCTGGTGAGCGCCCCGCTGGTTTACCTGGCGTGGCGGTGGTTGGGCTGATGGCTGGCATGCCAGGGCATTAGAGCGGCCTTCAGCCCACCACCGGTGCCTGCAGCGAGGCGAGCGGTGGGCTGAGGCCACCTTGCGGTGCGGCGGGTCAGTCGTCGTCGCGTGGCACGTCCACCTTGCCCTTGACGTTGCTGTGGCTGACGTCGCCGCTGCCCTTGGCACCGAGGCTGAGGTCGCCGCCCACGCCATCGACGTCCAGATCGCCCGAGCCCAGCGTGTCGGCATGCACGCTGCCGCGCACGTCGCGCAGGTTCACGTCGCCGGAGCCGATGCTGCCCACGCGCGCGTCGCCGCCCACGCCACTGACGGTGAGATCGCCGGAGCCGACCGAGCCGGCCTCCAGGCTGCCGACGTCGTGCGCTTCGACGTCGCCCGAGCCCACGCTGGTGGCGAAGCGACCTGCCACGTTGCGCACGTTGAGGTCACCGGAGCCCACGTGGCTCTCGAGCTGGCCGACGCCGCTGACTTCGGCGTCGCCCGAACCCACGTCGACCGTCAACGGCAGGCTGGCTGGAAGCTCGACCGTCACGTCGAGGCCCGCATCGCCGTTGCCGAACCAGCCGAAGCCACGCCCGTTGCCGAGCCCGAGGATCAGCTGATCACCTTCGCGGCGCTGTGTGATCACCAACTGGTCGAGCATGTCGCGATCGGATGCACAGGCGCGGCCGCGCACGTCGAGCTTGCCGGCGCCGGACCGGCCGGTCACGTGCAGGTCGAAGCTGTGTACCTCGATCTGCACGGCGCGCACGCCGGACAGGTCGACGCTCAGGTTGCGTGGCGCCTCGAAGGCACAGCGGTCGGCCGCGTGGCCGGCCAACGGCACGAGCAGCAGCAGGGAAGCAAGGATGGGACGCATGGGAACTCCGCGGCGGGTCGAGGACGTCCCTAAGATGCGCGGGACGCGCAAAGGGTTGCGTCAACGCCTCGCATCGGACCGCGTTTTTCGAGGCATCACCCGATGGAGTGCCCTCCCATGGCCTACCGCAAGCTGCTCGTCCCCGCCCTCGCCGTGCTGCTGGCCAGCCCCGTGGCCCTCTCGCAGGATGCGCCGCCCGCACCGGCGGCGCAGGCCCATACCCTGCCGGCCCCGGCGCCCATGGACAAAGGCATGCGCATGCACAGGGAGCATGTTCCCGGCATGGGCGAGCACATGCACCGCATGCGCATGGAGCACGGCCCCGGCATGGGTGCCATGGCCGATCTGCACGCGCTGGAGCGGCTCTACCGCACGGCCGGGCGCGAGAAAGAGCTGGCCGGCATCTATAACGAGGTACTGGGCAAGTCGCAGGACCCGCACCTGCGCACCTACGCGTACCACCACCTCGCCCGCCTGCAGGCGCAACCGGCCAACGTCGACCAGGCGATCGCCACGCTGCGCAAGAGCCTATCCGAGAACCTCGCCAACGAGGCGAAGATGCGCGCCGAGCGCGAGCGCATGCGCGCGCAGTGGCAGCAGCAAAAAACGAAGACGCCAGCGGCACGCTGAAGCCGCTCTGGCTCGCAAGGTGGGCTTCAGCTCACCCTGAGCGGGGCGGCCCCTGATGGAAGGCCATTCGTGTGGAAACAGGAATGGCCTTCTACTTGCGCTGCTGGAGCTTGCAGCGACTCCGGCCGCCACGCCAACCTTCTCTCCGAGGGAGAGCGTTCTGGCGCCAGCCGTAACGGCCCGCTGGCGTCACTCGGCGCGCTTGGCCTGCTGCCAGAGTGCTTCCTGCTCCTGCAGGCTTCGCTCGGCCAGCGGGCGGCCTTCCGCGGCGGCAAGCGCTTCCATCTGGCGGAAGCGTCGCTCGAACTTCGCGTTGGCGCGGCGCAGGGCGCGCGAGAAATCGACGCCGGCGTGGCGCGCCAGGTTGGCGGTGACGAACAGCACGTCGCCCAGTTCGTCCTCCAGGCGTTCCGGATCGGCACCGGCGGCGAACTCGGCGCGCACCTCGTCCACCTCCTCGCTCAGCTTGTCGAGCACGGGGCCCGGCTCGCGCCACTCGAAGCCCACGCCGGCGGCGCGCTGCTGCAGCTTGGCCGCGCGTTTCCACTCGGGCAGGCCGCGCGAGATCCCGGCAAGCGCGCTGGCATCGTGCGCATGCCCGCGTTCGGCGCGCTCGGCCGCCTTGATGGCCTCCCAGGCGCGCGTCTGTGCCTCGGCATCCTCGTAGCGTTCCTCGCCGAAGACATGCGGGTGGCGGCGGCGCATCTTGTCGGCGATCCCGTGGGCGACGTCGCCGAAGTCGAACAGGCCACGCTCGCTCGCCATCTGCGCGTGGAACACCACCTGCAGCAGCAGGTCGCCCAGTTCCTCACGCAGGTCGTCGAAGTCGCCGCGATCGATCGCGTCGGCGACTTCGTAGGCTTCCTCCAGGGTGTAGGGCGCGATCGTGGCGAAGTCCTGCTGCACGTCCCAGGGGCAGCCCCGCTCGGGATCACGCAGGCGCGCCATGATCGCGAGCAGGTCGTCGAGCGTGTAGCGACCCGCCATGGATCAGGCGGGCCTTGCCTTGCCCAGCCGCGCCTTCCACTCGACCGCGCGATCGCCCACGGCGAGGAATTCCGGGTTGAGCACGGAGTCTTTCGTGTTGTACCGCAACGGTTCGCCGGCCAGGTCCAGCACGGCGCCGCCGGCCTGTTCCAGCA
Source organism: Frateuria sp. GZRR33 (assembly GCF_051900425.1). NCBI lineage: Bacteria > Pseudomonadati > Pseudomonadota > Gammaproteobacteria > Lysobacterales > Rhodanobacteraceae > Frateuria > Frateuria sp. GZRR33. Next base: position 10,580 of record NZ_JBHZGK010000012.1, read on the forward strand.
CGCACTGCGCCGCCGCCGTATCCCATTCGCTGGTCGGGCCCAGCCGCAGGTAAAGGTCGGCCACCGCGCGGGCGATCAGGCAGAACTTCAGCGAGGAGCCCATCGGGAACGGCTGGTAGGGCGTGCCCAGCAGCGCATCGAGGAAATCGTGCGTGTCGCTGCCGTGCGAGCGGCTGCCCGCGACCACTGCGGGAGCCGCCAGTGCACGCGTGCCGATCGGTTGCCATTGGCCGTTGGCGTGCTGCTGCAGCCAGGCACCCTGGCCATCGGCGGCGGCGTACAGCTCGCCGGTGACCGGCGCCAGCACCACGCCGAGCACCGGGCGGTGGTCTTCGATCAGCGCGATATTGACGGTGAATTCGCCGTTGCGCTTGACGAACTCGCGGGTGCCGTCGAGCGGATCGACCAGCCAGTAGCGCGACCATGTCTGGCGCATTTCCCACGGCGCGGCGCGGGCTTCCTCCGACAACACGGGGACGTCCGGTGCGATGCGTGCCAGACCGGCGGCGATGACGCGCTGGGCGGCAAGGTCCGCGGCGGTAAGCGGCGACTTGTCGTCCTTGTGCTCCACGGCGAACTCGTCGCGGTAGATGGCGAGGATGGCATTGCCCGCCTCGCGCGCGATGGCACTCACGTCGGCCAGCAGGCCGGTTTCCGGTGCGACCGCGCTCATGGCTGGAACCGCCCGGCCAGATACTCCCGCGCCATGAACAACGCGGCGATCGAGCGGCCTTCGGTCACGTCGTCACGGCCGACAAGGGTGTGCAGTTCGGAAAGCTTCCATGGGACCACGTCCAACTCCTCGGGTTCGTCGCCGGGCAGGCGTTCGGGGTAGAGATCCTGTGCCAGCACCACGTGCGCCATGTGGGTCATGTAGCCGGGCGAGAGCGACAGGTTGTGCAGGATCTTCAGGCGGTTCGCGCCGTATCCGATTTCTTCCTTGAGCTCGCGGTTGGCGCCCTGTTCGGCGGTCTCGTCCTGGTCGAGCCGGCCCTTGGGCAGCGAGAGCTCGTAGCGGCCCACGCCGGCGCCGTATTCGCGGATCAGCAGCACCGTGTCGTCGTCGAGCATCGGAACGATGATCACCGCGCCCAGGCCACTGGCGCGCAGGCGTTCGTAGGTGCGCTTCTCGCCGTTGGAGAATTCAAGGTCGAGCTGTTCGACCCGCAGGAAGCGGCTGTCGACGCATTCGCGGGTGGCATGGATGATCGGTGGCTTGCGCATCAGGACATTCTAGCCCGCGGTTTCATGATGCAAGCGTGCAAGCGCCAGGGCGTGGATCCCCGGCACGCCGGCCAGCACGCTGGTGGTTTCCAGGCCCGGCGGCCGGCCTTCCAGATCGGTGAATAATCCACCGGCCTCGCGCACGATCACCGCCAGCGCGGCGACATCGAGGATGTTCACGTCGGACTCGATCACCAGATCCAGGCTGCCCCGGGCGAGCAGGTGGTAGTGGCAGAAGTCCCCATAGCCGCGGATACGGTTGCTGTCGCGGATCAGCGCGCCGAGGGCGTCCCAGCGCGCGCCGGCCGTGAGCGATTTCACGTTGCCGATGGAAAGCGACGCCTGTGCCAGCGTGCCGGCGGGTGCGACCCGCACGCGTTCGCCTTCGAACCAGGTCCCGTCACCGCGTCGAGCCCACATCGTCTCGCCGTAGATCGGCGCACTGGAGACGCCGAGCACCAGTTCGCCCCGATCCATCAACGCGATCTGGGTTGAAAAGAACGGCGTGCGGCGGACGAAGCTCTTGGTGCCGTCGAGTGGGTCGACCAGCCATAGCAAGCCGTCGCGCGCGCCTTCCAGGCCGTATTCCTCCCCGTAGATTGCCGCCTGCGGCAGCGCCCGGGCGAGCACCGCGCGAATTGCCTGTTCGGCTTCGCGATCGGCCACGGTCACCGGCGTGGCATCGGCCTTCCATTCGACCGCCACGCCGCGGTTCCAGTAGTGGCGGATGATGTCGGCCGCGGCGGCGGCCGCTTCGCGCGCGGCGGACAGGACATGCTCGGGGTCGTAGCTCATGGCGCGGTTTCCGGCGTGGCGGCGGCGAGCCCGCCGCGGCGATGAAGACGAAGGGTGCCATCGGCACCCGGCCGGCCCAGGCGCGCCAGCCAGTGGCGCAGCACCGGATCAGCGGTCCGCGGTTGCAGCAGCAGGTCGAGGCGCCAGCCCAGCGGACTGGCCTGCCATTGGCCGTCGGCACGCAGCGGCCCGTTGCCCTGGTCGTGCAACTGGCCGGTCAGCACGCCGTTCGAACCATGCAGGTCCATGGCCAGGTCGCCCAGCGCGACGGCTTGCGGGGTGCGGGTCTGCATGGAGGCATTGCGCCACTGCATGCGCCCCTCGAGTTCGATCGGCCAGTTCGCCTGCAGTACGGCCCGCTGCAGCCGCATGGTCAGGCTGCCGTGCGGTGTGCCCAGCGAGGAATCGAATCGCGGCGCCCAGGCCCCCAGGTCGGCTCGCAACGACACGTCGGTCCACAGCGGTCGACCGCTGCTGTCGCGTTGCAGATGACCGCTGCCGGTGAGCCTCGGACCGGAAAAATCCAGTTGCAGATCCAGCCGCCCCCACAGCAGGGCGCGCGAAAGCCGCCACTGCAGTTGCCCCAGCGGACGGCCGTCCAGGCCGCGCACTTGCTGCGCCCCACCGTTCCAGACCAGCCCATGCACGCCATCGAACTCAAGGCCGTGCAGGCGCGACTGCACGAACGGAGCCGCCCAGCGTGCCGGCAGCAACAGCACCAGCAGGATGGCGAGCAGCAACAGGGTGGCGACGATCAGCCAGGCGCGGCGCGAGCGTTTCACTTCGGTCCTTGAGCTTGAGCGGCCACGCCGCAACGCCGATCATAGCGGGATGGACGCACCCTCCCCCGACGCGCCGGCCGTCGCCGGCAACGCCGCGCTGGCCGCGCGGGACCTCAAACACGTGTGGCACCCCTGCACGCAGATGCACGACCACGAAAGCATCCCGCTGGTGCCCATCGTGCGCGGCGAAGGCGCCTGGCTGTTCGATGCCGACGGTCGCCGTTACCTGGACGGCGTCAGCTCGTGGTGGACCAATATCTTCGGCCACGCCAACCCGCGCCTGGCCGCGGCGCTGGCCGACCAGGCGCAGCGGCTGGAGCACGTGATCTTCGCCGGCTTCACCCATGAGCCCGCGATCCGGTTGGCCGAGGAACTCGTCCGCGTCGCGCCGCAGGGGCTGACGCGCGTCTTCTACGCCGACATCGGCTCCGCTGCCGTCGAGGTGGCGCTGAAGATGAGCTTCCACTACTGGCTCAACCAGGGACATGGCGAGAAGACCCGCTTCATCGCGCTGACCGGCAGCTACCACGGCGAGACCCTGGGCGCGTTGTCGGTCAGTGACGTGGCGCTGTATCGCAAGACTTACGCACCCTTGCTGCTGACGCCGATTCTGGCGCCCTCGCCGGACGCCTACGAAGGGGAGCCGGGGGAAACGCCGGCACAGATTGCCGCCCGCCGGTTGGAAGAACTGCGCGCCCTGCTCGAACGCCACGCCCACGAAACGTGCGCGGTGATCGTCGAGCCACTGGTGCAGTGCGCCGGCGGCATGCGCATGTACCACCCCGATTACCTGGCAGGCCTGCGCCGCCTGTGCGACGAGTTCGACGTGCATTTCATCGCCGACGAGATCGCGGTGGGTTTCGGCCGCACCGGGACGCTGTTCGCCTGCGAGCAGGCTGGCGTGGCGCCGGACTTCATGTGCCAGTCCAAGGGATTGACCGGCGGCACGTTGCCGCTGGCGGCGGTGCTCACGACCGAGCCGGTGTACGCGGCCTTCTACGCCGAATACAGCGCCGGCAAGGCCTTCCTGCATTCGCACAGCTACACCGGCAATCCGCTGGCTTGCCGCGTGGCGCTGGAGACGCTGGCGATCTTCCGCGACGAACCGGTGCTGGAGCGCAACCGTGCGCTGGCCGCACACCTCGCGCGGCGGCTCGCGCCCCTGCGCGATCACCCGCATGTGGCCGACGTACGCCAGACCGGCATGATCGCGGCGGTCGAGCTGGTCGCCGACAAGCGGACGCGCAGGCCCTGGCCATCGAACGAACGACGCGGCATGCGCGTCTACCTGCACGGGCTCGAGAACCAGGCGCTGCTGCGGCCGCTCGGCAATGTGGTGTATTTCATGCCGCCGTATGTCGTGACGACGGGGGACATCGACCACCTGGTGGACGTTGCGGTCGCCGGCATCGAGCGCGCGGTGGCATAAAACATCCATGTGCGAAAACCGCGGGCGGGCGCCGTGAACGCGCCTGTGCGAGCCGCCTACTGCCAGGAACCTTCATGCGCACGATCCGCATCCACGTCGACGAGCCGCTTGCTCCCGCCACCGAACTGAGCCTTCCGCCCCAGGCGGGGGAGCACGTGGCACGCGTGCTGCGGTTGGGCGAAGGCGCGCCGCTGGTGCTGTTCAACGGTGACGGCCATGACTACGCGGCGGTCATCATCCAGGCGGGCAAGCGCGACGTGCGCGTGCGCATCGACGACCGGCAGGCGATCGCCAACGAATCGCCGCTGCCGCTCACGCTGGCCCAGGGCGTGGCGCGTGGCGAGAAGATGGACCTGATTGTCCAGAAGGCCACCGAGCTGGGCGTGGCCCGCATCGTGCCGCTGCTGACCGAGCGCTCGGAAGTCCGCCTCGATCCTGCGCGTGCGGAAAAGCGTCTGGCCCACTGGCGCGCTGTCGCTGCCAGCGCCTGCGAGCAAAGCGGTCGCGCCCGGTTGCCGCTGATCCTGCCGACGCAGTCGATCGAAGCCTGGCTCGCCTCCCTGCCGCAGGACGGCGCCCTGCGCCTGGCGCTGCTGCCCGAAGGCGACCAGGCGCCACGCGGGCTTGCCTTTGGGCCGGCCGGCGGCCTGCTGGTCGTGGGTCCGGAAGGCGGGCTCGGCGAGCGCGACGTGGCCAGCCTCACGGGCGCCGGCTTTGCCGGGCTGCGGCTCGGGCCTCGCATCCTGCGCACCGAAACGGCAGGGCTCGCAGCCCTGGCGGCGCTGCAGGCGTTGCACGGAGATATCTAGGCGCGGCTCTGCAATCCGGCGCGGAACGGACAGCCCCGGACCCCGGCGTTCACCTTCCGCCCGAAGTCACACCCGCCCATGAGGCAGTTCGGCCGGAGGGTGATCGCGTGCCTGGGCGGACGCTTCGACCTGGCTTGCGGCGACCCTCAGCGCAATGGTTTCGCTCGCGTGGCGTACCCGCTCAGGCGGCGCCGGCCTGCTCGTCCAGGCTCAGCAGCGCGGCCAGTTCCGCCTCGATGCCTTCCAGATCAGGGATGACCGCGATGTCGTCGCGCACCAGCACCTGGGCCTTCACGCCAGCCGGCAACGGCGCGCCGTCGTGCGTGGGAATGATGAGCTCGGCGTTGAGCGTGGTCAGGCGCGGGAAGCCCTGCGTCACGACCGCAACGAACGGCAGCCGGGCGTTGTTGCCCAACGCCTTGAGCACTGCCACGCGAACGGCCAGGTCGGCATCGCCTTCGGGTGCGCCGGCAAGCTTGGTGAAGGACACCAGTGGCACGCGCCAGCCGCGCCAGGCGATGCGGCCGAGCAACCACTCGGGGGCGCCCTCGACCGGTTCGGGGGTCGGCAGGGTGATCACTTCGGCGACGGTGGCATTGGGCAGCAACAGGCGCAGCTGCCCCACCGGCACCAGCACGCAGCGGATTTCGCGCGGCAGGGGTTGTTCGCTCATGGCTGACCTTCCGGGGAGTACTCGGCCAGGCGCGCCGCCAGTTCGCGGGGCGTGCCGGCATGATGGGACAGATTTTCGGCCAGCACGCCGCTGACCATGTCGGACGCGTGCTGGCCACCGCTGGCTTCGACCCAGACCTGGCCACCGCGGTCGTGCACGGCCTGACAACCGGCCACCGCGTCGGTCGATCGGCCAGCGAACACGATGGCGATCACATCACGACCGAAGGCCTCGGCGGCCTGCGTCAGGCTCGCATCGATCGACGGCGCGTGCGCCGCACCCGCCTCGATCGGCTGCAGTTCGACCGAACCGTCGCGACGCACGGTCACCTGGCGGTCTGAGGGGACCACGAGGATCTCGCCCGTGCCGGCGCGCAGGCCCGCTTCGGCCAGTCGCACCGGCAGCGCGCACTGCGAAGTGAAATATTCGACCAGGCCATCGGCCGGACGGCCGGCCAGATGCTGGGTATGCAGCACGGTGGCGCGCAGGCCGGCGGGCAACGCGGCAAGGAATTCGCCGACCGACGCGGTGCTTTCGGTGGTGGCGCCGAGCACCACCAGCCGCGGCAGTGCGCTGGCGGGCGCTTCGAGCACCATTTCGTGCGCAGGGGCGAAGTCCTGCGGGGCGATGGCCTCCTCGAGCGAAACCAGCTCCAGGCTCAGACCCGGAAGGACGGGCGAGGCCCCCTCGTCGGCCTCGGGGGCCAGATAGTCGAGCGCGCTGACTTTTTCGATCCCGAACTCGCCCGGGCTCACCTGCCCGGCGGCTTCGGCATCGGGGGCGAGATAGTCGACTGCACTGACCTTTTCAATGCCGAACTCGGCTGGCGCCGCGTGCTCGACCGGGGCTGCCGGGGCAGGCGCGGGTGCGTCGCCGTCGAGCAACGTCCAGCTGTCGGAAAGGCGTGCCGCGGGGACCGGTTCGGTCACCGTGCGAACAGCGGCGGGAGCCGCTTCTTCGCCGATCGGCGCCAGCTCGAGATGGTCGAGCTGGAAGCTGGCGTGCGCCTGCGCTTGCGCCGGGACACTGGCGTCGATGTGCGCGGCGGCCGCCTGGTTTTCATCGATCAGCGAGAACTCCGTCGCCGCGAGCGGACGGGGTTCGTCGACCGCCTCGATCGGCGAGGCGGCCAGCTGGTCGCCTTCCCGGGCACGGGCATCGGATTCTGCAGGAAAGGCGGCACCAAAGTCGCCGTCATGCAGTTCCCCGCCTTCCCCGGCGGCATAGTTGAGGCCCGCGCCGAAATCGTCGCCTTCCGCCGCGGGTGCGTCGGAAGCGAGCAAGGCCTCCAGTTCGGCCGCGAGCGTTTCCGATACGGCCGCCTGGCGCGCCTCCTCGTCCACCTGCGGCTCGTCCAGGCCGTGTACCGCGGCATCCGTCGGCTCCGGTTCGGCCACCGCCGCGTTGGCTGGACTTTCGTTGGCAGCGTCCGCCGGCGCCGGTGGGCGCGGCGGATCGGCGTCGCCGATGGCCAACACCTTCATCGCCAGGTGACGGGCCCAGCGCGCGCGGTCCCAGCCTTCCAGCCGGCGGCTTGCCTGGGCGTCATTGAAGACCACGCGCGGGCGGTCGCCTTCGAGCGCTTCGTCCAGGCGATCGAGCGCGCTGTCGTCCTCGTCGTCGAGGTTGACTACCAGCACGTCGGCCTCGACCGAAGAGAGCAGGTCACGGCTCAGACCGTTCAATGGCCCCTCGTGCACGATCCGCGCACCGCGTTCCTGCAGGGCGCTGCGCAACTGTTCACCCAGACCCGCGTCGTCGAACAGCAGCGCGACTGCCGGTACCGCCTCAGCCATGGACTGCCTCCATCGCCATGGCGCGCTGCTCGAGCACTTCGGCGATCTGCGCCAGCAGTTCGGCTTCCTGGTAAGGCTTGCCGAGGTAGCGATCGACGCCGATGTCGAAGGCGCGCTGGCGATGTTTGTCGCCGGTGCGCGAGGTGATCATGATGATCGGCACCTCGCGCAGGCGCGGGTCCGCCTTCATCTGCGTCGCCAGCTCGTAACCGTCCATGCGCGGCATCTCGATGTCGAGCAGCATCATGTCCGGCACGCGGTCGTGCAGTTTCTCCAGTGCGTCGACGCCGTCCTTCGCGGTGAACACCTCGTAGTCGTGGCGTTCCAGCACGCGGCCGGTGACCTTGCGCATGGTGATCGAATCGTCCACCACCATGACCAGCGGCTTGGCGCGCTGCTCTTCGATCAACGGCGAGGCCACCGCACTCAGGCCGTCGGCAAGGCGCTGCTCGCGACGGGCGATGCCGTGGCGGACCAGCGGCGGCAGGTCGAGAATGATCAGCACCGAGCCGTCGCCCATGATGGTCGCGCCGAGCACGCCCGGCACCGAGCTGACCTGCGGGCCGACCGACTTGACCACGATCTCGCGCGAGCCGATCACCGCGTCGATGCGGATCGCGGCGCGCAGGTCGCCGGCGCGGGTGAGCAGCAGCGGAAGCTGCTCTTCCTCGATCACCGGGTTCGGCTGCAGGCCGAGCAGATCGGCCAGGTCGTGGATGCCATAGCCATCGCCGTTGTACTCGAACGTCGGGTTGGCATCGCCCAGGCGTGCACCCAGGTCGTCCGGGCTGATCCGCGCCACGCCCTGCACCGAGGTCATCGGGATGGCGAAGGTCGCCTCCCCGATGCGTACCACGATGGCCTGGGTCACCGCGAGGGTGAACGGCAGGCGCAGGATGAAGGTGGTGCCCTGGCCCTGCTGCGACTCGATCGCGAGCGAACCGCCCAGCTGCTTGATCTCGTTGGCCACCACGTCCATGCCCACGCCGCGGCCGGCGAGCTGGGTGACGTGACTGGCGGTGGAGAACCCGGTCTGGGTGATCAGGCCGAGCAACTGGTCGTCGCTGGGGCGCGAATCGGCACGCAGCAGGCCACGTTCGATCGCGCGGGCGCGGATCGCCTCGCGATCCAGGCCGCGGCCGTCGTCGCTGACGCGCACCACCACCTCGGTGGCTTCGCGGGCGACGCGGATGCGTACCGCGCCTTCGGTCGGCTTGCCTGCCTTGCGGCGGTCGGCCGGCGATTCGATGCCGTGCGCGATGGCGTTGCGCAGCATGTGCTCGAACGGCGCCTTGATGCGGTCGAGCAGGTTGCGGTCCATTTCGCCGTGGGCGCCCTCGACGTACAGCTGGGCACTCTTGCCTTCTTCCTGCGCAGCCTGGCGCAGCGTGCGGCGCAGGTTCGGCACCATCGTGTCGAACGGCAGCATGCGGGTGCGCAACAGGCCGTCCTGCAGTTCGGCGCTGACGCGCGACTGCTGGATCAGCAGGGTTTCGGACTGGCGGGTGAGCTCGTCCAGCATGTTCTGGATCGAGACAAGGTCGGATACCGATTCGGCCAGCGCACGCGAGTACTGCTGCAGCTGCGAGAAGCGGTCGAGCTCGAGCGGGTCGAACACGCCGATGCCCGCCTCGCGGTGCTCGCGCTGGAAGCGCGCGATGATTTGCGCTTCGGTTTCGATTTCCAGCATGCGCAGCTGGCTGCGCAGACGCTGCACGGTCTGGTCGAGCTCGACCAGGTTGAAACGGTAGCCGGCGACCTGCTGCTCAAGGCGCGAGCGGTAGATCGCGACCTCGCCTGCATGGTTCACCAGGTTGTCCAGCAGTTCCGCGCGGACGCGGATCTGTTCCTGGGTGGAACGAACCTCTTCTTCCTCGCGCTCGGGCAGCAGGTCGGGCAGCAACTCCGGCAGCGGCGCGGCCGGCAGCCTGGCGGAAGGCGCCATGGCCGGCCCGGTGTCGTGACCTTCGTCGGACAGCGCTTCCTCGCCGACCATGGCCAGCAGACGATCGATCAACGCCTGCGGGTACTCGATCGACTGACCGAGGGAGACGCGCTTGACCAGCGAGTGAAGGGCATCGAAGCCGGCCTCGAGGCCGCCGATCAGTTGCGCCGTATCGCGCTCGGCCACCGGCTTTTCGAGCAGGGTCTCGATGGCGTGGGTCAGGTCGCCCACCGGCACCAGGCCGGCGATGCGGGCTCCGCCCTTGAGAGTGTGCAGGTCGCGCTGGAGACCGGCGGCGTGCGCCGTCTCGCTCGGCTCGGCGCGCCACTCGGCCAGCAGGCCGTCGGCGTGGTCGAGCAGTTCGTTGGCTTCCTCGGTGAAGATCTCGAGCAGGTCCGGGTCGATCTGGCCGACCCATGGCTGCACGGGCGTGCTCTCCACGACGAGCGGCACGAACGGTTCGAACGCCGGCTCGGTCGGCTGGCTTTCGTCGGCTTCGGCGTCGACCCCGGCGGTGACGGGTGCATCCGCCGCCTCGGCACCAACGGCCGCGACGATCTGTTCGGCAACCTCATCCCCGGTGGTCTCCGCCAGCGGCGACTCCCCGCCCTCGACGGCGTCCTCGCCGGCAGGGGCGACACCCGCCTCGACGGACTCGTCCGGCACATCCGTCGGCTCGGACCGCAGCAGCGTGGCGTCCAGCTCGGCGTCCGCTTCGTCAGAGGCCTCCAGCTCCGGTTCCAGTGCGCCAGCTTCCAGCGTCAGATCCAGGGCTTCGTCCAGGCCGGCTTCGCCCTCGTCCGTCGCTGCGACATCCGCTTGCGTCGCCAGCGGCTGGCCATCGGCCGGCTCGCTCAACAGGCTGTCCAGCAGCGCGGCGAGGCTCTGTTCATCCTCCGCGTGACCGGCATCGACCGACAGGCCCTCGCCGCCGATGGCTTCGGCAGCATCCAGGTCGAAGGCATCGAGCGCAGCCAGCAACTCGCCCGCGTAGGCATCGTGTTCGTCGTGTTCGCCCGGTTCATCGCAAGCGTCTGCGGCGACCGGTTCGCCCAGCGCATCGCCCAGGCCAGCCTCGAGCGCGGCGGCGACGGCGTCGTCCGGAAGCTCGGTCGGCAGGTCTTCAGCGTGCGGGTCGAACAGCACGTGCGCGACCTTCGGCTCGGGCTGGCTGTCGCGAAGCTCGATCAGCCGGGCCGTAAGCGCATCCACCGTGGGCAGCTGGGGATCGGCCGCATCGAACTGAGCCATCACGTGGTCGACCACGTCGGCGGACTGCGCGAGCAGGCGGGTGCCTTCTTCCGACAGCGGCAGGCTGGCCGCGCGCAGGCGCTTGAGCAGGCTTTCGAGCGGGGACAGCAACTGCGTCAGCAGCGGGATGTCCACCATCGCGATGGCGCCGTGCAGCGTGTGCACCGCGCGCAGCAGGGCGTCGTCGATGCGCAGCTCGCCATCGGCGCGGGCAAGCGCACCACGGATCGCCTGCAGGTATTGGGCCACTTCGCTGCGCAGTATTTCCAGCAGCACCGGGTCGACCGGCGGCATCACCGGCAGCGCGATCGCCTCGACCGGCTGGGCCGGTTCGACCGGAACCTGGGTTGCCGCGGTGTGGTCGGTATGAGCAGCGGCCGGCACGGCCTCGACGGCCGCATCCAGGCGCGGCACGCGACGGCGCACCATGCGGCGCACGGTTTCCGTGGCGGCCGGTGCATGGTCGCTGATCTGCGCCATTTCGCCCGCGGCCAGCCGATCGGCCGTGGCCATGATCGCCGCCAGCGGGGCCGTGGGGGTGCCCTCGCCCTTGAGCGCGGCAAGCAACTGCGGCAAGGCGCCGATGGCGGCACTGACCAGGGCCTGCACACCCTCGTGCGGCTGGATGGTGGCATCCAGCACGCGGTTGAGCATGTTCTCGACCTTCCAGGCAAACTCGCCGAGCACGCTGGCGCCCACGAGGCGGCCAGAGCCCTTGAGCGTATGGAAGGAGCGACGGATCGGGGTGATCGCGGCAAGCTGCGCCGGATCGGCCAGCCAGGCCTGCTCGGCGCCGCGCAGGTTGTCGATCTCCTCCTGCATTTCCTCCAGGAAAATCTCGCGGATGTCGTCGTCGATGCCCTCGGTACCGAGCTGGAAACCGGCGTTGCCGGCCAGCGCGTCGGCGACCGGCACTTCCTCGACGATTTCTTCCTCGATCTCGATCCAGTCGCCCTCCTCGCCGGCAGTCGGCGAGACGGTGAGCGGCTCGGTCTGGGCCAGGCGCAGGCCGGCCAATTCGTGCGTGCTGGGCTGCAGCGGCTCGCTGCTGCCGACCATCAGGTCGTCCAGACCACGACCGTCAGCCATGCTGACCGGTTCGGACAGTGCCGGCTCGGACGGCTCCTCGGCGACGGCGACCGGTGCGGGCGCCTCGTAGGCCATCGCCGCGCGCGCGGCGGGCAGCGGCCAGTAGCCCAGCGAACCGAGGCTGTGCTCGGCCACGTCGAGGATGTGCTCCAGCCCGCCGCGATGTTCGCGGGCGGCTTCGAGGTAATACTCCAGCGCGGCCAGTGCGTCGGCCAGGTGGTCCATCTGCGCGCTGCCCGGCACGCGCCGGTCCACCAGCATTTCGTTGCCGATGAAGCGGCCGATGCCTTCGGCCAGCTCGGACGGACGTGGCGCGGACAGCATGCGCATGGCGCCAGCCACTTCGTCCATCAGTGCCGGCGTGCCATGCAGCTGGGCATGGTCCCAGCCAGCCTCGACGAAGGCGACGATGGCGTCCTTCACCTTGGCGGCGTTGGCGATCGCCTCCTGCATGAGCGAGGCGAGAATGCTGCGGGCTTCGCTGCGCGGCAGCGCGGGAGTCGCCTCGCCCTCGACCGGCAGCGTTTCGCCGGCCAGGCTTTCCTCGGCGCCCAGGCTCTCGATGTGGTCGTCCAGCGAGGATTCGACGTACAGCAGCGCGCCGGCGACGTCGAGCAGTACGCCCTCTTCCGGCGCACGCACCTTGTGCGCGATCTCTTCCAGCACGCGGCGCTGTTCGTTGACCACCCGGCGCGGCACGGCCAGCGCCAGCATGCCCAGGGTGTCGCCGACCCGCTCGAGCACCTCGCCCTGCGCGGCCAGTTGCGCGGGATCGCCATCGCTCTGGCGCAGGAACAGGTCGAGCGCTTCCTTCACGCGCAGCAGGTCTTCCTTCAGTGCCTTGGACACCGAATCGAGCAGGGCACGGTTGTGGCCAGCCATCGAGCCGCGCGCGTGTTCGAGTTCTGCGGCGTCGGGCAGCAGGCTGTCCAGGCGGTAGGTCTGTTTCAGCAGCGCCATCTGGGGGCTGGTCTGACGGGCCTGCGCCACGATGAAGAGCAGTTTGCTCGCAAGCTCGTCGGCATCGCCGCCGCGCAGGCTGGCTTCGCCCTGTTCGACGAGTTGGCGGATGTTGCGGTCGACCTTGCCGATCAACTGGCGGATCTCGGCCGCGTGGCTCTTGAGCACGCCTTGCTCCAGACCCTCCAACACGCCGGCGGCGATCCACCACAGGCGACGACCCGGTATGGTCCAGCAGCGACCGGCGATGCCCAGCAGGGTCTCGCGCATGCCGAGCAACTGTTGCGGCGCGTTCTGGCCACGGAACCAGGCCAGCAACTGCTGCTGGAAACGCAGTCGCAGCGTGGTGATCGCGCTGCGCTGGGCGGCCACGTCGACCTCGCCCTGCGCACCGGGCGCCTGCACCGGCAGCGCCTGTTCCAGGTTGGGGTTGAACAGCGCCGCTTCGGACAGCGCCTGCTGGTCGCGGCTTGCGCGCAGATCGTTGAGCAGCGGCAACAACACCACCGGCACGTCGCGATGGCCGCCGGAAAGACGTTCGAGATAGTCGGGCAGCTGCATCAGACCGCGCATCAGCGCGCCGAAGGCGTCATCGCGCTGGCGGATGTGGTCCTCCAGCAGGCAGATCGCCAGCGTCTCCATCTCTTCGGCGACCATCGCGGCGCCGTAGAGCTCGACCATGCGAAGAGTGCCCTGTACCTGATGCAGATGATCCACGCAGACGCGCATGACCTCGCGCTTGCCCGGGTTCTCTACGTAGGACTCCAGCGCCTCGCGGGCCCGTGCCAGGGTCTCGTCGAGCTCCGGCTTGACCCACTGCAGGGTGGTGAAATCGATGTGGTCTTGAAGTCTCATGCGCCCCTCTTGAGCGGCTGCGCGCTACGCACGCATCGCACAACCGTTCGAGGTTGCCCTCTGTCGGTAAACGTTGATCAACCCGGCAGCTTGAAGTGCGCCACCGAGCGCCGCAGGTCGCTGGCGAGCTGGGCCAGGTAGCCGATCGAGTCGGCCGTCTGGCTCGCGCCCTGCGAGGTCTGCGAAGTGATTTCCTGGATCGCGTTCATCGACTGCGAAATGTCGGTCGCCGCCGCGGACTGCTGACGCGCCGCAGTGGAGATGTTCTGAATCAGCGCCGACAGATCGTGCGACACGCGCTCGATGTCGCCCAGTGCGCTGCCGGCGTCCTCGGCCAGCCGGGCACCGGCGACCACCTCGGACGTCGTCTGCTCCATCGAGCTGACGGCCTCGTTGGTGTCGGACTGAATGGTCTGCACCAGCGTCTCGATTCGCTTGGTCGCGCTGGCGGAGCGTTCCGCCAGGCGCTGCACTTCGTCCGCCACCACCGCGAAACCGCGGCCCGCCTCGCCGGCCGAGGCCGCCTGGATGGCCGCGTTCAACGCCAGGATGTTGGTTTGCTCGGCAATGTCGTTGATCAGTTCCACGATCGAGCCGATTTCCTGCGAGGACTCGCCCAGGCGCTTGATGCGCTTGGAGGTTTCCTGGATCTGGTCGCGGATCGAGTCCATGCCCGAGATCGTCTCGCGCACCACTTCGGCGCCGCGCGAGGCGATCTGCACCGAGCGCTCGGCCACGTCGGCCGACTCGGCCGAATCCTTCGATACGTTGTCCATCAGGCTGGCGATCTGGTTGATCGCCGAGGTCGCCGTGGAGATACGGGCCGCCTGGCTCTGCGCCGCATCGGCCAGGTGGCGCGCGGTGGTCTGGGTTTCCTGCGCCGACGAAGACACCTGCTCGGAGGTCTCGTTGATCGTGGTCACCAGGGTGCGCAGCTCGTCGATGGCGTAGTTCACCGAGTCCGCGATGGCGCCGGTGATGTCTTCCGATACCGTGGTCTTTACGGTCAGGTCGCCTTCGGCCAGCGATCCCATTTCGTCCAGCAGGCGCATGATCGCCTCCTGGTTGCGCTGGTTCAGCTCGGTCGAATCCTGGAAGCGCTTGCGCTGGTCGCGCACCAGGGTGACCACCAGCAGCAGCGCGAAGGCCACCGCACCGGCAGCGCCCAGCACGCCCCACCACACGTTCGGGAACAGCCGGCGGAACGGCAGCTTGCCGATCTGATCGGACAGTTCGTTGGCGCGCAGCAGCACGTTCTGCGAATCCAGGGATGCCTGGTTACCGGCGTTCTTCACGTCGGCGATCGGCGCGGCAGCGGAGACGAGCTTGGCGATCGGCTCGGCGAGCGCCGCCCAGTTCTCCTGCATGTCGGTGAGGATCTTGCGCGCGTTGGCATCGCCCATCGCCTTGACGCCGGCATCGGCGTTGCCGTCGGTCAGGCCCTTGAGCACGGTGCCGTACAGCTGCGCGTCGCGGGCCAGGCCGTCGGCCGCGGCCTGTGCGGAATCGCCGCCCTGCAGCACCTCCTGCACGCGGCGGACCATTCGGTCGGCCAGCAGCATCTGGCGCGAGGAGCCGAGCATCTGCTCGGCGCTGCCGTTGCGCTGCTGCAGGATGTTGGTGACCTGATCCATGCTCGAGTTGAGCAGCGGCATCTGCTGCGAGAGCTTGTCCGCGCGCTGGGCCGAATCCAGCACGACCGCCTTGTTCGACAGGATCTTCCGGATGTCGCCGTCAAGCTGACCCCACGCGTTGACCAGTGCGGTCACGCTGCGGCCGGCCGGCGTGGCGTTGTTGTCGCCGTAGGCCTCCATGCCGCCCTTGGGGTCGCCCTTGGCCAGCTTCTGCACCGCCGCGTCGATCGCGTTGCGGGTGCTCTCGAGCTCCTTGAAGGAGTCGACGTTGCCGTCGGAAGCCTCGAGGGCGTACTTGGCGGTCTGCTGCGACAGCACCTGGATCTGCGTGGTCAGCGCGCTCGCCTGGCGGTCCTCGCCGTTCTTCTGGTTCAGCAGGAAGAAGTCCAGCGCCGCGAAACCGATCGCGATCAGCAGCAGGACGATGAGGCCCGTATAGCCCCGTTCCTTGCCGATGCCCCCTGTAGTGCTCATCGTTACACCTCGTCCGTCTTCCATCCTGCCGGGCCGCGCTTCGACCGCGCTGCGCTGGCGGGACCTCTCGCCCCTGGTATCCGGCCACGCGCGGCACCGGCCCTACATATCGCTCCGTTCAGGCCGCTGCCTGGCGGAAATCCGGCGCGCGCACGAGCCGGTTCATGCTGAAAACGCCCAGCCGCTGCTCGCCCACCGCCACCCGCTCCCCGACGAAGCGGGTCAGGCGCGGATCCTCCTCGGCGATGGATTCGCGGCGCTGCTCCTCGTCTACCGTGCGCTGGCCGAACACCTCATCGACCATCAGCGCGACGCTGCCGCCGCCCTGGCGGACGATCAGCAGGCGCGTGCGCTCGGTCGGCTGGGTGCGCTCGCCGAACAGGAAGCGATTGAAATCGATCACCGGCACCAGGTTGCCGCGCACGTTGGCGACACCCATCAGCCAGGGCTGGGTCAGCGGCACCGGGGTCAGCACGGGCACCGCCAGCAGTTCGTTGATCTCGTCGATCGCGCTGACGAAGAGGCGCGAACCGACGCGGTAGCCGATGCCGCGCCACAGGCCCGGCGCCTCCATCCGGTCCTGCACGTCCTGTGCGTGCGCCAGCGACAGCCGCTCGTAGCGGGCCAGGATCTCGAACGGCGTGAGGTTGGCGCTCTCGCTCATGCCGCGCTCGGCAACAGGTCGTTGATGCAGGTCAGCAGCTCTTTCTCGTTGACCGGCTTGGTGATGAACGCGCGCGCGCCCTGGCGCAGGCCCCAGACGCGATCGGTTTCCATCGACTTGGTGGTGATCATCACGATCGGCACGTTCGAGGTGACCGGGTCGCGCGTGAGCGTGCGGGTGGCCTGGAAGCCATTCATGCCGGGCATGATGACGTCCATGATGACCAGGTCCGGCAGCTCGGCGCGGACGCGCTCGATGCCTTCCTCGGCGGTGCTGACGGCGGCGACCGCGTAGCCGGCCTTCTCGAGCAGCGTGGTGAACACGCGCACGTCGGTCGGTGAGTCGTCGATGATGAGAATCTTTGCCACAGGTCTCCCCTATAAGACGCTGCAGTCAGTGGTTTTTCAGACCGTGCTGACGTGACGATGGATGGCCCCAAGCAGTTCGTCGCGGGTGAACGGCTTGGTCAGGTATTGCTCGGCGCCGACGATGCGGCCGCGCGCCTTGTCGAAGAGGCCGTCCTTGGAGCTCAGCATGATCACCGGCGTGGCGCGGAACTGCGGGTTGTTCTTGATCAGCGCGCAGGTCTGGTAGCCGTCCAGGCGGGGCATCATGATGTCGACGAAGATGATCGCCGGCTTCTGGTCGGAGATCTTCGCCAGCGCCTCGAAGCCGTCGACGGCCGTGAGGACCTCGCAGCCTTCCTTCTTGAGCAGGGTTTCGGCCGTGCGCCGGATGGTCTTGGAGTCATCGATCACCATGACCTTCAGACCGGACAAGCCGTTGTCGCTCGTATTCAAGTTCACTCAACCCCCCTGGTGCCCGCCCGAGGCTCAGGTAAGGCACACGGGCCGGGCGGATGCCGACCAGTGTGCAAAAAAAACCGCAACTTGTTCTGTGGTTGCGTTCCGATTGCCGGCAACGCACTCGATGCGTTGCTGTTTACCGCCTGACAGAAGCGGCGTCAAGCAAAAATCAAGGCGTGGCGCCGGCTGAAGGTCAGTATCGGCAAACGCGTCAGTTCTTGAGCGAGCGCGTCAGAACTTGCCGCATTGCGCCCCCTCGGCGACCATCCAGACCTGCCGCGCCGCCACCCGCCCTTCCCCGGCGTCGCCCTCCCCTGCCATGGAGCATGTTTCATGCCGCTTTCGGTCGCCGTGCTGATGGATCCCATCCGTGCCATCAAGATTGCCAAGGACACCACCTTCGCCATGCTGCTGGAGGCCCAGCGACGCGGGCATGCCCTCTTCTACATGGAGCAGGGCGACCTGGCGCTGCGCGACGGCGTCGCGCACGCGCGGCTCACGCCTCTGTCCGTCCGCGACGATCCCGCAGGCTGGTACGAACTGGGCCAGGAACAATGGCGGGAGCTGCGCGGGATCGACGTCGTGCTGATGCGCAAGGATCCACCGGTCGACGCCCAGTTCATCTACGACACCATGGTGCTGGAGGCAGCCCAGCGCGACGGCGTCCAGGTCGTCAACGACCCGCGCGCGCTACGCGACTGCAACGAGAAGGTCTTCGCGCTGCATTTTCCGCAGTGCATGGCGCCCACTCTGGTGGCGCGCGACCCCGCGGAGCTGCGCCGCTTTGTCGCCGAGCACGGCGAGGTCGTGCTCAAGCCGCTGGACGGCATGGGCGGGCGCGGCATCTTCCGGGTCCGAACCGGCGATCCCAACCTCAACTCTATGCTCGAAACGCTGGTCGGTGGCGATTCCCACGGCGAGGGCCGGCAGTTCACCGTCGCCCAGAAGTTCATCCCGCAGATCAGCGCCGGGGACAAGCGGGTCCTGCTGGTCGACGGCGAACCGGTGCCCTACGCACTGGCGCGGATCCCGCAGGGCGACGAGTTCCGCGGCAACCTGGCTGCCGGCGGACGCGGCGTCGGCGTGCCGCTCAGCGAGCGCGACCGCTGGATCGCCGCACAGGTGGGCCCCGAACTGCGCCGCCGTGGCCTGCGCTTCGTCGGCCTGGACGTGATCGGCGACTACCTCACCGAGATCAACGTCACATCCCCGACGTGTGTGCGCGAACTGGACGCGCAGTTCGGGCTTAATATCGCCGGACTGCTGTTCGACGCGATCGAGAACGTCCCCGCGTGAGTGCCACCGCCCGCCGCCCCGATACCCCGGATCCGATCGGGGCGACTTTCCTGTTTTCCCTGTTGCTGCACGGCGTGCTGGTGCTCGGCCTGACTTTCCATTTCGTCAAGCCGAAACCGAGCCTGCCGACGCTGGACGTGACCCTGGTCGACGTGGCCAACCGCGAAGCGCCCGACCAGGCCGACTTCCTGGCGCAGGCCAACAATCGCGGCGGCGGCAACAGCGACGAGATCGGCCGTCCGACCGAGCGGTTGTCGGGCCTGCTGCCGGTGCCGGGCAACGGCGTCGCCCCCGTGCCCCGGCAGGAGCAGCACCGGCAGGCCCAGCAAGCCACGCCGGACCGCCTGGTGACCACCATCGGCAACAGCCGGCACAAGGTGGCGAGCGACACGGCCAGCAAGGCCCGGCCGGAAACCGACCAGCCGCCTTCGGACCTCGAGCAGCTCCGGCAGGAAGCAGCCCGGCTGACCGCCGAACGGGACCGCAAGGTCAAGCGCTATGCCAAGCGGCCGGTGAAAAAGTTCCTGTCCGCCAACACCGCCGAAGGCATGTACGCGGCCTATCTCCACGGCTGGTTCAAGCGCGTCGAGCGCATCGGCAACCTCAACTATCCGGACGAGGCCAGGCGCGAGCACATCCACGGCGACCTCGAGGTCAGCGTGGGCCTGAACCGCGACGGCAGCATCGCCGAGATCCAGATCATCCGAAGCTCCGGCTCGCCCCTGCTGGACGAGGCGGCCAAGCGCATCGTGCATCTGTCGGCACCGTTCCCGCCGTGGCCGCAGGACAAGCAGGGCACGACCATCCTCTACATCGACCGGGTGTGGGAGTTCGGCGCGGACGACACGCTTCGCCATCGCTGAAGCGCTGGCCTCCGGCCCAACGCGGCCGCTTCACATCGCGCGCGTTACAACGGATGCCCGCCTCCGCATTACAATGGCCGCATGAGCGCCGTCCCCAACCTGCAGACTCTCGCCGGACATTTCCTGATCGCCATGCCCAGCCTGGCCGAGCCGCCGTTTTCGCGCAGCGTGGCTTTCCTGTGCCAGCACGACGAGGACGGCGCGGTCGGCCTGCTGGTGAACCGGCTTTCCGAATACCGGCTCGGCGACGTGCTGGCGCAGCTCAAGCTCGACTGCAGTGATCTGGAACTGGCTGACCGCCCGGTGCTGATCGGCGGCCCGGTGCAGCAGGAACGCGGCTTCGTGCTGCACCGCGAGCACGGGCACTGGGAATCGAGTTACCGCATCAACGCCGAATGGTCGGTGACGACCTCGCGCGACATCCTGGTCGCCATGGCGGCCGGGGAGGGTCCCAACGACGCCCTGATGGCGCTGGGTTACGCCGGCTGGAGCGCCGGCCAGCTGGAGCAGGAGCTGAAGGACAACAGCTGGCTCACCGCCGAAGCGAACGAGCGGGTGATGTTCCACACGCCGCTGGAGGAGCGCTGGAGCGCCGCCGCCGGCCTGGTCGGTGTCGATCCGCTGCAGCTTCCCGGCTACGCAGGCCACGCGTGAGGGCCTGGCGGGCGATCGACGGCACGGACCGCCGCGCATGAGTTGCGTGCTGGGCTTCGATGTCGGCAGCAAGCTGATCGGGGTGGCCGTCGGCAATACCATCACCGCAAGTGCCCGTGCCCTGGCCGTGGTGCCCGTCCGGGACAGCGGACCGGACTGGAATCAGCTGGACGACCTGCACAGGCAATGGCAGCCGGACACGCTGGTCGTCGGCCTGCCGCTGGCGCTCGACGGCACCGTGCAGCCGGCCACCCGGCTCGCCCGCCGCTTCGCCGAACACCTGCGCGAGCGCTACCAGGGGCCGGTCGCGCTGGTGGACGAACAGTACAGCTCGCAGGAAGCCGCGCAGCGCTTCGCCGACGCGCGCGCCGCCGGCACCAAGCGCCGCAGCGACGCGGCCAACATCGACGCGGAAGCCGCCGCGGTGATCCTCGAACGCTGGCTTGCCGCCGCCTCCGCCTCCCACTAGCTTGAGCCAGGCCATCGCATGTTCATCCCTTCCCGCGCTTTCGAACCGCACGCCATGGGCACCCGCCTGCGCCATCTGACCACGCTGGAAAACCTGCCGCGCGCCTGCATCGAACGCCTGCTCGACCGCGCCCTGTCCATGCGCGACGCCTGCGCCCACGGCACCCGCAAGCTGGACCTGCTCAACGGGCGCACGGTGCTCAACCTGTTCTTCGAGCCCTCCACCCGCACGCGCACCTCGTTCGAACTGGCCGCGCGCCGGCTCGGCGCCGACGTGATCAACTTCGACATCGGCTTCTCCTCGACCGCCAAGGGCGAGGAGCTGTTCGACACGCTGCACACGCTGGAAGCGATGCACCTGGACGCCATCGTGGTGCGCCACAAGAACTCCGGCACGCCGGAGGAACTGGTGCGCCACGCGATGAGCGGCGTGTCGGTGATCAACGCCGGCGACGGCAACCGCGCCCATCCCACCCAGGGCCTGCTCGACGTGATGACCATCCGCGAGCACCGTCCGGATTTCGAGAACCTGGCGGTGGTGATCTGCGGTGACATCAAGCACTCGCGTGTAGCGCGCTCGGACGTGCACGCGCTTACCGCCATGGGCGTGCGCGAGATCCGCCTGTGCGGCCCTGCGCCGCTGATGCCTGCACCCGAAGAGTTCCCGCGCTGCGTGTTCGTCGAACACTTCGACGAGGCGATCGCCGGCGCCGACGTGGCGATCATGCTGCGCCTGCAGAAGGAACGCATGAGCGCCACCGAGCTTCCCGACGAGGCGGCCTACTTCGCCCGCTACGGCCTGGACACCCGCCGCCTGGCGCTCGCCGCCAAGGGTTGCCTGGTCATGCACCCGGGGCCGATCAACCGCGGCGTGGAGATCGCTTCGGAGGTGGCCGATGGCGCCCAGTCGAAGATCCTCGAACAGGTCGGCAACGGCGTGTTCGTGCGCATGGCGGTGCTGGGCGAACTGCTCGCCCGCTGAGACCGCCCCCCCGACGGCAGGCACAGGCGGCCCACACCGAGGGCGCGGCATAATGGCCGCGCCTTTCTTCTTTTTTTCAGGGAACCGAATCATGCGATCGACGAAGCGCACCCTCGCGCTGGCTTTGGCTGGCCTGTTGCTGGCGGCATGTGGACACAAGGACAAGGACGCCCCGCTGGCCTTCGTGCCGGCGGACACGCCCTACGTGGTGGCCAACCTTGACGTGCTCGACGACGACACCCGCGCCGCCCTGCTGGCCCAGGCCGATGCCCAGATGCCGGCCGAAGTGACCCAGTTGCGTGCCGCCGCGGACGAAACGGCCGCGAAGGACCCGGACACCGCCAACCTGCTGCGTGCGTTCGCCAAGGAACTGGACGGCAAGTCGGTCGAGTCGTTCGCGCAGGGCGCCGGCCTGGACCTCAAGGGCTACTCCGCGCTCTACGGCGTTGGCCTGGCGCCGGTGCTGCGCTTCCAGCTCACCGACACCGACGCGTTCGAGGCCTTCGTGGGCCGGCTGGAAACCGCCTATGGCAAGAAACTCGACGTCGCCAACCTCGACAAGCAGAGCTATCGGCGCCACGTTTCGGGCGCCACGGGCACCCAGTTGATCCTGGCCGTGGTAGGAAAGCAGGCGGTGGCCGCGATCCTGCCGGCCGACGCCTCCCAGTCGCTGCTGCGCCAGGCGCTGGGCCTGGATCGCCCAGCCCGGAACCTGCAGGACGACGGCCGGCTGGCCAAGCTGGCCAAGGCCAAGGGCTACGAGAAGTGGGCCGTGGGCGAACTCGACCTGAGCCGCGCCCTGCCGCTCGCCGCCAGCGGCAAGGACCCGCTGTTCAACGCCCTGCTCAAGGCCCGCGCACAGGCCGAGTCGGCCAAGACCGGCGAGCCGGTGGCCAACCAGCTGCAGATCCCGCCCAGCTGCCAGGCCGATGCCACGCGCCTCGCCAGCCGCGTGCCGGCGCTGAGCTTCGGCTACACCCGGCTCGAGGCCAAGCACCAGGACATGCGCTGGGACGTTTCGCTGGCCAGCGACATCACCCAGGCCTTCAGCGGGCTGAAGGTCGACCTGCCGGGGCTCGGCGCCACGCAGGCGACCTCGCCGTTCGAGTTCTTCCTGGGCCTACCGGTCGCGCAGGTGCGTGCGTTCTGGACCGCGCAGGCCGACGCGGTGGCGGCCAAGCCGTTCACCTGCCCCGCACTGACCGACCTCAACGACACCTTCGCCAAGCTCGGTCAGAGCATGCAGCAGGCGGCCATCCCGCCGTTCGGCGACCTGCTGGGCCTGGGACTTTCGCTGGACAGCTTCACGCCGGGCCAGGCCAATGCCATGCCGCAGTTCACGGGCCGACTGGTGCTTGGCACCAGCAACCCGGCCGGTCTGCTTGCGATGGGCCAGATGATGACTCCCGCCCTGGCGCAGCTGAAGCTCACTGCCGATGGCAAGCCGGTGGCACTGCCGCCCACCCTGGCCAACATGTTCCACCAGCCGGCCTGGCTGGCGATGGGCCCCAAGAGCCTGGGGCTCGGCATCGGCGCGGGGGAGGACAGCAAGCTTGCCGACGCGCTCAAGGCACCGATCGGCAACGCGGGGCAGATGCTGCGCATGCACCTGAATGGCCAGATGTACCTGGACTGGGTCAACCTGATGCAGCAGAAGGCCGACACCCTGGCCTCGGCAGCGGCGGCGCTGGGCAAGGATGATGCCGCCAATGCGGAGGACCCGGCCGACAAGGCCGCCACCGAGGCGCGCACCAAGGCGCAGTTCGAAGCCATGCGTGCGCAGGCCGCGCGCATCGAATCGATGGACGGCGAAGCACACGTCGACGGCGACGGCCTGGTGATCAGCAGCCAGACCACGCTCAAGTAAGCCCGCACTGGGCTTGCCGCGCGGGGCGCCTTCAGGGGCGCCCCGCCTGCTTTCCGGCTTCCACGCAGCGCACGCGACCCGGGCGCACAACGGACAGCTCACCCTCCTTTCGCACCGCCCCAACCTTCCTTTCAGCCAGCCGTTCACAACGGTAATTGCCACTGAACGGCGAAGCGCCGGACGTACAACCTGTTCACGGCGGCCCTGTTGCCATGGTTTCCACGGTGCAAACGCATCGTGTTGCGACAGTCACCCGAAGGAGAGTGCCATGCGTACCCATTCCGCGTTCCATCGAGCCTTCATCGCCGCCGGCCTGACCGCTGCGTTGGCCGCCGTGCCGTTCGCGCAGGCCCTCGCACAGGACGCCGACGCGCAGTCCAGCGGCAGCATGCAGTCCAGCAACCAGACCGTCCCGGGCAAGGTGGACGATGCCTGGATCACCACCAAGGTGAAGTCCGAATTCGCGACCACGTCCGAAATCCCCGCCAGCAAGATCTCGGTGGACACCCACGACGGCATGGTGCGGCTTACCGGCACGGTGGCCAGCAACATGGACAAGAACAAGGCCATCCAGGTGGCACACAGCGTCAAGGGCGTGAAGAGCGTCGACGCCACGGCCCTGACCGTGACAGCGGGCGCCGATACGCCGTAAAGCTGCCCTGCCGCCCGCGTGCGGCAAACAAAAAAGGAGCCCTCGGGCTCCTTTTTTTCTGTCCCTCTGCGGGACGACGGGCGGTCGCGACGACTCTCGATGCCCGTCAGCGCCGCAGCATGCCGCCGCCGAACTGGTTGTTGTCGCGTGTCTCCTCCAGCTCGACGCCCTCCAGCCCCTGCGACAGCGTATGCGCGTCGCCGCCCTGGGCCAGCTTGATGCGCAGGCGCACCTCGTTGGAGCTGTCGGCGTGGCGCAGGGCATCCTCGTAGCTGATCTCGCCGGCGTGGTAGAGCTCGACCAGGCTCTGGTCGAACGTGCGCATGCCCAGATTGACCGAGTCCTTCATGACTTCCTTGATCTTGTGGATCTCGCCCTGGCGGATGTAGTCCTGCACCAGCGGCGTGCCCAACAGTACTTCGACCGCCACGCGGCGCGCCTTGCCGTCCGGCGTGGGAATCAGCTGCTGCGCCACGATGCCCTTGAGGTTGAGCGACAGGTCCATGAAAAGCTGCTGGCGCCGGTCCTCCGGGAAGAAGTGCAGGATGCGGTCGATCGCCTGGTTGGCGTTGTTCGCGTGCAGCGTGCAAAGGCACAGGTGGCCGGTTTCGGAGAAGTTGATCGCGTACTCCATCGTCTCGCGGGTACGTACCTCGCCGATCAGGATCACGTCGGGCGCCTGGCGCAGGGTGTTCTTCAGCGCGTTGTCCCAGTTGTCGGTGTCGATGCCGATCTCGCGCTGGGTGATGATGCAGCCTTCGTGCTTGTGCACGTACTCGATCGGGTCCTCGATGGTGATGATGTGGCCGGTCGAGTTCTGGTTGCGGTAGCCGACCATCGCGGCGAGCGAGGTCGACTTGCCCGAACCCGTGGCGCCAACGAAGATGATGATGCCGCGCTTGGTCATCGACAGCGTCTTCAGTACCGGCGGCAGCGTCAGCTCCTCGAAGGTGGGGATCTTCGATTCGATCCGGCGCAACACCATGCCCACGCAGTTGCGCTGGTAGAAGCACGACACGCGGAAACGCCCCACGCCCTGCGCGGAGATCGCGAACTGGCACTCGTGGGTCTTCTCGAACTCCTCGCGCTGCGCCGGCGTCATGATGTTGAGCACCATGTCGCGCGCCTGCTGCACCGACAGCGGGCTCTGCGTGATCGGCACGATGCGACCCTGCAGTTTCATCGATGGCGCGACGCCGGCGGTGACGAACAGGTCCGATGCCTTCTTGTGCACCATCAGCTTGAGGAAGGAGGTGAAATCGAAATCGCTCATGGCTTGATGTCCGGGAATCGGGAATTCGTTAATCGGGGATCGTCAGAAGCACACCCTCGGTCATCCACCGAGCGAGCCACACCGGGAGACCGGGAACGGGCTTGCGATTCCCGATCCCGATCCACCATTCCTGGTCTTACTTGAAGACGTCCTTGTTCTTGGCATAGCCGATCGCTTCCTGCCGCGCGACCAGACCGCGCTTGACCAGGTCCTGGAGGTTCTGATCGAGCGTCTGCATGCCGTACTGCTGGCCGGTCTGGATGGACGAGTACATCTGCGCGACCTTGTCCTCGCGGATCAGGTTGCGGATGGCAGGGATGCCGACCATGATCTCGTGCGCCGCGATACGCCCGCCGCCGACCTTTTTCAGCAGCGTCTGCGAGATCACCGCACGCAGGGATTCCGAAAGCATCGAACGCACCATCGGCTTTTCGCCGGACGGGAACACGTCGATGATGCGGTCGATGGTCTTGGCCGCCGAACTGGTGTGCAGGGTGCCGAACACAAGGTGGCCGGTTTCCGCGGCGGTCAGCGCCAGGCGGATGGTTTCCAGGTCGCGCAGCTCGCCGACCAGGATGTAATCGGGATCTTCGCGCAGCGCCGAGCGCAGCGCCTCGTTGAAGCCGTGCGTGTCGCGGTGTACCTCGCGCTGGTTGACCAGGCACTTCTGCGAGGTGTGCACGAACTCGATCGGATCCTCGACCGTGAGCATGTGCCCGTATTCGTTCTTGTTGATGTGGTCCACCATCGCCGCCAGCGTGGTGGATTTGCCCGAGCCGGTCGGGCCGGTGACCAGGATCAGGCCCTGCGGCTGCTCGATCAGTTCGCGGAAGATGCGCGGCGCACCGAGGTCTTCCAGCGTCAGCACTTCGGACGGAATCGTACGGAACACCGCACCGGCGCCACGGTTCTGGTTGAACGCATTGACACGGAAGCGCGCCAGGCCGGGGATCTCGAAGGAGAAATCGGTCTCGTAGAACTCCTCGTAGTCGCGCCGTTGCTTGTCCGACATGATGTCGTAGATCAGCGAGTGGACCTGCTTGTGTTCCAGCGGCGGGATGTTGATGCGACGCACGTCGCCGTCCACGCGGATCATCGGCGGCAGGCCGGCCGAAAGATGCAGGTCCGAGGCCTTGTTCTTGACCGAAAAGGCCAACAGTTCGGCGATGTCCATCGGGCGTTTCCCCTTAAAACGTTCGTCTGGATGAATAGCGGTACTGCGCAGGGGACCGCCCGGTCGCGCGCTCGCGCACGCGCTCCGTCGCCTTCGAACCGGCCATCCGACAACCCCCTCGCAACGAGCCGATACTACTCGCGCGAATGGCTTTGCGACCAGTGGGTTGGCGCCTCCGGATGCGGAAACTGCGATGGCTTCCCGCCGGTTCGCTTGTCCGCCGCGGGAGCGCCTTTCCTGCGCTCGACCGGACATGGCGGTCGCGTACAGGTGCGCCCCCTGGGTGTTGGGTGGCCCTTGTCACCCGCCCGCCGGCCGCTTCGGGTTAAGGTATCGGGCCCCACAACCCAAGGGACCGGCATGACACGACTTGCCTTCATCGGCGGCGGCAACATGGCGCGCAGCCTGATCGGCGGCCTGCTCAAGACCGGCGCCTCGGCCTCGTCCATCCGCGTGGCCGAGCCGCAGGCGCAGGCGCGCGAGGCGCTCGCCCGCGAGTTCGGCGTGGCGACCTTCGCCGAAAACCGGCTGGCCGCCGAGGACGCGGAGATCCTGCTGCTGGCGGTCAAGCCGCAGATCATGCCGGCGCTGCAGGCGGAGCTGCGCGACGTGCTGCAGCGCCAGCGTCCGCTGGTGATCTCGATCGCCGCCGGCGTGCGACTGGACCAGCTCGAACGCTGGTTCGGCGCCCATTTGCCGATCGTGCGCTGCATGCCCAACACGCCCTCGCTGATCGGCGCCGGCGCGACCGGCCTGTGCGCCAACGCCAGGGTCAGCCCGCCGCAGAAGGCACAGGCGCAGCACATCCTCGACGCGGTCGGCATGACGCGATGGATTGACGATGAAGCGCTGATGGACACGGTGACCGGGCTGTCCGGCTCGGGCCCGGCCTACTTCTTCGCACTGGTCGAGGCGCTGGAGGATGCCGCGGTGGCGCAGGGCCTGCCGCGCGAGAGCGCCCGTGCGCTGGCCGCGCAGACCTGCCTGGGTGCTGGCCGCATGCTGGTCGAGAGCGGTGAAGCGCCGGGCGAGCTGCGCCGCCGGGTAACCTCGCCCAACGGCACCACCCAGGCCGCGCTGGAAAGCTTCGCCGCCGACGGCCTTCCGCGCATCGCCGCCCACGCCGTGGCCGCCGCCACCCGCCGTGGGGCCGAACTGGCCGCCGAACTGGACGCCAAGGAGCCACGCCCGTGATCTACCTGCTGAACGCGCTCTCGCTGCTGCTTGAAATCGCCTTCGATGTCGTGGCGACGCTGTTCGTACTGCGGCTGCTGGCCGAAGCGGGGCGGGCCGACTTCCGCAACCCGATCAGCCAGTTCGTCTACCGCTACACCAACCCGGTGCTTGCCCCGATCCGTCGCGTGCTGCCGAACTGGCGCCGCCTCAACCTGGCCGCCCTGCTGGTGTGCTACCTGGTGATGCTGGTCAAGCGCGTGGTGCTGTTCGCCCTGGTCGGGGCGCTGCCGCACGTGGCCGGGCTGCTGGTGCTCGCACTGGCCGACCTGCTCGACTTCGTGCTGCTGTTCTACCTGGTGCTGGTGTTCGGCTGGTCGCTGCTCAGCATGTTCGCCGCGGACACCTACCACCCCGTGCTTCGGCTGGTGGAAGGCATCGTCGACCCGCTGCTCAAGCCGCTGCGCGGCAAGCTGGTGGTGGGCATGCTCGACTTCTCGCCGGCGGTGGTGATGATCGGCCTGCTGCTCGCCCGCATCCTCGTCGCGGCGCCGCTGTTCGACTGGGGCAACCAGCTGGCGCGCGGGTTCTAGGCGTCGAGTTCCACTGCAGGAACGCACCTGTGCGCGACCGCGATGTGCACGGTCGCGCACAGGCGCGCTCCTACACGGCGCGGTTAGCCCAGGCTGCGATGATGCGGTGCATTTCGTCCAGCCCATCGAACAGCGCGGCGGGTCCCGGCTGCAGGATGATCGGCGACTT
Source organism: Frateuria sp. GZRR33 (assembly GCF_051900425.1). NCBI lineage: Bacteria > Pseudomonadati > Pseudomonadota > Gammaproteobacteria > Lysobacterales > Rhodanobacteraceae > Frateuria > Frateuria sp. GZRR33. The sequence continues at coordinate 38,930 of NZ_JBHZGK010000012.1, forward strand.
CACTTCGTGCAGCTCACCGTCGCGCACCGCCGGAATCGCGTCCCAGCCCGGCCGCGCCGCTACCCGCTGTGGTCGGAACCGCTTGCCGCACCAGGAACCCAGGATGATGTCCGGCGCGCGGCGCACGACCTCCGTGCCATCGGCCAGGATGCGCTGTTTCGCCAGCGGCTCCCGCGCCAGCTCCGGAAACGCGTCCTCGCCCCCGGCGATACCGATCAGCTCGGCCACCCAGCGGATCCCGGTAATGAGCGGTTCGTCCCATTCCTCGAAGTAGACCTTCGGTCGCTTCGGTAGCGCCGCGGCCGCTGCACGGACTCGTGCCAGGTGGGCCTCCGCACGCCGCGCGTAGGCTTCGGCCTTTTCGTGGGCGCCGACCATGGCGCCCAGGCGGCGGATATAGGCGAGGATGCCTTCCACGCTGCGGTGGTTGCTGATCCATACCTCCACGCCCGCCTTGACCAGCTCGCGCGCGATATCCGCCTGAATGTCGGAAAAGCCGATCGCCAGGTCCGGCTGCAGCTTCAGGATCTCGCCGATCTTCGCACTGGTGAACGCCGAGACCTTGGGCTTCTCCTTGCGCGCCCGCGCCGGCCGCACGGTGAACCCGGAAATGCCGACGATGCGGTGCTCCTCGCCGAGGGCGTAGAGCACCTCGGTCGGTTCCTCGGTCAGGCAGACGATGCGCTGCGGGAAGCCGTCCATCAATGGCCCAGCACGGTCACTGAAACCCGGCGCTGGTGCGGCTCCCGCCGGTGCTCCCACATATAGACGCCCTGCCAGGTGCCCAGCTGCGGCCTGCCGCCGTGGACCGGCACGGTGAGGCTCACGCCGGTAAGGATCGAGCGCACGTGGGCAGGCATGTCGTCCGGGCCTTCGGCGTCGTGCTCGAACAGCGGTTCACCGTCGGGAACGGCGCGCGCGAACCAGCGCTCCAGGTCGTCGCGCACGGTCGGGTCGGCGTTCTCGCAGATCAGCAGCGAGCAGCTGGTGTGCAGGACGAAGACATTGGCGATCCCGGTCTGTATGTGACTGGCGGCGATCGCCTCGGCCACCTTGCCGGTGATCTCGCAGAATCCGCGGCCGCGCGTGTGCACGACGAAGCCACTCTGGGCAACGTGCGGCGCGGGCTGGGCGTGGCTCACGGATAGAGCAGCCGGCTGGTCCAGGTCTGGCCGTGGCGGCTCCAGCGCACGCGCTCGTGCAGGCGGAATTGCGCGCCGTACCAGAACTCGATCATGTCCGGCTCGACCACGAAGCCGCCCCAGTGCGGCGGGCGCGGCACGTCGCGGCCGTCGTATTCCTTCTCGCAACGCGCGAAGCGCTGCTCGAAGGTCTCGCGATCCGGCAACGTCTGCGACTGCAGCGACGCCCAGGCGCCGATCTGGCTGCCGCGCGCACGGCTGGCGAAATAGGCGTCCGACTCCTCCGCCAGCAGCTTGCGCGCCGCGCCTTCGATGCGTACCTGCACGCCCTGGCGCAGTTGCTTCCAGTGGAAGCACAGCGCGACCTGCGGATGCGCATCGAGCTGGACGCCCTTGTCGCTTTCGTAGTTGGTGAAGAAGCGAAAGCCGCGCTCGTCGGCACCCTTGAGCAGCACGATACGCGAGCTGACCCGGCCGGCCGCATCGGCCGTCGCCAGGTTCATCGCGGTGGGTTCGGGGTCGCCGCCGGTGGTGGCCTCGTCGAGCAGGCTGCGGAAGGTGTCCAGGATCTCGCGTTTGAGCATGACTCTTGCATCGTGGCGGCGCCGCGCCATCATGCGCGGATGACCAACGATGCTAGCACGCAGAACGTCGCCCTCGCCGGCCACCTTCTGGATCACTATGCCGGCCGCATTGCGCGTTCACGCCGCCCCTACATCCTCGGCCTCTCCGGCCTGCAGGGCAGTGGCAAAAGCACGCTGGCGCGGGTGATGAAGGCCGAGGCCGAAGCCCGCGGCTGGCCGACCGACGTGCTCACGCTGGACGACTTCTACTACCCGCGCAGCGAGCGCGAGACACTGGCGCGCGAGGTGCATCCGCTGCTGCGCACGCGCGGCGTGCCCGGCACGCACGAGATCGAGTTGCTGCTCTCGGTGCTGGCCGCCCTGCCGCAGGCTTCGGAGAAGCTGCCGGTGACCTGGCCGCGCTTCGACAAGGGCCGCGATACCCGCGTGCCGCCCTCGCGCTGGCCCAAGGTCGCGCGCCCGCCGAAGCTGGTGATCCTGGAAGGCTGGGCGCTGGGCCTGCGACCACAGTTGCAGGCGGCGCTGGAGACGCCGGTCAACGCGCTCGAACGCGACGACGACCCGGACGGCCGCTGGCGTCATTGGGTGAACAAGCAGCTGCGCGCCTACCAGCCGCTGTGGCGCAAGCTCGATGCGCTGATCGTGCTGCAGGCGCCGAGCTGGGATGTCGTGCGTCGCTGGCGTGGCGAACAGGAAGAAGCGCTGCTGGCACGCAAGGCACCCTTGGCGATGGACGCCGAAGCCATGGTGCGTTTCCTCGCGCACTTCGAACGCCTCAGCCGCCACGCGCTGGCCACCCTGCCCGCGCTGGCCGACAGCGTGGTGGAGTATGACGACGAGCGCCACGTCACCGGCCTCGCCCACGCCTGATGATCACCGGCTCCCCGCCAGGGACGTCGGGATGAAGCCATGCTTGCGCACCTTTCTCCGCGAGCGCCGGCCCCTCACCCCGGTCCTCTCCCCGGAGGGGACAGGAGGCTGCATTGCCGTGCCGCCTCACTCCTTGTCCCCTTCGGGGGAGAGGGTTGGGGTAAGAGGCCGCTCTTGCGACGAACCAACGCCAGAGCGGTGGTTTCCCTCGTTTCCCCGCGGACCCAGGTCTCCCACCTCGACCTCTCCTGGGGGAGGAGGAAGGCAAGCCATCACATCGCCAGCAGCGCCGCATAGCCCGACCGCGCATCCGGCCAGCGGGGCACGAACCCGCTTGCCCGCAGCCGCGCGTTGCTGAGCCGCTTGCTGCCCACCCCGGCCGGCGCCGGACCGTCGGGCGGAGGCGGTGCGCCCACCAGTCCGGCCAGGTGGTCGTACAGGACGTCCAGGGGTAGCGGCGTGTCGTCCACGCCCAGGTAAAGCGGGTCGGCGTCGGGCAATAACAGCAGATGGGCGATGGCGGATGCCGCATCGTCGACGTGGATGCGGTTGGCCCAGTGCGCCTGCTCCCGCGGCACGCGTGCCAGCCCCGCCCGCAGGCGCTCGATCAGCTGGAGCCGTCCCGGCCCGTACAGACCGGCCAGCCGCAGTACGGTGGACTGGACCGGCACGTCCGCAAGCCATCGCTCCGCCTCCAGCAGCACGCTGCCGTTGAAGCCCGGTGGACGGGCAGGCGTGTCCTCGTCCACCCAGCCGCCGGCATGGTCGCCGTAGACCGCGCTGGAGGAGACGAACAGCACACGCCGCAACGTTGTCTGGTCGAGCGCCGCAAGCAGGGCGCGCAACCCGGTCAGGAAGACCGCTTCATACGCGGCCCGCTCGCGTGCGTCGGGCGCCGGCAGGTAGACCAGCCGGGTGACGCCGCCGGGGAGTGCATCCAGCGTGGCGGGCGCGGCGAGGTCGCCGGCGAGCCAGTGGATTCCGTCGTCGCTGTCCGCCGGAGGACGCCGACGCAGGGCATGCACCTCGTGCCCCTGCGCGCGCAGTTGGCGAGCCACGCGCAGCCCCACGTCGCCACAGCCGGCCAGCAAGACGCGTTCGTCCGTGGTTGCTAGCATGCGCGGATGAACCCCTCCTGCAACCTGTTCCTGATCGGCCCGACCGGTGCCGGCAAGACGTCGATCGGTCGACGCCTCGCCGCGCATTATGGCCTGCCGTTCCTGGATCTGGACCAGGAGATCGAGCGCCACTGCGGCGTGGATGTGCGTTGCGTGTTCGAGATCGAGGGCGAGGCGGGCTTCCGCCAGCGCGAAAGCGCGCTGCTCGATGCGCTCAGCGCGCGCGCCGGCGTGTTGCTGGCCACCGGCGCCGGCGCCGTGCTGGACCCGGCCAATCGCCATCGCCTCGCCGAACGCGGCTTCGTGCTGTGGCTGGACACCACGGTGGAACAGCAACTCGAACGCCTGGCCCGCGATACCAGGCGCCCGCTGCTGGCGGGCGAAGACCGCCGCGGCAAGCTCGACGCGATGGCGCACGTCCGTGGCCCGCTCTACCGCGAGATTGCCGACCTGCGCCTGCCCGGCGAACACGAAGGCGTGGCGACTGCGAGCGAGCGCTGCGTCGCGCTGCTCGACCAGCACTGGCAACGGCAACAGGCGGCATGAACGAAACCGACATCCAGACGATCGAGGTCGCGCTCGGCGCGCGGCGCTACGCGGTGTACATCGGCCGTGGCCTGCTCGGCGACCACGCCCGCTGGCGTGCGCATTTGCGCGGCCGCCATGCCCTGGTGGTCAGCAACACCACCGTGGCGCCGCTTTATCTCGATCGCGTCGCGCAGGGACTCGAAGGCCTGCGCTGGTCGCACTTCCTGCTCGAGGACGGCGAGGCACACAAGACCTTCGGCAATGTCGGTCGCGCGCTGGAGGCGCTCGCCGCGCTGGGGGCCACCCGCGACGCCTGCGTGATCGCGCTGGGCGGCGGCGTGGTCGGCGACCTGGCCGGTTTCGCCGCGGCCTGCTGGATGCGCGGCATCGACTTCATCCAGATGCCGACCACGTTGCTGGCGATGGTCGACTCCTCGGTCGGCGGCAAGACCGGCGTGAACCTTCCTGCCGGCAAGAACCTGGCCGGGGCCTTCCACCAGCCGCGCGCGGTGGTCGCCGACATCGGCACCCTGGCTACCCTGCCCGACCGCGAATACCGCGCGGGGCTGGCTGAGGTGGTGAAAGGGGCGGCGATCGGCGACGCGGGTTTCTTCGCCTGGCTGGAGGCGAACGCCGACGCCCTCGCCGGCCGCCACGACGCCACGCTGGTGGAAGCCATCGCGCGAAAGGTCCGGTACAAGGCGGGCGTGGTCGCGCGCGACGAGACCGAGCAGGGCGAACGCGCGCTACTGAACCTTGGCCATACCTTCGGCCACGCGCTGGAAACCGCCGGCCAGTACACCGCGCTTCTGCATGGCGAGGCGGTCGCCATCGGCATGTTGCTGGCCGCCCGCCTTTCCGAGCGGTTGGGCATGAGCGACGCCGCCGATACCGCGCGTCTGCGGCGACTGCTCGAGCGTCTGGGCCTGCCCGTCGCGCTGCCGGGCGATTCCGACGCGCAGCGGTTGCTTGCGCTGATGCGGCTGGACAAGAAGAACACCGCCGGCACGCTTCGGTTGATCCTGTGGCGCGGCATCGGGCGGGCGGAAATCGTCGGCGGCGTCGCCGAAAACACCGTGCTGGCCACCCTTGACGATGCCGCCCGCCACCGGTAGAGGCACGCTTGCGGGCGATGCGCTTCGTTCCAGCAGACCAGGAACATCGCCCGCAAGCGGGCTCCTGCAAGGCGTGGACGCTCGCCAGCATGGCCGCGGCCTTTTAGAATGTCGCGCTTGCGGCGCCCTTGCCGCACCATCACGGACACCATGCGCCTCTACCTGCAAACCATGCCCGCCTCCGCCGAGGCGCCGCGCTACGTGCAGATCGTGCTCGAGCAGGATCTGCTGGGCGGCTGGACGCTGTACCGCGAAAGCGGCACGCAGGGCGGCAAGGCCACGCTCAAGCGCGAGCAGTTTCTCGAGCGCGACGAGGCCATCGCGGCGTTCGAGAAGACGCGCGACGCGCAGTTGAAGCGCGGCTTCCGCGTGATGTTCGCCCAGGGCCTGGACGGCCCGCACGGACGCTGACATGACCGCTCCGCTGAAGAACGACCGCTTCCTGCGCGCCCTGCGCCGGGAGCCCACCGACACCACGCCGATCTGGGTCATGCGCCAGGCCGGCCGCTACCTGCCCGAGTACCGTGCCACGCGCGAGCGCGCCGGCAGCTTCATGGGCCTGGCGCAGAACCCCGAGTTCGCCTGCGAAGTGACGCTGCAGCCGCTGGAGCGCTTCGATCTCGACGCGGCAATCCTTTTCTCGGACATCCTCACCATCCCGGACGCGATGGGCCTCGGCCTGTCCTTCGCGCAGGGCGAGGGCCCGCAGTTCGCCCGTCCCGTGCGCACTGCCGCCGACATTTCGGCGCTGGCGGTGCCCGACATGGACGGCGAGCTGCGTTACGTGATGGACGCGGTTCGGCTGATCCGCCGCGAACTCCACGGGCGCGTGCCGCTGATCGGTTTCTCCGGCAGCCCGTGGACGCTCGCCTGCTACATGGTCGAAGGCCACGGCTCACGCGACTTCGCCACGCTCAAGGCGATGTGCTGGAACGCGCCCAAGCTCGCCCACCAGCTGCTCGACACGCTGGCGCGCTCGGTCGCGGCCTACCTCCTGGCGCAGGCTGCCGCCGGCGCGCAGGCCTTGATGGTCTTCGACACCTGGGGCGGCCTGCTCGGCCCGGCCCCGTTCCGCGAGTTTTCGCTGCGATACATGAGCCAGGTGGTGGCGGCGCTGAAGGCGGATCCGGTCGCCCGCGAGCTGCCGGTGATCCTGTTCTCCAAGGGCGCGCACCTGCACCTGGCCGAAATGGCCGGTTCCGGTTGCGCGGCACTGGGCGTGGACTGGACCATCGACCTCGCTGATGCGCGGCGCGCGGTGGCAGGCAAGGTTGCCCTGCAGGGCAACCTCGACCCGGCCGTACTGCGTTCGAACCCGGAGGTCATCCGCCGCGAGGCTCGCGCCGTTATGGACAGCTACGGCAACCACCCGGGCCATGTCTTCAACCTCGGCCACGGCATCACGCCGGAGGTCGAACCGCAACACGTCAAGGTGCTGGTCGACGAGGTGCATGCCTACGGCCGCCAGTTGCGGACTGGCTGAGCATGGCCTGGCTGATCACCAAATACCTGGTCACCGCCGCGGTGGTGGTACTCGTCTCCGAGGCCGCCAAGCGCAGCGACCGGCTGGGCGGCCTGCTCGGCGCGCTGCCGATGGTGACGCTGCTGGCGCTGATCTGGCTCTACCTGGAGCACCAGCCAGCACAGAAGATCGCCAACCACGCTTGGTACACCTTCTGGTACGTGCTGCCCACGCTGCCGATGTTCCTGGTCTTCCCCGCCCTGCTGCCGCGGCTGGGCTTCTGGTTCACCCTGCTGGCCTGCGCCCTCATCACGGTGGCCTGCTTCGGCCTGTTCGCGCTGGCGGTGCGCCGGTTCGGGATCGAACTGCTCTAACCCCCCGATTTCCGGCTACCACACCCCCGCTTGCCCTGTCCATACCTCAGGCGCATAGTCGGGCTGCCGGCGACTGGCCGGTCGGCAAAAAGGCATGGGGGTGCCGTTATGTCGCGAGTCAATCCTTTCAGTGCGCCGGGCTCGGTCACGAGCGAATCTTCGGCCTCATCGGGGCAACACGTCTTCCGCTCTCCGAACTCGCTCGGCAATGGGGTCCGGGGCGTGGTCGGGGCCTTCGTCCTGCTCACGCTGGCGGTCCTGGGCGTGATGGCCTACGGGCTGCAACTGCTCCAGCAGGGCATCGACAGCGGAATCACCGCGGCGCTGCAGGACAAGCTGGCGGGGGCCGGCTGGCTGCAGTTGAACCTGTTCCGCCTGCAACTGGTGCTCATGCTGGCCTGCTACATCTGGGCCGGCTGCTGGGTGTACCGGGTCGCCTGCAACGTACGGGCGCTGGGAGCCCGGGGTTTGGACGACTCGCCCGGCTGGGCGGTCGGCTGGTATGCGGTGCCGGTCATGAACCTGGTGCGGCCGCTGCGCGCGATGACGCAGATCTGGCTGGGCTCCCAGGCGCCGGCGCGCTGGCAAAAGCTCGGGACGCCGTCGCTGCTGAGGGCGTGGTGGGTGTGCTGGATTGCCGGCAACCTGTCGTACTGGTTCGTCACGCAGTACCTCAAGCCCGAGCACACGTTCGAGGGGCTGCACACCCAGCAGTGGCTGCTGATCGGCGGACAGGGCCTGAACCTGTGCGCGGCGGCGCTGTTCCTGCTGGTCGTGACGCGCGTGACGCGCATGCAGATGGAGCAGCATGAGCAACAGCAGGCAACTCCGTCGATGCAGGCGTCCTCGCTGGCCGACGCCTTCGTGGTCTGACCGCCTACCCGTGACACCGCCCCTGGCTCGCGCCCGGCCAGGGGCGAGCTGGCCGATGATCACCGCCCAACCGACGGGTTGGGCGGCGCGATCATCGCGGGAAGCGGCGCATCGCCTGGTCGTAAGCGACGTTGATTTCCTTCGCCCGCTTCTCGGCCAGGCGCTGGATGTCCTCGCCCAGCCTCGCCACCTTGTCGGGGTGGTACTGGCCCATGCGCAGGCGATAACCCTGCTCGATCTCCTCGCGGCTGGCCGACTCGGAAACGCCGAGCACGTCGAACCACCGCTGCGCGTCGGCTCCGGGGCGCTCATCGCTCCAGACCGGTCCTTGCCCGGGGCCGCCGGACGGCTGGCGTGCGGACGCGCCGGACTCCCTTGCGCGCGACATGAAGAAGCTCACCAGGCAATAGCCCACGATCAGTCCCAGCAACACCACGACCCATTCAGCCCGCATCGCCGGCCAATCTCCCGTAGAACGCCATCGCCCCGCGCAACGCGCCTTCCTGGTCGCCTCCCACCTCGGCGAAGGTGAGGCTGGTGGCGATGCGCGAGTGCACCACGCCGGCCAGGGCCACGGATGCGCCCGCGCTGGCCGTGTCCGATAGCACCGCGCGCAGGTCCAGGCGACGGCCGTGCTCCAGGCTGATCTTGCGGAGCAGGTTGAGCGCAAAGGGCGGGCAGAGCAGCGCGTCGCGCGCCAGCGACCACAGCTGCCGGTTCGTCAGCGCGAGTCGTCGACGCTGGGTGGCGGCCATCCCGAGCGCGGCGAGGATGGAGACGTACATGGCCACCAGCCAGGCCAGCAAGGCGGCATTCGTGCCCGACAACCACAGGCATGCCGGCAGCCCGATGAAGAACAGCGCAAGCAACCACAGGCACCACGGCGCGAGCACGGACGATCGCCCTGCCAGGCGCCGCAGGCTTGCCGCACCACCGCCCGCCTCCGGCGCGGTCGCGAGCCAGCTCAACCGGTACAGCGGCCGGTGCGGCGTCAGTGGATTGGGCACGAACAACAGGCGCCCGCCCAGCGCGAGGACCAGCCCGCCGGCCACGATGCCTCCCCGGCGGGTCTCGAAGGCGATCTCGTCGTGGTAGAGCAGCAAGGCGGAATCGTACAGATACATCAGCACGATCCCGCCCAGCAGCGCGGGCAGTCCCAGATCCATCTCAGGCGCCTTGCTTGCGCTTGAACAGCGACTTGAACCAGGCACCCAGGGCAAGGAATCCCGCCACCACGAACTTCCAGGCAGCCGCCAGGAACCCGCCGATGACGGTGAACAGGCCCTTCTTGGCCGCCACGGCGGCGGCGCCGCCGGTGATCAGCGCAGCCAGGCCGTACTCCGCCACGCGGTCGCCGGAACGGTATTCGGCATAGGTCTCGCCCGGAACGAAGTCGAAGCCGGGCAGCTTGTTCTTGAAGTCGGCCACGGCGCCAGCCAGCTTGTCCGCGTCGGTGATGACCACCACGTCCATCACGCCGAAACGGCCCAGCAGGCGGGTGTTGTAGTTCACCACCTCTTCGTTGCTTTGCGAACTGCTGGCCCGGATCGCCCACGCCAGCGACTTGATCTGCGGGTCGTACCGGGGCTTCAGGCCCCAGCCGGTGATGTGCAACTGGGCCCAACCGCGTTTCGCGCGCTCGCGGTTGCCCGCGTCGGTGCCCTCCCTGACCGAGCTCAGGATGGCGTCGGCGTCGAGGTCCTCGTTGTCCTTCACATAGCCGATGTCCTCGTAGGAGAACATCGCGACCCAGTTCAGGTCGGTCGGCGCCAGCGTGTAGGTCGGCGTCGGATCGGGCAGGTTGTGCATCATCTCGTTGAAGCGCTCGGTAGCCTTCGCGTCGAGGAAGGCGTAACCCTCGGGCACGTCGAGCGTCGCGTGGCTGCCGACCTCCACCTTGGTCGGCCCCATCTGCCAGGGCAGCTGGGCGACCGGACTCTGCTGGCCATGACTGCGTGTAGCGGCAAGGAGAAGCAGCAGTCCCGCGACTGCCGCGCGTATCCCTTTCATAAAGCCCCCTGTGTCATGCCTGACCGGATGATGCGTTCCCCTGCGCAGGAGGCGACCAGGCATCCTGCCCCTGCCGTGCGCGAGCTTAACCAAACGCGCGGCACTTGCGCAGCACCCGGATCACCGCGCGCTTGGGCCGCTCGCGCCGGCCCCTTACAATGATCCGTTCAGCCTTCCCTTTACCCGCGCGCGCCCGGCGCGCCCATGGCGAGCCTCCGATGGAAAAGAGTTTCGAACCCGGCCAGATCGAATCGAAGTGGTACGCGCACTGGGAGAAGCGCGGCGCGTTCCGGCCCACCGGCCAGGGCGAGCCCTACTGCATCCTGCTGCCGCCGCCGAACGTGACCGGCACGCTGCACATGGGCCACGCGTTCCAGCAGACCGTGATGGACATGCTGATCCGCTACCAGCGCATGCGCGGTATGAACACGCTGTGGCAGGTCGGCACCGACCACGCCGGCATCGCCACCCAGAAGATCGTCGAGAACCAGCTTGCCGCCGATGGCAAAAGCCGCCACGACCTGGGCCGCGAGCCGTTCGTCGAGCGCGTGTGGCAGTGGAAGGAGGAATCCGGCTCGACCATCACCAACCAGATGCGCCGCCTGGGCGTGGCCGCCGACTGGTCGCGCGAGCGCTTCACGATGGACGAGGGGCTCTCGGCCGCGGTGCGCAAGGTTTTCGTCCAGTGGTACCGCGACGGGCTGATCTACCGCGGCAACCGGCTGGTGAACTGGGACCCGGCGCTGGGCACGGCGGTGTCGGACCTGGAAGTGAACAACGTCGAGCGCGACGGCCACATGTGGTCGATCCGCTACATGACCGCCGATGGCGCGGGCTCGGTGGTGGTCGCCACCACGCGCCCTGAAACCATGCTGGGCGACGTCGCGGTCGCGGTGCATCCGGAAGACGAGCGCTACGCACACCTGATCGGCGCGAAGCTGCACCTGCCGCTGACCGGCCGGGAAATCCCGGTGATCGCCGACGACTACGTCGATCGCGAGTTCGGCACCGGCTGCGTGAAGATCACCCCGGCACACGACTTCAACGACTACGCCATCGGCCAGCGCCACAGGCTGGAGCCGATCAACATCTTCACGCTCGACGCGAAGGTCAACGACAACGCGCCGGAGAAATACCGCGGGCTGGACCGCTACGAAGCGCGCAAGGCGGTGCTGGCCGACCTGGAAGCTACCGGCCTGCTGGTCGAGACCAGGCCGCACAAGCTGCAGGTGCCGGTGAGCCAGCGCTCGGATGCGGTGATCGAGCCGATGCTGACCGACCAGTGGTTCGTCGACCTCACCTCCGAGGTGCTCGCCGATGGCCGCCCGGGCGGGCGCACGGCGATCACCGAACCGGCGCTCGAGGCCGTGCGTTCGGGCGCAATCCGCTTCGTGCCGGAGAACTGGACCAGCACCTACACGCAGTGGCTGGACAACATCCAGGACTGGTGCATCAGCCGCCAGCTCTGGTGGGGCCATCGCATCCCCGCCTGGTACGACGAAGCCGGGAACATCTTCGTTGGCGAAGACGAGCAGGACGCGCGGCGGCATGCCACCACCGAGGTGGTTGGCGCGTTGCGCCAGGACGAGGACGTGCTCGACACCTGGTTCTCCTCCGCGCTATGGCCCTTCTCCACGCTGGGCTGGCCGATGCAGGGGCCGGTAAGGAACGAGCGCGGCGAGGTGGTCGCCGATTGGGAGCAGGACAAACTGTTCCTGCCCAGCGCGGTGCTGGTCACCGGCTTCGACATCATCTTCTTCTGGGTCGCGCGCATGGTGATGGCGACCCTGTACTTCACCAGACAGGTGCCCTTCCGCGAGGTCTACATCAACGCCATCGTGCGCGATGCCGAAGGCCAGAAGATGTCCAAGTCCAAGGGCAATACGCTGGACCCGCTGGATCTGATCGACGGCAATGCGCTGGAACCGCTGGTGGAGAAGTCCACCCGTTCGCTGCTGATCCCGCAGGTGCGCGAGAAGGTCGAGAAGCGCATCCGCAAGGACTATCCGCAGGGCATTCCTTCGATCGGCACCGATGCGCTGCGCTTCACCTTCGCCGCGCTGGCCAGCTACAGCCGCACGATCAACTTCGACATCAAGCGTGCCGAAGGTTACAAGGCGTTCTGCAACAAGCTGTGGAATGCCGCGCGCTTCGTGTTGATGAATTTGCCTGAGGGCGAGGTTCCGGCGCCCGCGGGATGGCCGGCCACCGAGGCCGAACGCTGGATTCTCACCCGCGTCAAGCAGACGCTGACCGAAGTCGAGGAGCACTTCGCCACCTACCGCTTCGACCTGCTGGCGCAGGCACTCTACGAGTTCGTGTGGAACGAGTACTGCGACTGGTTCCTCGAGCTGTCCAAGCCGGCGCTCAACGGCGACGACGCGCAGGCCGCCGCATCCACGCGCCACACGTTGCTGGTGGTGCTTGAGACCGTGCTGCGCGCGCTGCATCCGGTCATTCCGTTCATCACCGAAGAGATCTGGCAGGCGGTGGCGCCCCGGCTGGGCATCGGCGCGTCGAGCATCATGGAGCGACCGTGGCCGAAGGCCGCCGAACTGCCGGCGGACGAGGCTGCAAGCGCCGAGATCGAGTGGGCGAAGTCGGTGCTTTCGGGCATCCGCCGCATCCGCTCGGAAATGAACATCGCGCCCGGCAAGACCATTCCGCTGCTGTTCGCCGATGGCGACGCGGGCGATCGCTCGCGCGTGGCCAAGTTCGCCGCGCAGATCGCCTTCCTCGCGCGCACCGACGCGCCGCAGTGGATCGAGCCGGGCGCCGGTGAACCGGCTGCGGCAGCGGCGGTGGTCGGCAGCCTGCGCGTGCTGATTCCGCTGGCCGGGTTGATCGACCTCACCGCGGAGAAGGCGCGCCTCGCCAAGGAAATCGCACGCATCGAGGGCGAGATCAGGAAGTGCGAGGGCAAGCTGGGCAACGCCAGCTTCGTGGCCAACGCGCCGGCCGAGGTGGTGGCGCAGGAGCGCCAGCGCATCGTGGATTGGGGTACCCAGCTCGAAGCGTTGCGGGAACAGGCGCGCAAACTCGGCTGAGGGACGCCGGTTGCAGGAGCGCACCTGTGCGCGACCGGGATCCTGGTCGCGCACAGGTGCGCTCCTACAGAAGGGGCGTCAGGGCGAGCCGTCCCTGTCCAGCGCCATCACGATCGCATCCTCGCGGCCGCCCTTGGCCGGGTAGTAGCGCGGGCGTCGGCCGATTTCCTTGAAACCGACCGAGGCGTAGAGCTCCTGCGCGACCGGATTGGACGGGCGCACCTCCAGGAACACCCGCTCGGCACCGCTCCAGCGCGCCACGTCGAGCAGCCGGCCGAGCAGGTGCCGGCCCAGACCGCGCCCGCGCCACTGGGGGCCGATGCAAAGATTCAGCACGTGCGCCTCGCCGGCGGCCACCGAGAGGATGCCGTAGCCCGCCACTGCGCCCTCGCAACAGAGGACCCAGCACGGATGTCCTGCCTTCAGGCAGTCGCCGAAGATTCCGGCCGACCAGGGAAAGTCATAGGACGCGTTCTCCAGCGCACTGACCGCGGCGACGTCCTCGCGGCGCATCGCGCGTATCTCGATGCGCGGGCGCGCCACCGCGACCATCACGCACCTTCCGCCAGCGCACGCCGCAACTGGCGCAGCGCGGTCCACAGCCGGCGCTTGCCGGCCCCGCCCGCGAGCACCTCGTTCGGCTCGTCGGCCAGCACGATCTGCGCCCTGTTCATCACCGCCGCGGGCAACTCGCGCCCCAGCGCGTGCGCCTGCGCCTGGCCGAACACCAGGTAGGCGCGCACCGGCGGCACGGGGGCAGTGGGGCGTCCGTCCTTGACCAGGATGCGCCCGGCGCGCGCCAGCTCCGGACCATAGGCGGCCAGTGCGCGCCCGAGCAGGTCCAGTTCGCGGGCGCCGCAACCGTCCGGCAACAGCACGACGCAGGAGGCGGCCGGGACGAGCGGTGCGGCCGCCGGTTCGGTCGCGCTATCGGGCTCCGGCGCAGCGGCCGCGCGCCGCACCAAGGGCGTTACGCCCAGTACGCGCAGCACCCGCGTGCGGCGCGCAAGAGTTCCGCGGTGGGCCGGCGTGGCAGTCATGGCCTGGCGCGACGGATCCGCCGGCGATGCGCGGCACGGCCCCACAGGGTCACCGCCGGGCCGGACAGGAGGTACAGCGTGAACACCACGAACAACACCCGGGGCGGATCGATGAGGAACGGCACCAGGATAAGCACCGCGACCAGCACCCACAGGAACGGCACGCGGTCGCGCTCGCCCATCGGCAACGACTTGAAGCTGTAGTAACGGAAGCGGCTGACCATCAACAGGCCCACCACAACCGCCACCACCAGCGTGACGAAACACAGTTGCGGACCGGTGACCGCCCATCCCTCGGCACGGAATTTCTCCACGCTCCATACGAAGGACATGCACACCGCCGCGGCCGCGGGGCTGGCCAGGCCCTGGAAGTAGCGCTTGTCGATCACCCCGACCTGGGTGTTGAAGCGGGCCAGGCGCAGCGCGCCGCAGGCGGCGTAGAGGAAGGCGGCGGCCCAGCCGATCTTGCCCCACACCGGGCCGAACTCGCGCAGCGAGGACAGCGACCAGTTGTACATCACCAGGGAGGGCGCCAGCCCGAAGCTGACCAGGTCCGAGAGCGAGTCATACTGCACGCCGAATTCGCTCTGCGTGCCGGTCAGGCGCGCCACGCGACCGTCCATGCCATCCAGCAGCGCCGCCACGAAGACCGCGATCGCGGCTTCCGTGAAACGATGCCCTATGCTCGCCACCACCGCGTAGTAGCCGGCGAACATGGCCGCCGTCGTGAACAGGTTCGGCAGCAGGTAAATGCCCCGGTGGCGGGGCGTGCGGACTGGCGTGTTCTCGCTCATGCAACGATCCGTGACGGAATGCGCGAGAGTGTAAACCATCGCCCGTCAACGGCCCCGGCATGCTTGAGTCCGGCCTTGCGGAGTGTTAACTAGTGCCGGGGCCCCATGCCCCTGGAGAATCCCATGCGCCGCCTGCCCCTCGCCCTCGTGTTGCTGCTGCTCGCACCCGCGGTCGCCGCGCAGGTGTACAAGTGGACCGATTCCCACGGCACCGTGCACTACTCCGAAACCCCGCCGCCCCAGGGCACCCAGTACAAGCGCATCGATACCAACGGCATGGAGCAACCGGCCGCGCCCGCGCCTGCCGCCAAACCCGACGCCACTGCCGCGAAGCCCGCCCCGGAGGGCACCGGCGGGCTGCCCAATACGCCGGAGAACCGCGCCAAGCTCTGCACCTCCCTCAAGGCCAATCTTGACCTGCTCAAAGGCAAGGAGGGCGTCGTGCTCGAACAGGGCGGCAAGTCGGTCCCGCTGGACGAAACTGAGCGCAGCCAGCAGATCGCCCTGGCCGAACAGCAGTACCAGCAGTTCTGCAGCCAGTAAGGGCTTTGCACCGGCGTCCATGACGCGTAAGCCGGGGGTGGCCACGTATAATCGGCCTCTTTACCCCCGGAATACCCGCCATGCGCCTCAGCCAATTCCACCTGGCCACCGTCAAGGAAGTCCCCGCCGACGCCGAAATCGCCAGCCATCGGCTGATGCTGCGCGCCGGCATGATCCGCAAGCTCGCCTCGGGCCTCTACACCTGGACGCCGCTGGGCCTGCGCGTGCTGCGCAAGGTCGAGAACGTGGTGCGCCAGGAAATGAACCGTGCCGGTGCGATCGAGTTGCTGATGCCCGCGGTGCAGCCGAAGGAGCTGTGGGAGGAAACCGGCCGCTGGGAGAAGTTCGGTGGCCAGTTGCTCAAGATCCGGGATCGCAAGGAACAGGAATTCTGTTTCGGCCCGACCCACGAGGAAGTCATTACCGATTTCGCGCGCAACGAGCTGAAGAGCTACAAGCAGCTGCCCGTCAATTTCTACCAGATCCAGACCAAGTTCCGTGATGAAATCCGCCCGCGCTTCGGCGTGATGCGCGCGCGCGAGTTCCTGATGAAGGACGCCTATTCGTTCCATCTGTCGCCCGAATCGCTAGGCGACACCTACGCCGCGATGTACCAGGCCTATTCGCGCATTTTCGAGCGGCTCGGCCTTTCGTTCCGCGCGGTGCAGGCGGACACCGGCGCGATCGGCGGCAACGCCAGCCACGAATTCCAGGTGCTGGCCGATTCGGGCGAGGATGCGATCGCGTTTTCCGACGGTTCCGATTACGCCGCCAATATCGAAAAGGCCGAAGCGCTCGCGCCCGCCATCCAGCGCCCGGCTCCGCAGGCATCGCTCAAGCGCGTGGATACGCCGACGCAGAAAACCATCGCCGAGGTCAGCGCCTTCCTGGGCGTTTCGCCGCGGCAGTGCATCAAGACCCTGCTCCTGCGCGGACGCGAGGGCCTGGTCGCTTTGTGCCTGCGCGGCGATCACGACCTCAACGAGGTCAAGGCCGGGAAGCTGGCCGAATTGACGGACGAGCCGGTGCTGGCTTCCGAGGAAGACATTCTCGCCGCAACCGGCGCGCGCCCGGGTTTCATCGGCCCGGTCGGCCTGCCGGAGACGATTCCCGTCATCGTCGATCGCAGTGCGGCGGTGCTCGCCGATTTCGTCTGCGGCGGCAATGCCGATGGCACCCATTACACCGGTGCCAACTGGGAACGCGATGCGCGCATGACCCGCGTGGAAGATATCCGCCAGGTGGTCGAGGGCGATCCCTCGCCCGATGGCCACGGCACGCTGCGCCTGGCGCGCGGCATCGAGGTCGGCCACATTTTCCAGCTCGGCCAGAAATACGCCCAGGCGCTCGGCGCTACCGTGCTCGATGACCAGGGCAAGGCCCAGGTGATGCTGATGGGTTGCTACGGCATCGGCGTCAGCCGCATCGTCGCCGCGGCGATCGAACAGTCCCACGACGAGGCGGGGATTATCTGGCCCGAAACCATGGCGCCCTGGCGCGTGGCAGTTTGCATCATCAATCCCAAGAACCTGCCCGACGTGCGCGAGGCGGCCGAAAACCTGTACCGGAAACTCGAGGAACGCGGTATCGAAGCGGTACTGGACGACCGCGGGCTGCGACCCGGTCAGATGTTTGCCGACCTGGAATTGATCGGCATTCCGCACCGGGTGGTGGTGAGCGAGCGTGGGCTGGCTGCCGGTACGCTCGAATACCGTCGCCGCTCCGAATCGGAAAACCGGGCCATTACCGAGGACGAATTGTTCACGCTGGTCGCGTGAAAGTAAGTGGCGGTTGCCGTTGGACGGTAATTTCTATGCAGTCGAGTTTGGCAATACGACCGGTCGATTTTATGCGGTGGCTCGCATTATTCCCCGCCACGGAATAATCGACCGTTTTGCAATCGGCCCCGCCATTGGGCGAGAATGCCTCCGGACAGGAAGCACCGCTCTCAATGACGAGAGGCAAAAACACATAATCGAAGACTTACCGGGAGCCCACGCATGGCAGTCGACATCAAGAACCTCAATCACAACCAGCTCAATGAACTGATCACCAAGGCGCAGGTGCGCCAGACCGAGCTGCGCAAGGAGAAGGTCGCCAAGCTGCGCGAGAAGATCCATGCCATGGTCAAGGCCGAGGGCTTCTCCATGGAGGATGTTTTCGGTGGCACCCGCAAAGCCCGCCGCAGCACCGGTACGGTGGCGCCGAAGTACCGCAATCCGGGCAATCCGGAACAGACCTGGTCCGGCCGCGGCAAGCGCCCGCGCTGGTTCAACGATGCGCTGAAGGCCGGCAAGAAGGAAAAGGATCTGGCGATCTGATTGCTCGTTGCCAACGCAATAAAAGACACCGGCCTTGCGCCGGTGTTTTTTTTGCTTCCCTTCAGCCTCTCTCAGCAGGAGAGGCGCGGGCGCGGTACTGCCCGGCACCTCCCACTTCGGCGCTGCGCAGGGACAGGCCGTCAGCCGGTGCGCGCAAAACGGTTGTTAGGCGGCCGTGCCGCCCACGGTCATGCCGTCGATCTTCAGCGTCGGCTGGCCCACGCCCACCGGCACGCTCTGGCCATCCTTGCCGCACACGCCGATGCCTTCGTCGAGCTTCAGGTCGTTGCCGATCATGGACACGCGCGTGAGCACCTCCGGGCCGGCGCCGATCAGGGTGGCGCCCTTGACCGGGGCGGTGAGCTTGCCGTCCTCGATCAGGTACGCCTCACTGGCGGAAAACACGAACTTGCCGCTGGTGATGTCAACCTGGCCGCCGCCGAAGTTGACGGCGTAGAGCCCGCGCTTGACCGAGCCGATGATCTCGGCCGGATCGTGCGAGCCGGCGCGCATGTAGGTGTTGGTCATGCGCGGCATCGGCAGCTGCGCGAACGACTCGCGGCGGCCGTTGCCGGTGGGCTTCATGCCCATCAGGCGCGCGTTCAACTTGTCCTGCATGTAGCCGACCAGGATGCCGTCCTCGATCAGCGTGGTGCATTCGGTCGGCGTGCCCTCGTCGTCCACGCTCAGCGAGCCACGGCGGTTGGGCAGCGTGCCGTCGTCGACCACGGTAACGCCCGGGGCTGCCACGCGCTGGCCGAGGCGGCCGGCGAAGGCGGAGCTGCCCTTGCGGTTGAAGTCGCCTTCCAGGCCGTGGCCGATCGCCTCGTGCAGCAGCACGCCGGGCCAGCCGGGGCCCAGCACCACCGTCATCTGGCCGGCTGGCGCATCCACCGAATCGAGGTTGACCAGCGCCTGGCGGACCGCCTCGTCGGCGAACGCCAGGGCGCGGCCGTTCTCGATCAGTTCGCGGTAGCCGTAGCGACCGCCGCCGCCGGCGCTGCCCTGCTCGCGCCGGCCGCCGGACTCGGCGATCACCTGCACGTTCAGGCGCACCAGCGGGCGCACGTCCGCCGCCAGGGTGCCATCGGCGCCAGCCACCAGCACGGTGTCCATGGTCGCGGCCAGGCTCACGATCACCTGCCGCACGCGCGGGTCGCGCGAACGCGCGTAGGCGTCCACCTCGCGCAACAGCGCGATCTTGTCCGCGTTGGGCAGGCTCTCGACCGGATCGAGCGCCGGGTAGAGCTGCCGCGCGCCGTTGAGCGCCAGCGGCTTGCCGGCACCCTGCCCGCCCTGGGCGATTGCGCGCGCGGCTTTGGATGCGTCCAGCAATTGCGGCAGCACGATTTCGTCGGAGTAGGCAAACCCGGTCTTCTCGCCGCTGATGGCGCGCACGCCGACGCCCTGCTCGATCGAATGGCTGCCGTCCTTGACGATGCCCTCCTCCAGCAGCCACGACTCGCTGCGCGAATGCTGGAAGTAGAGGTCCGCCGCGTCGATGCCCGGCCCCATCAGCTGCGCGAACACGCGCTCGAGGTCGGTGGTGGCCAGGCCGCCGGGGGCCAGCAACTTGTTTTCGACGTGGGCGATGAGCGAATCCATGGGAGCCGGCAACCTTGAAGCGAAAGGGGTAACTATCCCACATGGGGTCGCAAGCGATCCTTTAAAGCACGCCGTGTCCGGCTGCCGCTACCATGCGGGGCAATATCCAGGGAGAGGCGAACCATGCGCAGGGGAACCAGGCAAGGGCTTACCCGGGGGCTGCTGGACAACGCCGTGAAGGCGCCCCTCGAGGAAACCCGCGACCTGCTGCAACGCCACGGCGCCCTGCGCCCGGGCGCGGGCAAGCTCAGCAGCGTGACTGCCCTGTCGTTGGGCTTCCTCGCCCTGCTGGCGGTGCTGGCCTTCCATTTCCCGCAGTACCTGACCACCCCGGACCTGCGGCACAAGTACTCGGTCGACGTCATGCGCCAGGTGTTGCTGGTGGCGCTGCTGGCCGCCGGCGGCATGTCTCTGGGGAATCTGGTGCTGGGACGCCAGCGCAACCTCAACCTCGTGGCCTTTGCGCTCGTGCTTGCCGCTACTGCGCTGGGCGGCTCGCGCGTGCCGGTGGGCAACTTTCCCGACCACACGCCTTACATCGGGCTGGACTGGTTCATCCTGGACCTGCTCGGCTCGACGCTGGTGTTCGTGGTGATCGAGAAGCTGTTCCCGCTGTACAAGGGACAGACGCTGTTCCGCGCTGAATGGCAGACGGACCTCAAACACTTCGCGGTCAACCACTTCATTGTCGGCCTGGCGCTGCTGAGCGTGAACTTCCTGCTGCACCACCTGTTCGGCTGGCTGGTCAGCAGCGGCTTCCAGCAGGCCGTGCAGCACATCCCGTTCGTGCCGCAACTGCTCCTGTGCGTGCTGGTGGCGGACTTGGCGCAGTACTGGACGCACCGCGCATACCACGAGGTGCCGTTCCTGTGGCGCTTCCATGCCGTGCACCACAGCGTCAGGACGATGGACTGGCTGGCCGGCTCCCGCCAGCACATGCTGGAGCTGGTGGCCACCCGGGTGTGTGTGCTGGCGCCGCTGTACATCCTCGGCTTCTCCGAGACCGTGATGAACGGCTACATCCTCATCGTCGGATTCCAGGCGGTGTTCAACCACGCCAATGTGCACCTGCCGTGGGGGCCGCTGAAGTACCTGCTGGTGACGCCCGACTTCCACCACTGGCACCACGCCTCGGACGAGGAGGCGATCGACCGCAACTATGCGGCGCACTACGCGTTCCTCGACCACCTGTTCGGCACCGCGGTGAAATCGCCCCGGGTATTTCCGGAGAAGTATGGCGTGGTGGGCGACTACATGCCCGACGGGTTCCTGCGGCAGCAGCTGTTTCCGTTTCGGCGGAAGTAGGCCGGTCCCCGCAAGGCAACCTCCATCCGCCCTTCGGGCACATTCCCCCGTCAACGGGGGAAGGCTCAAAGGCGAGGGATCGAGCCCTCCCCTGCGAACGCGGGGGAAGGTGCCGGCAGGCGGATGGGGCAGTCTTGCGACGACGCCGGTTTCAGCGCCCCGCGCTTGCCGCCGGTGCCGGCGCCGAAGCGGCTGGCGCAGGCTGCGCCTCGTGCTTCTCGACCAGCGTGAACACCGGTTTGTCCCAGCTGCCGGTGACGTGGTAGCGCGCGCTGGCGGCCTTGTTCAGTCCCTTGCCGAGCAGCCCCTGCACGGCAAAGCCGGCCGCCGCGCCGACCGGCCCGGCGACGACCGCACCGACCACCGGCAGGCTGTTGCCCACGTGCGGCACCACGTAGACCTGCTGATCGTAGTCGCGCGCGCGGAGGCCGGTGCGGCCGTGGATGTCGATATCGGCGGCCGGGCCGCGAATCTTCAGGTTGTCGGTCGAGGCGTTGCCGTCGGCGAAGCGGAAGTCGCCCTTGATCGAATCGAACGCGAGCCCCTTGCCGAACACATCACCGAAGTCGAGCGTGAGCCGTCGCGGCAGCTCCGCCACCGAGACCAGGCCGAACAGGCGGCCCACGCCCGGCGCCACCTCCGGGATGCGGCCATGGCTGACGTCCACGGCGAGCGTGCCATCCATGTTCGCCAGCGCAAATGAGGTGGGTGCGCCGGGCCAGCTGGCATCGAGCACCGCATGGGTCTTGCCGCCGCTGAACAGGCCCTCGTAGCCGAAGGCGGTGAGCATGCTGCCCAGGTTCTGCGCGGCGAAGTCGATGCGCATGTGCGTGTGGCTGGCCTGGGCGGTGCCGTTCCAGTCGCCGCCGGCGTTCAATTGCACGCTCCGGGACAGTGCGCGCAGCTGGTCGATATGCATGCCCTGCGCGGTCGGCCAGGTTTCCAGCCGCGCCTCGCCGAGTCGGGCGGTGCCCAGGCGCAGGTCGCCGATCCACAGGTGGAAGGGCGGCAGCGAGGACGGATCGATGCCCGTGGCGGCCGGGTCCGCGGCAGGCCCGGTCGCCGCCTGTGCGGTCGCGGCGGGCGCGGGGGTTTCGACGCCTTTGGCGGGCACCGCCACAGGCTTGCCGGTGGGCGGGGGCGCCGCCTGCGGCCAGTACAGCCGCTGCAGGCGCGCGGTGATGCCGCGCTTGCGCAGGTCGGCGCCCGGCACGTCGACATGGCCGGCGAGCGCGGGACTGTCCACGTCGATGGCCAGGCCGTCGGTGCCGGGCATGGCCTTGATGTGCATGTCGGGGAAGTCGTGCTCGAACACGAGCGCACGGTCGGCCTGCGCATCGATGCTCTCCAGCCCGGGACCGTCGCTGCCGCTGCCGGCGACCGCGTGCTGCACCCAGCCGGACACATCGAGCGCGGTGGCATGGCCGCGGATGCGCAGGCCCTTGTCGGGCAGGCTGTCGGGCATCGCGGTCCCGAAGGCGATCGCCGCGGCCAGCGGCTGCGTGTCGCCCGCCGGCAGGCGAAAACGCGCGCGCATCACGTCGCCCAGCGCCACGTCGAGCCGGCCGTTCTCCACCGGCACGCCCAGGGTCAGGTGCAATGGCAGCACGGCGTCGGCCGGCTTGGACAACGGCACCGGCAATGTCAGCGCGGTGCCGGCGAGCGTGCTGTCGGCGCTCAGTGTCTGCACCGAACCGCCGCCGCCGCGGGTGATGTCGAAGCCGAGCGTGTAGGTGCTGCGCCCTTCGGCTGCCTTGCCCAGCCATTGGAGTTGCGGGAAGCCCTGCACCAGCTCGGCGATCGCATAGCGCCCCTGCAGGCGCGCCGAGAGCTCGGTGTCGGGCCGGCCGGTCGCATCGGCGATCGCAAGGTCCAGCGACGAGGGCTGGCCGCGGAAGCTGCCAGCCAGCGGACCGGCATGCACGCCGTGGGCATCGAAGCTGACCGGTCCGGCGAGCTTGTCCAGCTCCAGCTTCCACTCGGGCGCATCCACGTCCATGCCCGTCAGTTGCGCATCGCCATCCAGTCGCATCGCCCGGGTGTCCTTCAGCGGCAACGACAAGTGGAAGCCGAACGCGGCGCTGCCGCCGAGGCGCAGCTTGGCCAGCGTGTCGGCCTGGTCGCGTGCGATCGGGCTCTGCCGCAGGAACTTGATCAGGCTGGCGCCGCTGCCGTTGCCCTGAACGTTGAGATCGACCGTCGTATCGGAGAAGTCGGGGATCAGGGCGACCGCGCGATCGACCTTCACTCCCAGCGACTCGCCACCCTGGGCCTGGGCCAGCATGCCGTTGTCGACGAAGCTCGCCTCGACCGACAAGCCGGTGGCCTGCGGCCAGCCCTCGCCGTAGTCGAAGGTCAACCCGCTGATCCGCGCGTGAGCCTCGAAGCGGCCTTCGTTGTGGTGGAACGGCCAGTCGGCCAGGCTGCCGCGTACCACCAGGTCGCCCTCGTCCACCGTACCGGCGACCAGCGCGCGGTCGAGCCACTCGATGGCGTGCGGCGACATGGAGCCGAGCGGCCAGAACTGCTTGGCGGCGGTCACCTGCGCCTGGTCGACGTGCGCGAAGAAGTCCAGGAAAGGACGCCCGCCGTCGTCCGGCAAAGCGATGGTGCCGCGCGCGCTGCCGGCAAACCCCTGGCCCTGGAACGCCAGCGGGTCCACGCCGATGCGCCAGGCCCCGTCGGCATGCCAGGCGGCGATGGTGCCAGCCAGCCGTGGCATGAGGAACGGCGTGCGGAAGCCTGGGGTGAGGTCGACCACGGTGGCCTGCGGCGGCAGTTCCAGCGAGAAGCCCTGCGCATCGCCGCGTAGGGTGCCGGCGAGCCGGCTGATGCCGGGCAGCTTGCCGGCGGCATCGATGCCGGCTTTCGAGAACGACGCCTGCAGGCCCTGCACGCCCTGGGCACGCGACCATTGCAGGGCGATCCGTTCGAGCAGGACGTGCGGATGCCCGCTACCGAGCCAGGCGCCCAGCGACGGGGCCAGGCCGGGCTTGAGCGCCAGCCACGGCAGCAGCGGCGCAAGGTCCAGATCGCGTGCCGCCACGCCCACGCGCACGGCGCCGTCCGGTTCGTGCAGCGCCAGCGCCAGCGCTCCGCCCTGGGCGTCGGCATAGCGCAGCTGGTAACCGTCGGCGCTCCGGCTGATGCCGGCAAGGCCCCGCAGCGCCGGCACGCTGGCGGTTCCCGCGGGGCCGGCGACGGCAAGATCGGCAAGTTCGAAGCGCAAGGTGGCGCGCACGACCTTGCGGTCCTTCCAGTCCAGCCAGGCGGCAAGACTGCCGGTGCCGCGTTTGGCTACATAGCCGTCCATCGCCACGTCTCCGAGCAGCGTGCGCAGGTCGATCCGGTCGCCGGCCAGCCATAGCCGGCCTTCGCTGCCGTCTTCGCGGAAGCTGCCGGCGCCGTGCCATTGGCCGCGGGCGCCCTCACGCTGCAACAGCACGCCGAAGCGCACGCGGCTGCCTTGCCGGCTCAGCCGTAACTGGTCGGCGCGCACGGCGTAGCGATGCCCGCTGGTCTCGTCGGTGACGATCAATCGCAGGTCGCGAAGCCAGACGCCCAGCGAAACCGGCCCCATCGAGAAATCCTGCCGCGCACCGCCATCGGGCCCGCCGATACCGTTGACGTGCCAGCGGCCCTGCGCGTCGTGGCTCAGGTCCAGTTCCAGTCCCCGCGCGCGCAGGTCGAGCATGTGCCGCGAGGGCAGCAGCCAGGCGCCGAAATCGATCTTCAGCTCCGACTCGGGCAGGTGCAGCGGACTGCCGCCCCCTGGCCCGGGGCCCACGGTGACGTCGCGCATCACGAACAGCGGGCCGGAGCCACGCCAGTGGCCCTCCATCGAGGCGAAACTCACCGGCCGGTGCAGGCGTTCGGAAAGCTGCGCGGCCACCCACTGCGGATGGCGCGCCAGCAGCGGCAGCAGCAATTGCGCCAGCGCCACCAGCACGGCCAGCGTGACCACCACGATGCCGGCGCCCCAGCCGAGGGCGCGCAGTGCCAGGTGCAGGCGCTGTCGCCAGCGCGCGTTCACCTCGTTCCGTCCCGGCCGGCGCTGCGGGCAATCCTTCGCTTACAGCAAGACCACATCGAACTGTTCCTGCGAGTAATGCTCTTCCGGCTGGAAGCGTATGCTCTTGGAGATGAACTCCTCCAGTTCGGCCACCGCCGCCGACTCCTCTTCGAGGATGCGCGAGACGACCTTGGGACTGGCCATCACGAGCAGCTTTTCGGCGTTGAACTGGCGCACCGCGCGGGTGATCTCGCGGAAGATCTCATAGGTGACCGTCTCGGCGGTCTTGATCGTGCCGCGCCCGCCGCAGGCCGGGCACGGCTCGCACAACTGCCGCTCCAGGCTTTCGGTGGTGCGCTTGCGGGTCATTTCCACCAGCCCGAGCGCGGACATCGGGTAGACCGTGGTCTTGGCGTGGTCGCGCGCCAGGCCCTTCTCGAGCATGCGGATCACCTGGCGCTTGTGCTCGTCATCGTTCATGTCGATGAAGTCGATGATGATGATGCCGCCCAGGTTGCGCAGCCGCAGTTGACGCGCCGCCGCCTGCGCGGCCTCCAGATTGGTGCGGTAGACCGTTTCTTCCAGGTTGCGCGTGCCCAGGTAGCCGCCGGTGTTGACGTCGATCGTCGTCATCGCCTCGGTCTGGTCGACGATCAGGTAACCGCCGGATTTGAGCGGCACCTCCTTCTTCATCGCGCGCTGGATCTCGTCCTCCACGCCGTAGAGGTCGAAGATCGGCCGCTCGCCGGTGTAGTGCTCGATGCGATCGTCAAGGCTCGGCATGAACTTGTGCACGAACTTGACGACCTTCTCGTGCGTCTCGCGCGAATCGACGCGCACCTTCTCGATGTCGTCGGTGAGCATGTCGCGCAGGCTGCGCAGCGGCAGCGAGAGCTCCTCGTAGACGCGCTCGCCGACCTTCGCTTTGGCGATGTTCTCCTGCACCACGCGCCAGACCTTGCTCAGGTAGGTCACATCGAAGGCGAGCGACTCGGCCGACTGGCCTTCGGCGTTGGTGCGCACGATGTAGCCGAGCGGGTTCTCGCCGATCAGGCCGCCGAGCACGTCCTTCAGGCGTCCGCGCTCGGCCTCGTCCTCGATGCGGGCGGAGATGCCCAGCGTGCGCGCGTGCGGCAGCAGCACCAGGTAACGCGAGGGGATCGAAAGGTGGGTGGACAGCCGTGCGCCCTTGGTCCCGATCGGGTCCTTCACCACCTGCACCACGATGTCCTGCCCCTCATGGACCAGCTCGCTGATCGAGGGCGTGTGGCCGTTGCCGTGCACCTCCGCACCCTCGGGCAGCGGCGGGCGCACGATGTCCGAGGCGTGCAGGAACGCCGCACGCTCCAGCCCGATCTCCACGAACACGGCCTGCATGCCGGGCATCACCCGCTGCACGCGTCCCTTGTAGACGTTGCCCACGTAGCCGCGCCTGGAGGCACGCTCGACGTGCACCTCCTGCAGCATGCCGTTCTCGACCACGCCGACGCGGGTCTCACGGGGCGTCACGTTGATCAGGATCTCTTCACTCACATCCACCCCCGTTGATCTGACTCTTTATAGCGGGTGGGCGATGAAACTGTCGATGCGCCAGCGCACGGGGAACCGGGCAACTTGGCGGCGCCACCGCCGCGACGGGCACGGCGGCCACCCACTGGGTAGACTCCGCCACCATGAAACTCCTGCTGGTGGAAGACTCCGAACGCCTGCGCACCACCCTGCAGCACGGCCTGCGGGGCGCCGGCTTCACCGTCGACGCGGCGGCGGACGGCATCGAGGCCAAGGGTTTCCTGGCCAGCTACGACTACGACCTGGTGGTGCTGGACCTGATGCTGCCACGGCTGGACGGCCTGGGCGTGCTGCGCGGCCTGCCTCCGGGCGGCCGTCGCCCGCGCGTGCTGGTGCTGTCCGCCCGCGACCAGGTGGGCGACCGCATCGAGTCGCTCAACGCCGGCGCCGACGACTACCTGGTCAAGCCCTTCGCCTTCGACGAGCTGGTCGCCCGCCTGCACGCCCTGGCGCGCCGCCCGCTGCAGGCACAGCCGGTGGTGCTGACCCTGGGCACGCTGGCGTGGGACCCGCTGGCCCAGCAAGCCAGCGTGGATGGCCAGCCGCTGCCGCTTACGCCGCGCGAGTTCGCCGTGCTGGGGCTGCTGTTGCGCCACCGCGGCCGCGCCTTCACGCGCCAGGAAATCCTCGAGCGCACCGCCGGCAGCGACACCGACGTTTCCGACCGCAGCGTCGAGGTACTGGTCTTCGGCCTGCGCCGCAAGCTCGACGCGGCCGGCCTGGCCGGCCTGATCGAGACCCGCCGCGGCGCCGGCTACCTGATCCCGTGAAACCGCCCTCGCTCGCCGCGCGCATCACCCTGCTGCTGGTGGGCACCAGCCTGGCCCTGCTCGGCGGCGGCGGACTGCTGATGGACTGGCGCATCGACCAGGCGATGGAAAGCCGGTACCGGGAAAACCTGCTGACCCAGGCCCAGGCCCTGACCACGGTGGTGGAGATCGAGCAGGCGGCCGGCGAGCCACAAGCGGCCGCGGGACTGCTCGGCGAAAGCGGACACGCCTGGTACGAGCTGCGCTGCCAGGGCCTGGCGCCCCAGCGCAGCACACCGCCGCCACCGGTCGCGCCCGCCGGCTGGCCGGCCGCGGCGGGAGCCACACCGCGCTTCCTCAACCTGCGCAACGGGGCCGGACGGCTGGGCGCGGTGATGTTCGCCTTCGAGGAGCCCTCCGCCACCCGTCCGCCCACGCGCCGCTGCGCGCTGCTGTTCATGCAGGACCGTCGCGCGTTCGACCGCCTGCTGACCACGCTGGACTGGATTCTCGTGCTGGGCCCGGCACTGGCGCTGCTGGTCGCGCTGGTGGCGGTGCCGCTGATCGTGCGGCGCGGCCTGAAACCGGTGCGCGCGCTGGTCGAGCGCATGCGCGACATCGGTCCGCACGCGCCCGGCCAGCGCCTGCCCGCCAGCGGTACGCGCGAGCTCGACCCGCTGGTCGCCCGCTTCAACGACGTGCTGGCCAGGATGGACGAGGGCCTCGCGCGCGAACGCCAGTTCGCCAGCGGCCTGGCGCACGAGACCCGCACGCGGCTGGCCGAACTGCGCGCGCTGGCGGAAGTGGAGGCGCGTTACCCGAGCGGCCGGGAACTCGGCCAGATCCTCGACGAGATCGGCCAGATCGGCGCCGAGCTGGAAGCGACCGTTTCTGCGTTGCTGCTGCTCACCCGCCTGCAGTCGGGCCTGGAACAACCGCAGCGCCAGCCGCTGGAACTGGCCCCGTGGCTCGAGCGCCAGTTGCCCCGCCACCGCGCGCACGCCGCCTCGCGCGGCCTGGCGCTGGTGGTCGACGGCAGGCCGCCGGCGCACCTGCATACCGACCCCGCGTTGCTTGAGGTCGTGCTGGGCAACCTGCTCGGCAACGCCTGTGCCTACGCGCCGGACGGCGACACCGTAAGGGTCGGGCTGGCTACGGACAGCCTGCGCATCAGCAACGCCGCGCCCGGGTTGGAGCCCGCGGACCTTGCGCGTTTCGGCCAGCGCTTCTGGCGCAAGCAACCGCCGCATGCCGGCCATGCGGGCCTCGGGTTGGCGCTGGCCCACGCAGCGGCCGAGGCGCTCGGCATGGACGTTCGCTTCGAACTGGCGGATGGGCGGCTGTCGGCCGTGCTGGGGTGGGGCTGAGGCACGGTTTCCCCATCCGCCCTTCGGGCACCTTCCCCCCGTCAACGGGGGAAGGATCAGAGGCGCGACGCTGCATTTCCGGGTCCCCTCAGCGTACGGGGGGCTTGAACACGGGGCGCCGCACACTTTCGAGCCTTCCTCCGCGAACGCGGGGAAGGTGTCGACAGGCGGGCGCCCTTGAGCGCAATCGGCATCAGCCGGCCGGATCGCGCACCTCGGCACGAACCCGCGGCAGGCTGTCCGGATAGTGCTGTTGCACGAACGCGATCATCCCTTCGCGCACGTGGCAGCGCAGGTCGAAGTTGCTGCCGGAGTCCGCCGAGCTGGCGAGGACGCGGATCTGCAACGTGCGCTCGGTGGCGTCGGTCACCTGCAGTACGCAGACGCGTCCGTCCCACTGCGGCGCTTCCCTGCACAGGCGCTTGACCTCCTCGCGCAGCGGTTCCAGCGGCACGCGGTAGTCCAGCCACAGGTAGACGGTGCCGATCAGCTGCGAGCTGGTGCGCGTCCAGTTCTGGAACGGGTTCTCCATGAACCAGTTCAGCGGCACCACCAGACGCCGCTCGTCCCAGATGCGCACCACCACATAGGTGCCGGTTATTTCCTCGATGCGGCCCCACTCGCCTTCGATGATCACCACGTCGTCCAGCCGGATCGGTTGGGTGATGGCGATCTGCAGGCCGGCGATCAGGTTGCTCAGCACCGGCTTGGCCGCCAGGCCCACCGCCAGGCCGGCCAGGCCGGCCGAAGCGAGCAGGCTGGCGCCGATCTGGCGCACGCCGGGGATCATCATCAGGCACGCGGCCAGGCCGATCAGGATCAGCAGCACGCTCGCCGTGCGGCCCAGCACGCGCGCCTGGGTGAGCACCCGCCGCGCGCGCAGGTTGTCCTCGGTGTGGACCGGGAAGCGTTGGGAAAAGAAGAACTCGACCGCGTTGATGCAACGCACGCCCAGCCAGGTGGCGACGGCGATCAGGGCAATCACCAGGATCTGCTCGGCCGACGCGGCGATGTGCAGTTCGTCCGCCTCGGAACGCGTATGCAGCGCCACCACCAGCACCAGCAGCGGCACCAGCCAGCCCATGGGCGAGCGCGCCTGCCTGAGCATCTCGCGCACCATCGGGTGCCCATCGCTGACACGCCACAGCAGCGAGCGCACCAGCCGGTGGACGACGATCGCAACCAGCAGCGCCACGATCACCGTGACGCCCAGGCGGATCCAGGGCTGGCCGTTCCAGATCTCCAGCAGGTTTTCCGTCATCGGCCCACCCTGCCGGTTCGCGCGTCCACGTCGCGTGGGCGGGTCATGGTCGGAATGTTCAGACGGCCATCCGCCTTGCCGTAAAGTAGGCCTATGAGCGGCACACCCATCCTCCTCGCCTGGAGCGGCGGCAAGGACTGCCTGATGGCCCTGCAGCGGCTGCGCGCCGATCCGCAGTGGCAGGTGGTCGCGCTGCTGACGACCGTCAACCGCACCTATGGAAGGATCGCCATGCATGGCGTGCGGCGCGACATCCTGCTCGCGCAGGCCGATGCGCTGGGCCTGCCGCTGCTTGAAGTCGAGATGGACTGGCCCGGCAGCAACGAGGCCTACGAAGGGGCGCACGAGCGTGCGCTGGCCGAGGCACGGATGCGCTGGCCGGGCATCCGCCACTGCGCCTTCGGTGACCTGTTCCTGCAGGACGTGCGCGACTACCGCGTGCGCCAGCTCGGCCGCGCGCAATGGCGCGCCGTGTTTCCCGTCTGGGGCGAGGACACCCAGGCCCTGTCGCGCCGCTTCGTGGGCGAGGGACATCGCGCGCTGCTGTGTTGCGTGGACACGCAACAGCTGGCGGCGGACTACTGCGGCCGCCCCTACGACGGTGCGCTGCTCGACAGCCTGCCGGTCGGCGTCGACCCGTGCGGAGAGCGCGGCGAGTTCCACACGCTGAGCTGCGGCGGCCCGTTGTTCGCCCGCGAACTGCGCCTGCGCCGCGGCGAGTCGGTGCTGCGCGACGAGCGCTTCCAGTTCACCGACTTCCTGCTCGATGAACCGACCGGCTGAGCACATCCTGCCCGACCTGCTGCGCCCGGGCCTGGCGCTGGTGTTCTGCGGGACGGCCGCAGGGGAACGCTCGGCGCGCGACGGCGCCTACTACGCGCATCCGGGCAACCTGTTCTGGCGCGCGCTGCACGAGGCGGGCATCACGCCGCGCCGCTTCACGCCGGCCGAATATCCGGACCTGCTGGAACTGGGCATCGGCCTGACCGACCTCGCCAAGCGACACAGCGGCAACGACGCCGACCTGCCGCGCGATGCTTTCGACGTCCCGGCGATGATGGCCAAGATCGAACGCTTCCAGCCGCGCCTGCTCGCTTTCACCAGCAAGGCGGCCGCACGGGCGGCGCTCGGCCGGCCGATCGAGGCCTACGGACCGCAGCCCGAGCGCATCGGCACCACCGGTGTCTTCGCCCTGCCCTCGCCCTCGGGCCAGGCCCGCCGCCACTGGGACATCGAGCCCTGGCGCGTGCTGGCGAGGCAGGCCCGGCTCGACTAGCCGCCCGCCCCTCGCGCGGCGCGATGCATCGCGAACACTGTGCCTGTCGGGTGCTATTCGACAGGCGTGTGCCGGTAGGCGGCGACGTCGCGCTCCATCACGGGCGCGGCGTTGTTCGACCAGGCGTGGCGAATGTAGGTCACCACCGCGGCGACGTCGCCGTCGCTCAGCTGCTGCGCGAACGGCGGCATCGAGTACGGGCGCGGGTGGGCGGCGGTGGTGGGGGCGAAGCCGCCGAGCAGGACGATACGAATGGCGTTGATGCCGGTCGGCTCGATCACCGACGAGTTGCCGGCCAGCGGCGGGTACACGCCCGCGACGCCCTGGCCGTCCTTGCCGTGGCAACTGCTGCACTGCCGGTCGTACAGATCGGCGCCGCGGTCGAGCAGCGCGGTTGCGTCCACCCGGCTGCCGCCCTGCGCCGGCGCGGGGCGCGGCGGCAGCGACTGCAGGTAGACGGCGATGGCGCGCAGGTCGTCCTGGCGCATGTGCTGCGTGCTCTGCATGACGACGTCGGCCATCGGCCCGAACGCGGCGCCCTTGCGTGACTGGCCGGTGCGAAGCAGCGTCACGATGTCGTCCGTGCTCCAGCCTTCCAGACCGCCGTGAGCGTGCGTGCTGAGGTCGGGGGCGTACCAGTTCTGCGCGGGAATCTGGCCCCCGGTGAGCGTTTCGTTGCTGGGCAGGCCACCAAGGTTGTCGCGCGCGACGTGACATTCGTTGCAGTGGCCCAGGCCCTGGACCAGGTAGGCGCCGCGATTCCACTCGGCCGGTTGCTTCGGGTCGGGCACGAATTCGCCGGGGCGGAAATAGAGCGTGCGCCATGTGGCCAGGCTGGCCCGCAGGTCGTAGGGGAAGCGCAGCGACGGCGCGCCCGTCTGGTTGCGCACCGGCGGCAGGGTCTTGAGGTAGGCGAACAGTGCGAACGCATCCTCGCGGCTGACCTTCGTGTAGGAGGTGTACGGGAAGGCCGGGTAGAGCGCATGGCCATCGCGTCCGACGCCTTCGTGCAACGCGCGCCAGAACGCATCGAACGACCATTGCCCGAGGCCCGTGGCGTCGTCCGGCGTGAGGTTCGGCGCAGGCACCTCGCCGAACGGCGTAGGCAGCGCCCGCCCGCCCGCGTAGGGCTTGCCGCCCTGTGCGGTGTGGCAGGCCGCGCAGTCGCCGACCGTGGCGAGGTAGGCGCCGCGGGCGATCAGCGCCGGATCCTGCAACCGGGCCGCGGTGGTCTGCGCGGGCGGCAAGGCCGGATGGTGCCGGGCGACCAGCCACCAGGCCACCACGGCGATGGCCACCACCACCAGGGCAAAAAAGCCGCGAAGGAGCCACTTCATCGCGAGCTCTCCTTACCCTGGAGCACACCGCAGGCCAACGGCGGCGTCACCGAGCCGGCCGGCTGGGCGTGCACGTCGGCCGGCACGTCATGGGCAGCCAGCCAGGCCGAGACGGCGGTGATATCCGCGTCGCTCAGGCGGCTGGCGATGGTCGCCATGCAGTCGGGCGCGACCATCGCCCGCGTGTGCGTGCGCCATGCGCCCAGCTGCGCGCTGATGTAGTCGTACGGCAAGCCGACCAGGCCGGGAATGTCCGGTTCCACGCCGATCAGCTGCTGGCCGTGGCAGGCCGCGCAGGCGGGAACCTTGCGCGCGGGGTCGCCCTGGGTAGCCAGCACTTCACCGCGCTTGAGGACCTCGTCCGTGACACGCGGCAGCGGCGAGCGCTGGTAAGGCACCTGCTGCGCGGCGAAATAGCCGGCGATCTCGCGCATGTAGCCGGGCGTCAGGCCGCGCACCGTGTATTCCATCGGTGCGTACTTGCGCAGGCCGTCCTGGAAATTGCGGATCTGGCGCGCGAGATAGCCCGCCGGCTTGCCGGCGAGGCGCGGGAAGAAACCGGTCTCGGGCGTGCCTTCGCCGTGCTCCCCGTGACAGGCGGTGCAGGCGGCAATGCGCTGCTTGAGGGTATCGGGCACGTTGGGCGCGTCGGCGGCCCGGACGGCGGTGGCGGTCAGCGCGACGACCAGCAGTGCCGGCGCGAGGCACACGGAAGAAAGCAGGCTCATGCGTGGGATTATAGGTAGCGGCAGGAGGCGCGGCAGGCGCGCAGGAGGGATATGCTGCGCCGGCGCGACACCATGCCGCACCGTCATGCACCATTGCACACCGACCCACCGGAGGCCGCCGTGAAACCCTCGCCCGCCCGACTTGCCCTGCTCATCTCCCTGCTGCTCGCCGGTCCGGCGATGGCGGCGCAACCGGTCAAGCCGCTTGCCTGGGCCTCGATCGACCAGCTGCAGCAGCAGATGGACGCCGGCACGCTGGACAGCCGCACGCTGGCGCGGCAGTTCCTCGACCGTATCGCGCAGATCGACCAGGCCGGACCGACCTTGCGCTCGGTGATCGAGACCAATCCCGACGCGCTCAAGCTCGCCGCCGCGCTCGACGCCGGTCGCGCCAAGGCCAAGCACGGCCCGCTCTACGGTGTGCCAGTGCTGCTCAAGGACAACATCGACACCGGCGACCGCATGCTCACCACCGCCGGTTCGCTGGCGCTGGCCGACGCGCCGGCACCGCGCGACGCGGGGCTGGTCGAACGGTTGCGCAAGGCCGGCGCGCTGGTGCTGGGCAAGACCAACCTGAGCGAGTGGGCCAACTTCCGCTCCAACCACGCCAGCAGCGGCTGGAGCGGACGTGGCGGGCAGACCAGGAACCCCTATGTGCTCGACCGCAACCCCTGTGGTTCGAGTGCCGGTTCCGGCGCGGCGGTGGCCGCCGGCCTGGTGACCGTGGCGATCGGCACCGAGACGGACGGGTCGATCATCTGCCCCGCCGCCAGCAACGGCATCGTCGGCATCAAGCCCACGCTGGGCCTGGTCAGCCGCAGCGGGATCGTGCCGATCGCACACAGCCAGGACACCGCCGGGCCGATGGCGCGCAGCGTGGCCGACGCTGCGGCGTTGCTCAGCGTGATCGCCGGCAGCGATCCGCGCGATCCGGCGACCGCCGAAGCGGACAAGCACGCCACCGACTACACCCGTTTCCTCGACCCCAATGGCCTCAAGGGCAAGCGCATCGGCGTGGTGCGCCAGCTCGCGGGCGCCGAACCCAACGCCGATCGCGTGCTGGCGCAGGCCATCGCGCTGATGAAGGCGCAAGGCGCGATCATCGTCGACCCGGTGACGGTGCCGCACCTGGCCGACCTCGGCGGACCGGAGATGACCGTGCTGGTGTACGAATTCAAGCACGACATCAACGCCTACCTGGCCACCCGGCCGAACCTCAAGGTGAGGACGCTCACCGACCTGATCGCCTTCGACAAGGCGCACGCGGAACAGGAAATGCCCTGGTTCGGCCAGGAGTTGTTCGAGGAGGCGCAGGGCAAAGGTCCACTGACCGACAAGAACTACACCGACGCGCTGGCCAAGGCCAAGCGGCTGGCCGGCCCCGAGGGCATCGACGCGGCACTGGCCAAGGACCACCTGGACGCCTTGCTGGCGCCGTCGTGGGGGCCGGCCTTCGTCACCGACCTGGTGCTCGGCGACCACATCGTGAGCGGCGATCCGACGGTTGGCGGCGCATCGCAACCGGCGGCAGTGGCCGGCTATCCGTCCATCACCGTGCCAGCCGGCTTCGCGCATGACCTGCCGGTGGGCATCGTGCTGTTCGGCGCGAAGTGGAGCGAGCCCACGCTGATCTCGATCGCCTACGGCTTCGAGCAGCATGCCCAGGCCTGGCAGCCGCCGCGCTTCCTGGACACGGTCGGCGGCAAGCCGCAGGGCGCGCATTGACCCGTGTCCGCGGGCGTCGCCGATGCGCCCGCAAACGGCCAGATCGGCGCCCGCCGCGGACATTAACGTGCGTTGCTCCCCAACGAGAGGAGCAACGCATGCGCCTTGCCCGACACCTGGCCCTGCCCTTCTGCCTGCTGCTGGCGACCGGCGCCGGCGCTGCCGACAATCACTCGCCAGGTGCGGCGTTGCGCGCCACCTGGCGCCAGCCCCAGGCGCCGGAACGGATCTACGGCAATACCTGGTACGTGGGCACCCATGGTCTGAGCGCCATCCTTGTCACCTCGCCGCGGGGCCACGTGCTGATCGACGGCACGCTGGCGGAAAACGCGGCGATGGTCGAGGCGAACATCCGCGCGCTCGGTTTCCGCGTGCGCGACATCCGGATGATCCTCGCAAGCCATGCGCACGGCGACCATGCCGGTGCCATCGCCAGGCTGGTGCGCGACAGCGGTGCCAAGGTGGCCGCCCGCGCGTCCCAGGCTGGCGCGCTGCGCAACGGCGGTGAGGATGTCGACGATCCGCAGCATGGCGACGCGCCGCTGTTTCCGAAGGTGGAGCATGTGCGCGTGATCGGCGACGATGCCGTCGTGCGCGTCGGTCCCCTGGCGATCCAGGCACATGCCACACCCGGCCATACACCCGGCAGCACCAGCTGGACCTGGACCTCCTGCGAAGGCACGCGTTGCCTGTCCATGGTCTACGCTGACAGCCTTACGCTGCTTGCCGCGGGCGACTATCGCTACACCGACCCGGCGCATCCTGAACGCCTGGGCGATTTCCGACGCGCCCTGGCGATGCTCTCCGCCCTGCCGTGCGACATCCTGATGACGCCGCATCCCGAAGCGGGCGGCCTGCTGGAGCGCCTTGCCAAACGCGACGCGGGCGAGCCAGACGCGCTGCGCGATGCCCGGGCATGCAAGGCATACGCCGGGCTCGGCGAGCGGTCCATGCAGGCGCGCATCCGCGAGGAAAGCGCGCCGCCCCGCTGAGCGGGTGACCTAGGCCATGCCGCCCGACTTGCGCACGATCAGCATGGCCAGTTCCAGCGACTGCTCGTAGTTGAGTCGCGGATCGACCATCGACTTGTAGGCGCGCTTGAGGTCGGTCTCGGACAGGTCACGTGCGCCGCCCATGCACTCGGTGACGTCTTCGCCGGTCAGTTCCAGGTGCACGCCGCCCAGCCGCGTGCCGGCCGCCGCGTGGATGTCGAACGCCTGGTCCAGCTCGCCGCGGATGTTGTCGAAACGGCGGGTCTTGTAGCCGTTGGACGTACTCTCGGTATTGCCGTGCATCGGGTCGGCCACCCACAGCACGCGCCGGCCCTCGCGCCTGACCGCTTCCAGCAGTGGCGGCAGCGCGCGGGCGATGGCGGCGTTACCCATGCGGTGGATCAAGGTGAGCCGACCTGGCTCGTCCTGCGGGTTGAGCGCATCGACCAGCGGCAGCAACTGGTCAGGCGTCACCGAGGGACCCACCTTGACCGCGACCGGATTGCGGATGCCGCGGAAGTACTCCACGTGCGCTCCCTCGAGCGCGGCCGTGCGCATGCCGATCCAGGGGAAGTGCGTGGAAAGGTTGAACCAGCCGGGGTTGCGGGGCACCTGGCGGGTCAGCGCCTCTTCGTAGTGCAGCAGCAGGGCCTCGTGCGAGGTGAAGAAGTCGACACGCGAGAAGCTGGCGATCGGTCCCGCCAGGGTTTCCATAAAGCGCAGCGAGTCCCCGATGGCAGCGACCATCCGGCGGTACTCGGCCGCCAGCGGCGAATGTTCCACCCAGGCCAGGTCCCAGTATTCCGGGTGGTGCAGGTCGGCGAAGCCGCCGTCGATCAGCGCGCGCACGAAATTCATGGTCAGCGCCGAGTGGGCGTGCGCCTGGATCAGGCGCTGCGGATCCGCGCGGCGTGCCTCGGCCGTGAAGGCCGGGCCGTTGACCACGTCGCCACGGAAGCTCGGCAGCGTGACGCCGTCGCGGGTCTCCGTGTCAGCCGAGCGCGGTTTGGCATATTGCCCGGCGAATCGGCCTACCCGCAGCACCGGCCTCTTCAGGCCGTGCACGAGCACCAGGCTCATCTGCAGCAGCACCTTCAACCGGTTGGAGATCACCGGGCTGGTGCAGTCGGCGAAGCTTTCGGCGCAATCACCACCCTGCAGCAGGAAGCGCTCGCCCTCCTGCGCTTCGGCCAGCGCCTGCTTGAGCGCCAGCACCTCCCAGGAGGTCACCAGCGGCGGCAGCGCGGCCAGCTGCGTAGTGGCGCGCGCCAATTCCGCCGCGTCTTCGTAGTGTGGTTGCTGCAGGGCCACGCGCCGCTGCCAGGACGCCGGCTGCCAATCGGCGGGCAAGTCGAGGTGGTTGGATCGATCGTTCACGGCGTTGTCCGGTCGGGTGTGGGGCGGCGCAAAGTAGCGACAAGCGAAAGGGTCGCCAACAGCACGAACCACAGCAGGGTCCAGGCGGGCATCGGCAGGCCCAGCACCGGCTCGACCTTGGCACACTCGCCCGAGCCGGTGAACACCATGCGCAACACCTGCGCAAACGGGAAGGCGTCGAACATGTAATCGAGCGGCGGCCCGCACGAGGGCACCTGATCCGCGGGCAGCGACTGGATCCACAGGTGCCGCCCGGCGACGGCCATGCCCCACAGGGCGCCCAGCAGCACGCCGCCGGTGTAGACCCAGCGCAACCCGCGCTGCGGCGCATGCAGCGCGCCAACGAGGAAGAAGGCCGCCATCACCAGGAAGCCGATGCGCTGGAATATGCACAGCGGACAGGGAATCAGGCCCCAGGCGTATTCGGTGTACAGCGCGAAACCCAGCAACGCCACGCAAACGAGAAAGCCCACGAGGAAGCTGATGCGGTACGACCAATGCAGAGGATTCATGGCGGCGTGCTGCGTTGCGGAAAGCCGACATTACCCGCTTGCCGGGCCCCTGTCAGCAAGGCCTTCCGGAAAAAGAAAAACCCCGGCGGATGGCCCGGCCGGGGTTGATCGTTTGGACGTCTGGACGCCCGTACGCGCGACGCTTACTCGACGTCGGCGGCGACGGCTGTCTGCGGACGGTCCACCAGCTCGACGTACGCCATCGGGGCGTTGTCGCCCGGGCGGAAGCCGCACTTGAGGATGCGCAGGTAGCCGCCGGGACGCTCGCGGTAGCGCGGGCCCAGCTCGACAAAGAGCTTGCCGACCGCTTCCTTGTCGCGCAGGCGCGAGAAGGCGAGGCGGCGATTGGCAACGCCGTCGGCCTTGGCCAGGGTGATCAGCGGCTCGGCGACGCGGCGCAGTTCCTTGGCCTTGGGCAGGGTGGTACGGATCAGCTCATGCTTGATCAGCGAGG
Source organism: Frateuria sp. GZRR33 (assembly GCF_051900425.1). Lineage (NCBI taxonomy): Bacteria > Pseudomonadati > Pseudomonadota > Gammaproteobacteria > Lysobacterales > Rhodanobacteraceae > Frateuria > Frateuria sp. GZRR33. The sequence continues at coordinate 77,020 of NZ_JBHZGK010000012.1, forward strand.
CGGCCATGTTCTTGAACATCGCTTCGCGGTGCGAGCTGGTGCGGTTGAGCTTGCGGCCCGATTTCTGGTGGCGCATGGTGAACTCTCTTCGGTCTGTTGTTATGAAAAACCGGCGATTGTGTCCGGCTTTCCGCGGTTGCCCGCTGTTCCGAGCCCTTTAAGAACAGGCTCTCGTGAGGAGTGCGGCCATGGGTGGCCGTCTATTGCTATGGCGATCACGAGGACCGCATGGGCCAAACCGGCCCTCCGACGGGCAGTCAAAACGACCGCTCCAAGAACACGACTGGCGGAACGGTGGGGAACCGTCAGCCTGAAACTCCGGCGGCGACCTCGCGATCGCCGCCGTAAACATCAACCCAGCTGCATGCCGTGCGAGAGACCCGGCGGCGGCCAGTTCTCCAGCTTCATGCCCAGGGCCAGGCCGCGCGAGCCAAGGACATCCTTGATCTCGGTGAGCGACTTCTTGCCGAGGTTCGGGGTCTTGAGCAGTTCGACTTCGGTCTTCTGTACCAAGTCGCCGATGTAGTAGATGCTCTCGGCCTTCAGGCAGTTGGCCGAACGCACCGTCAGCTCGAGGTCGTCGATCGGGCGCAGCAGCAGCGGATCGAAACCGCCCTTCTCCGCCTTGTCGGCGGAGCTCTCGCGGCGCGAGAAATCGCCGAACACCGACAGCTGATCGTTGAGGATCTCGGCGGCCTTGCGGACCGCGTCCTCGGCACCGATAGTGCCGTTGGTCTCGATATCGAGAACCAGCTTGTCCAGGTTGGTACGCTGCTCCACACGCGCCGCGTCGACCTCGTACGCCACGCGCAGCACCGGCGCAAAGGAGGCATCGAGCTGCAGGCGGCCGATCGGACGCGCTTCGTCGTCCGGATGCTGGCGCGCGCTGGCCGGCTGGTAGCCGACGCCGCGACGCACCTTCAGGCGCATGTTGAGCGCGATGTCCTTGGTCAGGTGACAGATCACGTGCTCGGGGTTGACGATTTCCACCGAGTGGTCGACGACGATGTCGCCGGCCGTCACCACGCCCTTGCCCTTCTTGGACAGGGTCAGGGTGACTTCGTCGCCGGAATGCTGGCGAATGGCCACGTCCTTGAGGTTGAGCAGGACTTCGATCACGTCCTCCTGCAGACCCTCGAGGGTGGTGTACTCGTGCAGCACGCCATCGATCTCGACTTCGATGATGGCGCTGCCCGGGATCGACGAGAGCAGCACGCGGCGCAGCGCGTTGCCCAGGGTGTGACCGAAGCCACGCTCGAGCGGCTCCACCACCACCTTGGCGCGGTTGGCTCCGAGCTGCTCGACGCTGAGGCCACGAGGCCGCAGCACACTAGTTGACGAAACTGCCATGCAGGGCTCCGGTAATTACTTCGAATACAGCTCGACGATCAGGGCTTCGTTGATGTCCGACGGCAGGTCGCCGCGGTCGGGCACCGACTTGAAGGTGCCGGTGAACTTCTTGGAGTCCACTTCGAGCCAGATCGGACGCAGGTCCATGGTGTCGAACACGGTCGCCGCTTCCTGCACGCGCAGCTGGTTGCGCGCGCGCTCGGTCAGCGCAACCTCGTCGCCCGGCTTGACCTGGTACGAGGGGATGTTGACCTTCTTGCCGTTGACCAGCACCGCCTTGTGGGCGACCAGCTGGCGGGCCTGGGCGCGGGTCACCGCGAAGCCCATGCGGTACACGACATTGTCCAGGCGGCTTTCGAGCAGGCGCAGCAGGTTCTCACCGGTGTTGCCCTTGAGGGTCGACGCCTTGGTGTAGTAATTGCTGAACTGGCGCTCGAGCACACCGTAGATGCGCTTGACCTTCTGCTTCTCGCGCAACTGGACGGCGTAGTCGGACATGCGCATGCGCTTGTTGGCGCCATGCTGGCCGGGCTTGTTCTCCAGCTTGCACTTGGAGTCCAGCGCGCGGGCCGGGCTCTTCAGGCTGAGATCCGCACCCTCGCGGCGGGCGAGCTTGCAGGTAGCTCCACGATAACGGGCCATGGGTTACTCCTTAGACTCGACGCTTCTTGGGGGGACGGCAGCCGTTGTGCGGAATCGGCGTGACGTCGATGATGTTGAGGACCTTGTAGCCCAGCGCGTTCAGCGAACGCACGGCCGACTCGCGGCCCGGGCCGGGGCCCTTGATACGCACTTCCACGGTCTTCACGCCGTAGTCGCCAGCCGCGCGGCCAGCCTTCTCGGCAGCGACCTGGGCAGCGAACGGGGTGGACTTGCGCGAACCGCGGAAACCCGCGCCGCCGGCAGTCGCCCACGACAGCGCATTGCCCTGGCGGTCGGTGATGGTGACGATGGTGTTGTTGAAGGAGGCCTGCACGTGGGCCACGGCATCCGTGACAACGCGCTTGATCTTCTTCTTGGTCTTGACAGGCTTGGCCATAATTGGTGTCCGTTACTTCTTGATCGCGCGACGCGGACCCTTGCGGGTGCGTGCATTGGTACGCGTGCGCTGACCGCGCACCGGCAGGCCACGACGGTGACGAAGGCCGCGGTAGCAACCCAGGTCCATCAGGCGCTTGATCGCGATACCCACCTCACGGCGCAGGTCGCCTTCGACAACGTACTTGCCGATTTCGTGGCGGAGCTTCTCCACCTCGCCCTCGCTGAGGGACTTGATCGGCGTGGTCGGAACCACCCCGGCATCTGCACAGACCTTCTTGGCCCTGCTGCGGCCGATGCCGTAGATGCTCTGCAGGCCAACCCAGACATGCTTCTGGACCGGCAAATTGACACCCGCGATGCGCGCCATGATGTACTTTCTCCGATGCGTTTCTTGCGCGGTAAACGCGCAATTTTAACCTGAATTACCTTAACAGGAAAGCCCCGCGGCACCGTGCCGCCTGCCTTCCAACGTGACCAACCCCGTTCGCCCCAGCAGCCACTAGTTGCGGCGGAGGTTGGCCTTCTTGAGCAGACTTTCGTACTGATGGCTGACCAGATGCGCCTGCACCTGGGCGGTAAAGTCCATCACCACCACCACGATGATCAGCAGCGAGGTGCCGCCGAAGTAGAACGGCACGTGCCAGTAGTTCTGCATGAACGTGGGCACCAGGCACACCAGCACCAGGTAGATCGCACCCACGCCCGTCAGCCTGGTCATCACGCCGTCGATGTACTCACCGGTGGCCCGGCCCGGACGGATGCCCGGAATCAGCGCACCCGACCGCTTGAGGTTGTCGGCCGTTTCCTGCGAGTTGAAGACGATCGCCGTGTAGAAGAAGGCGAACACGATCACCAGCACCGCATAGATGATTTCGTACAGCGGCTGCCCCGGGGCGATGGCCTGGGTCAGACTCTGCAGCCAGCGCGACTGGTGCCCGGCACCGAACCAGCTCACCGCAGTCGCCGGGAACATCAGCAGGCTCGAGGCGAAGATCGGCGGGATCACGCCCGACATGTTGATTTTCAGCGGCAGGTGCGAGGTCTGGTTCATGTACGCCCGCTGGCCACCGGAGCGCCTGGCGTAGTTCACGGTGATGCGCCGCTGGGCGCGCTCCATGAACACCACGAACGCCGTGACCGCAAGCACCAGGCCCACCACCATGATCAGTCGCAGCACCGACAACTCGCCATTGCTGGCCATGCCGAGAGTGCTGGACACCGCGCCAGGCAGGCCCGCCACGATGCCGGCGAAGATCAGCAGCGAGATACCGTTGCCGATGCCGCGCTCGGTGATCTGCTCGCCCAGCCACATCAGGAACATCGAACCGGCGGTGAGGCCAACGACCGACGCCAGGATGAAGCCGAAGCCGGGCGTGTACACCACCGGCGCGCCACCTGCGGCCGTTTGCGTCTGCAGCGCCGCGGCGATGCCGAACGCCTGGAACGCGGACAGTCCTACCGTACCGAAGCGCGTGTACATGGTCATCGTGCGACGACCGGCCTCGCCCTCCTTGCGCAGCGCCTGCAGGCTCGGCACGACCGAACCCATCATCTGCACCACGATCGAGGCCGAGATGTATGGCACCACGCCGAGCGCGAACACCGAGAAGCGCTGCAGCGAGCCGCCAGAGAACATGTTGAACATGTTCAACAGGCCGCCACCACCCTGGATCAGCCGCGTCATGGCCTCCGGGTTGACACCCGGCACCGGGATGAACGAGCCGAGCCGGAAGACGACCAGCGCACCAATCACGAAGAAGATGCGCTGGCGGAGTTCCGTCAGCTTGCCGAGCGCGCCGAGCGCGTTGCCCTGGGCTTGCGCCACCGTCTTACTCCACGCTGCCGCCGGCAGCCTCGATGGCCGCCTTGGCACCGGCCGTGGCGAGCACGCCGGAGAGCTTGACCGCACGGCCGATTTCGCCCTTGGCGACGACCTTGATCTTCTTCGCCTTGCTGTCCACCAGGCCGGCCTGGTGCAGTGCGATCGGGTCGATCACGTCCACCTTCAGGTTGGCGAGCTGGTACAGGAACACTTCCTGGCTTTCGGCCTTCTTCTTGGAGCGGAAGCCGACCTTGGGCAGGCGACGCTGCAGCGGCATCTGGCCGCCTTCGAAGCCGAACTTGTGGGTGCCGCCGGCGCGGGCGTGCTGACCCTTGTGGCCACGGCCTGCAGTCTTGCCCAGGCCCGAGCCGATACCGCGACCGACGCGCAGGCGCGTCTTGCGCGCACCGGCAGCCGGCTTGATGTCGTTGAGACGCATGATGATTACTCCTCGACCCGGACCAGGTAGTAGACCGTGTTGATCAGGCCACGCACCTGCGGGCTGTCCTTCAGCTCACGGACGTCGTTGGTCTTGTTCAGGCCCAGCGCCTTGACGCTGAGACGGTGGCGCGCCTGCACGCCGCGCAGGCCCTTGACCAGGCGCACGCGCACGGTGGCGGCGGTTTCGTTGTTCTTAGCCATTACCCATCACCTCTTCCACGGTCTTGCCACGCTTGGCGGCGATGCGCTTGGGCGAGGCGATGGCCTGCAGGCCCTTGATGGTGGCGCGCACCAGGTTGATCGGGTTGCGCGAACCGACCGCCTTGGCCAGCACGTTCTTGACGCCGACCACTTCCAGCACGGCACGCATGGCGCCGCCGGCGATCACGCCGGTACCTTCGGCAGCCGGCTGCATGAACACGCGCGCAGCACCGTGGTTGGCCTTGATGGCGTACCACAGGGTGCCGTTGTTCAGGTCGATGCTCACCATGTTGCGGCGAGCGCGGTCCATGGCCTTGGAGATGGCGACCGGCACTTCACGCGCCTTGCCATAGCCGAAGCCGACCTTGCCCTCGCCGTCGCCGACCACGGTCAGCGCGGTGAAGCTCATCTGGCGGCCACCCTTGACGGTCTTGGCCACGCGGTTGACGGCGATCAGCTTCTCGAGCAGGCCGTCGGAGTTTTCGCGATCGTTCGAAGACATTTCTCTATTCCGTGTGCCCGGACCATCCGGGACTTTTGCTTGCGGCTTTGCCGCTTGTTGTTGTGTGTCTTGCAAGGACCGGAGGCAGCCGCCTCCGGCTCCTTAGAACTTCAGGCCGGCCTCGCGCGCCGCATCGGCCAAAGCCTTGATGCGACCGTGATAGCGGAAGCCCGAGCGGTCGAAAGCGACGGACTCGACGCCGGCAGCGAGCGCACGCTCGGCCACCGCCTTGCCCACCGCCGCCGCAGCAGCGAGGTTCTTGGTGCCCTTCAGGCCCTCGGCCACCGACTTCTGCACGGTGGACGCAGCCGCCACCACCTTGTCGCCGGAGGCGTCGAACACCTGGGCATACAGGTGCTGGCCGGTGCGATGCACCGACAGGCGGGCCACGGCGAGCTTGCGGATGTGGGCGCGCGTGGACTTGGCGCGGCGCAGGCGGGATTCGTTCTTGTTCATCTGTCTGGTTCCTCGAAAGCGGATCGGCGATAGTTCGGCAGTACAGCGCTCTTGTGAAGAGTGCGGCCATGGATGGCCGCTTTCACACGCAGGGACTGCGTACTTAAGCCTTCTTGGCTTCCTTCAGGGTGATCTTCTCGCCGGCATAGCGCACGCCCTTGCCCTTGTAGGGCTCCGGCGGACGGAACGCGCGGATCTTGGCGGCAACTTCGCCCACGCGCTGCTTGTCCGAACCCTTGATCAGGATCTCGGTCTGCGACGGGGTCTCGAGCGTGATCCCTTCGGGGGCGTTGAACACCACCGGGTGCGAGAAGCCCAGGCTCAGGTTCAGGGCCTTGCCGGCCATCGACGCGCGATAACCCACGCCGACCAGCTCCAGCTTGCGCTCGTAACCCTCGGACACGCCCTTGACCATGTTGGCCAGCAGCGCGCGCGCGGTGCCGCCGAACTTGTCGTCGGCGCCTTCGGCCAGCGCGATGCTGGCAACGCCGTCATTCACGGCCACGGAAACGCCCGGCAGAGCGTGCACGGACAGCGTACCCTTCGGGCCCTTGACGGAGATGCCGCTGGCGTCGGACTTCAGTTCCACGCCCTTGGGCAGGTTGATCGGTTTCTTGGCAACGCGGGACATGGGAACTCCTTACGCCACTTGGCCGATGACTTCGCCGCCCAGGCCCTTGGCGCGGGCCTGCGCATCGGTCATCAGACCGGCGGAAGTCGAGATGATCGAGATACCCATGCCGCCGAGCACCTTCGGCAGCTCGTCCTTGCCGCGATAGACGCGCAGGCCGGAGCGGGAAACACGGGAAATGGCCTCGATGGCCGGGCGGCCTTCGAAATACTTGAGCTTGATCTCGAGCACCGGCTTGCCTTCCTGGTCGGAAGTCTTGGCGTCGAGGATGTAGCCCTCGTTCTTGAGGAGGTTGGCGATCGCCAACTTCAGCTTCGACGACGGCATGCTTACGGCCTGCTTGCCCGTGAGCTGGGCATTGCGGATGCGCGTAAACAGATCGGCGATGGGATCAGTCATGCTCATGAAAACATCCTTCAGAGTGCACCGATATCCGAGTAACCGGAAATCTTCTAAGTTGTGAGGCGGTCGTTGACCGCCTGTCTGCATTACACAGACGGGCGACTATAGCAGCTTTTTCCGGTCAAGCGAACATCCGTGCCAAAAAGCACCGGCAGGCCGAGGCGGCCTGCCCGGGATGCGACGGGCGTCAGAGCGCCCGCCTTGGGTTACTTACCAGCTGGCCTTGCGCAGACCAGGCACGTCACCGCGCATGGTCGCTTCGCGCAGCTTGTTGCGGCCCAGGCCGAACTTGCGATACACGCCGCGCGGACGGCCGGACAGCTCGCAGCGGTTGCGCTGGCGCACCGGACTGGCGTCGCGCGGCAGCTTCTGCAGCTTGGACTGCGCGTCCATCTTCTCGTCGTACGAGGCGTTCGGGTTGATCACGATCGCCTTCAGTTCGGCGCGCTTGGCGGCGTACTTCTTGACGAGCTTGGTCCGCTTGATGTCGCGGTTGACCATCGAGGTCTTTGCCATTGCGTTTCTCTCGCTCTCTAGTTCGGCGCGATCAGTTGCGGAACGGGAAGCTGAAGGCTTCCAGCAGCGCCTTGGCTTCTTCATCGGTCTTGGCGGTCGTGGTGATGGAGATATCCATGCCACGCATCGCGTCGATCGCGTCGAAGTCGATTTCCGGGAAGATGATCTGTTCCTTGATGCCGAAGTTGTAGTTGCCACGGCCATCGAAGGCGCGACCGGACACACCGCGGAAGTCGCGGGTACGCGGCAGCGAGATGTTGATCAGGCGGTCCAGGAATTCCCACATGTTGGCGCGACGCAGGGTGACCTTGCAGCCGATCGGCCAGCCGTCGCGGATCTTGAACGAGGCCACGGACACGCGCGCCTTGGTCGTGATCGGCTTCTGACCGGCGATCTTGGTCATGTCCGCCACGGCGTTCTCGAGGATCTTCTTGTTGCCGGCAGCCTCACCCACACCCATGTTCAGGGTGATCTTGGTGATGCGCGGAACCTGCATCACATTCTCGTAGCCGAAACGCTCGGTGAGCTTCGGAACGACCTGTTCTTTGTAAAAGCTTTCAAGGCGCGTCATGACATTTGTTCCTTACACGTCCAGCTGTTCGCCAGTGGAGCGGAACACGCGGACCTTGCGCCCATCCTCGAGCGACTTGGCACCGACGCGTTCGCCCTTGCCCGTGGCGGGGTTGAACGGCTGCACATTGGAGATGTGGATCGAGGCCTCGCGCTCGACGATGCCGCCGGCCTGGTTGGCCTGCGGATTCGGCTTGGTGTGGCGCTTGACGATGTTCACGTTGGAGACGAACACGCGGTCGCCGTCCACGCGCAGCACGTCGCCGCGCTGGCCCTTGTTTTTGCCGGCGATCACGAGGACTTGATCACCCTTGCGGATACGGTTCATGGTTCTTATCTCCGCTCAAAGCACTTCGGGCGCGAGGGAGACGATCTTCATGAACTTCTCGCCGCGCAGCTCACGCGTGACCGGCCCGAAGATACGGGTGCCGATCGGCTCGAGCTTGTTGTTGAGGAGCACCGCTGCATTGCCGTCGAAACGGATCAGCGAGCCATCGGGGCGGCGCACGCCCTTGGCGGTACGCACCACCACGGCGTTGTAGACCTCGCCCTTCTTCACCTTGCCGCGCGGGATCGCATCCTTCACGGTGACCTTGATCACGTCACCGATCGCGGCGTAACGGCGGTGCGAACCGCCGAGCACCTTGATGCACATCAGTTCCTTGGCGCCGCTGTTGTCGGCCGCGGAAAGCGTGCTCTGCATCTGGATCATGTCTGCACCCTCCTCAGACGGCCGCGCGCGTGACGATTTCGACCACGCGGTGATGCTTGGTCTTCGACAGCGGACGGCACTCGGTGATACGGACCAGGTCACCCTCGTTCGCACCCAGGTCGTCCTGCGCGTGCAGCTTGGTCGACCGGCGGATGATCTTGCCCAGCAGGCCGTGCTGCACCTGGCGCTCGATCAGGACGGTGACCGTCTTGTTCATCTTGTTGCTGATGACGCGACCCTCGAGGGTGCGCGCCTGCTTGGTGTTCTCGCTCATGTCGGCGGTCCCTTACTTCTTCGTGCCGAGCACGAACTTCGTGCGGGCGATGTCGCGCCGGACGCGGCGCAGCTGATGCGGCTGGCTGAGCTGGCCGGTGCCCTTCTGCATGCGCAGGTTGAACTGCTCCTTGCGCAGGTCCAGCAGGTGCTGCTTCAGCTCGTCGGCCGACTTGGTGTTCAGATCGTTGGTGGCCATCACATCACCGCCCGGGTCACGAATTGGGTCTGCACAGAGAGCTTGGCGGCGGCCAGGCGGAATGCCTCGCGTGCCGTTGCCTCGTCGATACCCTCGATTTCATAGAGCATGCGGCCCGGCTGGATCGGGGCGACCCAGAACTCGACGCCGCCCTTGCCCGCGCCCATACGCACTTCGATGGGCTTCTTGGTGATCGGCTTGTCCGGGAACACGCGGATCCACAGCTTGCCGCCACGCTTGACGAAACGGGTGATGCAACGACGGGCCGCCTCGATCTGGCGCGCGGTCAGCGCGCCGTGGGTGGTCGCCTTCAGGCCGTACTCGCCAAAGCTGACGAGGTTCGAGCACTGGGCCAGGCCATCGTTGCGGCCCTTGAACTGCTTGCGGTATTTGGTTCGCTTCGGTTGCAACATGGCAACTCTCCTTACTTCGCCGTCCGCTCGCGGCGGCCTTCACCGCCCTCGCGACGCGATTCACGACGACCCTCGCCACCTTCGCGGCGCGGCTGCGACTGCTCGTCCTTCGACTCGGCCGACGCTGCTGCCAGGTCGAAGATCTCGCCCTTGTAGACCCACACCTTGATGCCGATGATGCCGTAGGTGGTCTTCGCCTCGGCAAAACCGTAGTCGATGTCGGCGCGCAGAGTGTGCAGCGGCACGCGGCCCTCGCGGCTCCACTCGGAGCGTGCGATCTCGGCGCCGTTCAGACGGCCGGACACGTTGATCTTGATGCCGAGGGCGCCCAGGCGCATCGCGTTGCCGACGGCGCGCTTCATGGCGCGACGGAACATGATGCGGCGCTCCAGCTGCTGGGCGATCGACTCGGCCACCAGCTGCGCGTCGAGCTCGGGCTTGCGCACTTCATTGACGTTGATGTGCGCCGGAACGCCCATCATGTCGCTGACTTCCTTGCGCAGCTTTTCGATGTCCTCGCCCTTCTTGCCGATCACCACGCCCGGACGGGCGGTATGGATCGTCACGCGGGCGGTCTTGGCCGGACGCTCGATCTGGATCTTGGAGATGCCGGCCTGCGCCAGCTTCTTGCGCAGCATCTCGCGGACCTTCAGGTCAGCCGCGAGGTACTGGGCGTAATCGCCCTTGTTGGCGTACCACTTCGAATTCCAGTCCTTGGCGATGCCGAGGCGGATACCGGTGGGATGAACTTTATGACCCATCGTCTTCTGTCCTCTTTACTCGCCGACGACCACGGTGATGTGGCTGGTGCGCTTCAGGATGCGCGAGCCGCGACCCTTGGCGCGGGCAAACATGCGCTTCATCGACGGACCCTCGTCCACGAAGATGCGCGAGACCTTCAGCTCGTCGACGTCGGCGCCCAGGTTGTTCTCGGCGTTGGCGACGGCCGAGAGCAGCACCTTGCGGACAAGGTGGGCGGCCTTCTTGTTGGTGAACTGGAGCACGTCGCTGGCGCGACCCACGGGCATGCCGCGGACCAGGTCAGCCACCAGGCGTGCCTTCTGCGCCGAGATGCGGGCGCTGCGCAGGATCGCTTTGGCTTCGGTGCTCATCTTACTTACCCTTCTTGTCGCCGCCGTGGCCCTTGAAAGTACGGGTCACCGCAAACTCGCCGAGCTTGTGCCCGACCATGTTCTCGTTGATCAGTACCGGCACGTGCTGGCGACCGTTGTGGATGGCGATGGTCAGGCCCACCATTTCGGGCAGGATCATCGAGCGGCGCGACCAGGTCTTGATCGGACGCTTGTTGTTGGCGGAAACGGCGGCTTCCACCTTCTTTGCGAGGTGCAGGTCGATGAACGGACCTTTCTTTAGGGAGCGCGGCATGATCGTTTCCTGTTACTTGCGACGACGCACGATGAACTGCTGCGTGCGCTTGTTGTTGCGGGTCTTGTAGCCCTTGGTCGGCGTACCCCACGGGCTGACCGGATGACGGCCGCCGGAGGTACGGCCTTCACCACCACCGTGCGGATGGTCGACCGGGTTCATCACCACGCCGCGCACGGTCGGGCGGATGCCCTTCCAGCGCTTGGCGCCGGCCTTGCCCAGCTTCTTCAGGCTGTGCTCGGAGTTGCCGACTTCGCCGATGGTCGCGCGGCAGTCCACGGGCACGCGGCGCATCTCGCCAGAGCGAAGACGCAGGGTGGCGTAACCGGACTCGCGGGCGACCAGCTGCACGGAGGCGCCGGCGCTGCGGGCGATCTGCGCGCCCTTGCCAGCCTTCATCTCGATGCAGTGGATGGTCGAACCGACCGGGATGGCGCGCAGCGGAAGGCTGTTGCCCGCCTTGATCGGCGCGTCGGAACCGGACACCAGGCGATCACCCACCGCCACGCCCTTCGGCGCGATGATGTAGCGGCGCTCGCCATCGGCGTAGCACAGCAGCGCGATGTGCGCGGTGCGGTTCGGATCGTATTCGATGCGCTCGACCTTGGCGGCGATGCCTTCCTTGTCGCGCTTGAAGTCGATGATGCGGTAGGCCTGCTTGTGGCCACCACCGCGGTGACGCGTGGTGATGCGACCGTAGTGGTTGCGGCCACCCGTCTTGGACTGCGATTCGGTCAACGGCGCGTAGGGCGCGCCCTTGTGCAGGCCCTCGGTGCGGACGCTGACGGAGTCGCGGCGGCCCGGCGAGGTCGGCTTGTGAGTGATCAGTGCCATCTCAATTCAACTCCTTGAGCTCAGGCCTTGGCCGACACGTCGATGGTCTGGCCATCGGCGAGGCGGACATAGGCCTTGCGCTTGCCCTGGCGATTGCCAGTGCGGAAACGGAAGGACTTGACCTTGCCCTTGGCGTTGACGAGGTTCACCTGCTCGACCTTGACGTCGAACATCTGTTCCACCGCCGCGCGGACGTCGGCCTTGGTCGCCTCGGGGGCGACCACGAATACGTACTGGTTGTTCTCGGCCAGGCGCGCGGACTTCTCGGAGATGTGCGGCGCACGCAGCGTATTGAGAATGCGTTCGTTGCTCATGCCAGCCATTCCTCGATCTTCTTCACGGCCTCGGCGGTCAGCACGACGTAGTCGGAGCCGACCAGGCTGACCGGGTTCAGCGCCATCACGTCAACCACGTGCAGGTACGGGATGTTGCGGGCGGCCAGGAACAGCGCCTCGTTGGCGTCCTCGGAGACCAGCAGCACGCGGCCGCCGACCTGCAGCTCGGCCAGCTTGGCGACCATCGCCTTGGTCTTGGCTTCCTCGATGCCGAAACCGTCGACGACCTTCAGGCGATCCTGGCGGTTCAGCTCGGAAAGGATCGAGCGGATCGCCACGCGGTAAGCCTTGCGGTTGACCTTCTGCTCGAAGCTACGGGGCTTGGCCGCAAAGGTGACACCGCCGCCGACGAAGATCGGAGCACGGTAGTCGCCGTGACGGGCGCCGCCGCCCTTCTGCTTCTTGAACTTCTTGGTGGTACCCGACATCTCACCGCGCGACAGCTGCGCCTTGGTACCGGCGCGACCGCCGGCCTGGTACGCAACCACCACCTGGTGGATCAGGGCCTGCTTGAGCTCGGCGCCGAACACTTCGTCGGACACGCTGAGCGGCTTGGCGCCAATGACATTCAGTTCCATGGCGTCTCTCCTCAACCCTTGGTGGTCGGGCGGATCACGACGTCGCCGCCGGTCGCACCCGGCACCGCGCCCTTGACCGCGATCAGGTGACGCTCGGCGTCGACCTTGACCACTTCCAGACCCTGCTGCGTGCGGTTCACCGCGCCCATGTGGCCGGCCATCTTCTTGCCCGGGAACACGCGGCCCGGCGTCTGGCGCTGGCCGATCGAACCCGGCGCGCGGTGCGACAGCGAGTTACCGTGCGTCGCATCGCCCATCGAGAAGTTGTGGCGCTTGATCGTGCCCTGGAAGCCCTTGCCCTTCGAGACGCCGGCGACGTCGACGATCTGGCCGGCCGAGAAGATCTCGTCCGCCTTGATCTCGGCACCGACGCTGTATTTGCCGAGATCCTCGGCGGCAACGCGGAACTCCCACAGGCCACGACCCGGCTCGACCTTCGCCTTGGCGTAGTGGCCCTTCACCGGCTGGGTCAGCAGCGAGGCGCGCTTGACGCCCGCGGTGACCTGGATCGCGGTGTAACCATCGTTGTCTTCGGTCTTCAGCTGGGTGACGCGGTTCGGGGTCGCTTCAATCAGCGTCACCGGAATCGAGCGTCCATCTTCAGTGAAGAGCCGGCTCATGCCGCACTTGCGGCCAACCAGTCCGATACTCATCTTCGTATCCTGTCTATCGCTCAGCCGAGCTTGATCTGGACGTCCACGCCAGCGGCGAGGTCAAGCTTCATGAGCGCGTCCACGGTCTTGTCGTTGGGGTCGACGATGTCGAGCACACGCTTGTGCGTACGGGTCTCGTACTGGTCGCGTGCGTCCTTGTCGACGTGCGGCGAGACCAGGATGGTGTAGCGCTCGATCTTGGTCGGGAGCGGGATGGGGCCGAGCACCGTAGCGCCGGTGCGCTTGGCCGTCTCGACGATCTCGCTGGCCGAGCGGTCGATCAGGCGATGATCGAACGCCTTGAGGCGGATGCGAATCTTCTGGTTCGCCATAAAACCGTGTCCTGTTATCGAAAGAACAAATACTTGTTTCGGGGTGGCTTCTCACCGCCCCGCACAACCCTTTTGGAACTACCCGCCACGCAGGGCGCGCCGGGCGAAAAAGCTAGGCGAGCACATTTGGCTCGCCTAGACAGAAAATTATAAGTCGCACAACGCACATACGTCAACAGAACGTCGTCTGCGACGGATCGATGCGTTGCGAGGGCCATCCCGGCCTGCGAACTCGAAGCACGTCCTGCGCCTCATTTCGCGGTATCGACTCCAGGCAACATCGGAGCCGTCAAGCTGACGAGTATAACAGTCAATCTGCGCAAGACGCCAGCCTTGCCGGCGCCCAGGCGAAAAGCGGCGGCCCCTGAGGACCGCCGCCTGGCCTTACTTGATGACCTTGGCCACCACGCCGGCGCCGACGGTGCGGCCGCCTTCGCGAATGGCGAAACGCAGGCCTTCGTCCATCGCGATCGGGTGGATCAGGCTCACCACCATCTTGATGTTGTCGCCCGGCATGACCATCTCCACGCCTTCCGGCAGCGTGACCGCGCCGGTCACGTCCGTGG